>JABXIM010000237.1 GCA_013373085.1 Oceanospirillaceae bacterium | reverse complement strand
TCACCGTCAATATCGCGCTGGTGGAAAATGGCGTGGCAATCCTGGGTGTGGTGTACGCGCCGGTGCTGGACGTCGCCTATCTCGGCCTGAAAGGCATGGGTGCCTTCAAAGTTGACGCCAATGGGCGACATCCGATTCAGGTCGCTGAATACGCTGAGGGAGAAGCCTGGCGCGTGGTCGGCAGCCGTTCCCATGCAGGCGCCGAAACCGCCGCCTGGCTGGAAAAGCTGGGTGCGCACGAGATGGTCTCGATGGGCAGCTCACTGAAGCTCTGTCTGGTCGCCGAGGGCGCCGCCGATGTCTATCCGCGTCTCGGTCCGACGTCACTCTGGGATACGGCCGCCGCCCAGGCGGTGGTTGAACAGGCCGGCGGGGCCGTTATTCAGATCGACGGTGCGCCGCTCAGTTACGCCGATACCGCCCAGGTTCTTAATCCTTACTTTATCGTGCACGGGAAAAGCGCCCAGGATTGGGCGGCTTTGGGCGCGAGTTAAGGGTGCTAGGCTGGTGCTTTTCGCCTTAGCAGCCCTGGTCGCGCGGGAGGTCACAGTCCAAGCACTAAGATGAAGCATTTTTCTGGCGTCATGTTTGCATGAGCTTTAAGCTCAGGCAGGCATGAGGCTGTACGGTTTGTACATTGTACGATGCATCTGGGCCTGTTCATTCAAACGGAAGCTGCAGATGTTTCTGTGAGGTTTTGCATAGGCGCGGGTCGTCACGTGGGCTACAGCCAGCATTTCGTATTAATGGTCGCTGACCGGTTGTCAGTAGACCCTTATGCGGAGTGAGCCGACTTGGCGGCCGCGCTTTCGGTGGGAAAGCCGGTCGAATTAACCTGCTGGAAGGAATGGCAGGCGCCCGGCGCAGTTCCCGGCTGACTCCGGGATCTTTAGCGAATTTCCAAGGAATAGAAAAAGGTTGGTGAATATGCTGTCAAAAGTCGTGATTCCAGTGGCTGGTCTGGGTACGCGTGTGTTGCCCGCGAGCAAGGCGATTCCGAAAGAGATGCTGTCGGTGGTCGACAAACCGGTGATTCAGCACGTGGTCGAGGAAGCGGTGGCTGCAGGCTTCAAGCAGATCATCCTGGTTACCCGCAGCGGCAAGTCGGCGATCGAGGACCATTTCGACAGCCACTACGAGCTCGAGGCGGAACTCGATCGCAAGGGCAAGGTCTCGCTGCTGACGTCGGTGAAAGAGATCCTGCCGGCGGATATCGAAGTCATTTCCGTACGCCAGCCGTTCGCGAAAGGCCTTGGACACGCCGTGCTTTGCGCCGCGGCCGTGACCGGCGGCGAGGATTTTGCCGTGATGTTGCCGGATATGCTGATCGACAATGCGACCACCGGTGCCGATATGCAGGCGATGGTTGAGCGTTATGGTCAAAGCGGCGCCGGCCAGATCATGGTCGAAGCGGTGCCGGAAGATCAGGTCGAGCGTTATGGTATCGTTGACTGCGGCGGCGCTGCGGTTGAGGTCGGTCATGGTGCGTCCCTCTGCGGTATGGTGGAAAAGCCGGCGCGAGCGGATGCGCCTTCCAACCTGGCGATTGTCGGACGTTACATCTTGCCGGCACGGGTAATGGACCTGCTCAAGGACACCCAGCCCGGCGCCGGCGGCGAGATCCAGTTGACAGACGCCCTGGTGCAGTTGATTCAGGAGGCGCCGCTCGAGGCCTACAGCATGACCGGCGATATCTATGACTGCGGTAATAAGGCGGGACTGCTGCAGGCCAATGTGGCGCTGGGGCTCAAGCACCCGGAGACCGCTGAGGCGCTCAAGGCCTTCCTGGCACGGATCTAGGCCATGGACGTACTTTGTGCAAAAAATGCAGGAGCAATTTTTTGGCTGGGAGTCATCCATGAATAGGGTCTGCGGGAGTAACGAATTGAGTACCGATAGCTGCTGGCAGGTGCTGAGCACGCACGCCGAAGCGCTGAAACCGCGACACCTGAAAGAACTGTTGGCCGAAAAAGGCCGTTTCGAGGCGCTGAGCTTCCGGCACGAGGGGCTGCTGCTTGACCTGTCCCGGCAGCGGATCGTCCCAGAAACGCTGAAGCGGCTGATGGAGCTGGCGGAGGCGAGCGAGCTGCCGCGCTGGATCGAAGCGCTGTTCGCTGGCGAGCCGGTTAACGATACCGAGAAGCGGCCGGCGCTGCATACGGCGTTGCGTTTACCGCAAAATGCGTCTTTGCAGCTATCGGGTCAGGACCTGGTGCCCGATGTGCACGCCAACCTGGCGCGCATGGCGGAGATGGTCACCCAGCTGCACCTGCGGCAGTGGCGCGGCTATACCGGAGAGCCCATCGATACCGTCGTCAATATTGGTGTCGGCGGTTCGGATCTCGGGCCGGTGATGGCGTGCCGGGCGCTGGCGGACTTCCAGCCGGAAGCCGCACAGGGTTTGAATATCCACTTCGTCTCGTCGATGGACGGCAGTCAGTTGGCCGGCCTGCTGGATCGGCTCAATCCGGCGACGACGCTGTTCATAGTGTCGTCGAAGTCCTTCACCACCATCGATACGCTGGCCAACGCCGAGACCGCCCGGCGCTGGCTGGCGGAGGCCAGCGGGATCGCCGACGAAGTGCTGGTACGCCGCCACTTTGTCGCGGTTACGGCCAGTCCGGAAAAAGCCGCGCAGTGGGGCGTGCCGCAGGACAATCAACTGCATTTCTGGGACTGGACGGGCGGCCGATATTCGATGTGGTCGACCATCGGCTTCCCGATCGCGTTGAAAATCGGGATGGACAATTTCCGCGAAATGCTCGCGGGCGCGCATTCGATGGATGAGCATTTCCGCACCGCCCCGTTGGGGGATAACCTGGCGGTATTGCTGGCGATGGTCGGTGTCTGGAACATCAATCTGCTCGATTACCATGCTCATGCGATCCTGCCCTACGATGGGCGCCTGGCGCACCTGCCGGCCTATCTCGAACAGCTCGAGATGGAAAGCAACGGCAAGAGTGTGCGTCGCGACGGCAGCCTCAGCGAGCGCCGCACCTGTCCGGTGCTCTGGGGTGAGGTCGGTCCCAATGCCCAGCATGCGTTCTACCAGTTACTGCACCAGGGAACGGAAGCTGTGATGAGCGACTTCGTGGTGCCGGTAAGGCGCTACGAGGCCCGGAGCGAGACGCTGCAGCGCCAGCACCAGCTGGCGCTGGCGAACTGCCTGGCCCAGGCGCGGGTGCTGGCGTTGGGGGATGCGGCCCTCGATGCCGAGCCGGCATCGCCCTGGCAGCAGTACAGCGGCAACCAGCCGAGTACCGTACTGCTGCTGGATGAGCTGTCCCCGCGCACATTTGGCGCCTTGATCGCACTATACGAGCACAAGGTGTTCGTGCAGGCGGTGATCTGGGGTATCAATCCGTTCGATCAGTGGGGCGTGGAACTGGGCAAAAAAATGGCGACCCGGATGCTCGAGGTGCTGGGCGCCGCGGGCAGCGACGAGGGCATGGACCTGCCGACAACGGGCCTGCTGGCGGAAATCCGGCGGCTGCGCAGCGGCGAGGCCTGAAGTGCACCGGCCGCTGGTCGTCATGACCGGTGGTCCCATCGCTCAGTTAATATAAGGCGATAGTGGATGAAAATATCGGTATGGGGTGATGAGCTGGCGGCCTGGGTGGTCGCGGCTCAGCTTTCCGCATTTGGCAATGAAGTGCAGTTGTGCGCCGGTGAGGTCTGGGGCCGGAGCGAGGCGGGCAAGAGCATATACCCCAGTCACAAGAGTATCAGTGCTGAACCGGGGCTGATGGAGCTGCTGCGGGAAGGCTATGACTCCGGGCGACTGCGGGCGGTTGGCGCCGAAGAGGCGCTTTCGGCGCCGGTGCACTGGCTGGCCATGGCGCCCGATCAGCTCGACCAGGCGGTGGAACTGGTGCAGCGGATCGCACAAGCCGGCGTTCGGCCTTGCCTGGTGGTTAATCAGAGTAATTTCGGTATCGGCGCCAGTGACCGCCTGCAGGCCAGCCTTGATCAGGTTGCAGGACAGGCGGTGGTCTGTTTGCCGGATACGCTGCAGGAAGGCAGTGCGCTGGACAAGTTCAGCCAACCGGATGCGCTGTTGGTCGGTTGTGAGGACGAAGCGGCCCGACGCTGGCTGATGAGCCTGCTGCGGCCGTTCTCCGGGTCGGTGCGTCAGCTTCAGCTGATGACGCGGCGTGAGGCGGAATTCACCAAGTTTGCCGTAACCGGCATGCTGGCGCTGCGCCTGGGCTACATCAACGAGCTGGCCAATCTTGCGGACCTGCTTGGCGTCGATATCGAGGTGGTGCGCCAGGGCATGGCCACGGATGAGCGCATCGGCAGCCATTATCTGGCGCCCGGATGCGGCTTCGGCGGACAGCATTTTACCCAGTACATCGAGGGCCTGGCAGAACTCTTGAGCGAGAAACGTCGCTCCAGTCTGCTCGAAACGGTGCTGGCAGAGAACCTGCGCCAGATGGAACTGCCGTTCCGCAAGCTCTGGCAGCATTATGACTGTGACCTCAAAGGCCGGACCGTGGCGATTTGGGGGCTGGCGTTCAAGCCAGGTGTCGCCAGCATCGACAGTGCGCCGGCGCTGCGCACCATCGAGGCGCTGCTGGCGCAGGGTGCCCGGGTGCGCCTGCACGACCCGGAAGCCCTGCCGGAGGTAGAGAAGCGCTACGGCGCGCATCCGCAGATCGATTACAGTCGCGACGCTTACGAGGCCGTGGAGGATGCGGATGCGATGCTGTTGCTGACCGAGTGGCCGGAGTACTGGTCGCCGGACTTCGAACGGTTGGCGCAGCGCATGGCTTCACCGGTGATCGTCGATGGTCGTAATGTTTACGATCCTGGCCTGGTGAGAGAGCTGGGCTTCGCCTATTACGGTATCGGCCGGTTGTGATGTTGTCGAGGCGCATGGCGGGCCTGGTGAAGCCCGCCATGGGGTGTGCACAACTTAATACTCGAGCATTGGATGCGAAACGTGACAAAACTGACCTGTTTCAAAGCTTATGATATCCGCGGCCGGCTTGGCGACGAGTTGAACGAGGATGTTGCCTACCGCATCGGTCGCGCCTATGCGCAACAGCTGCAGCCAAAGAGCGTGGTCGTCGGTGGTGATGTTCGCGAAACCTCCGAAGCGCTGAAAATGGCCCTGTCCCGGGGGCTGCAGGACGGCGGGGTCGATGTCATCGATATCGGCATGGTGGGCACCGAGGAGATCTACTTCGCCACGGTGCACCTGGGCGTCGACGGCGGCGTCGAGGTGACGGCATCCCACAACCCGATCGACTATAACGGTCTCAAGCTGGTGCGGGAAGGCAGTCGGCCAATCTCCGGTGATACCGGACTGAAAGAAATGCAGCGTCTAGCGGAGGAGCAGGACTGGCCCGCCCTCGAGGGCGAGCGCGGCGGATACAGCCGTCAGGACCTGAAGGATGCCTACGCCGGCAAGATGCTGTCCTACATCGATCCGTCGAAGCTCAAGCCGCTCAAACTGGTCGTCAACGCGGGCAATGGCGCGGCGGGGCCGGCGCTCGATGCGATCGAGCGCAAGCTGAAAGAGGCGGGCGCGCCGATCGAGTTCGTCAAGGTCCACCACGATCCGGACCCGACGTTTCCCAACGGTATCCCGAACCCGATTCTGGTCGAGAACCGCGCCCAGACCGCCGAGGTGGTGGTGGACGAGGGGGCCGATATGGGGATTGCCTGGGACGGAGACTTCGACCGCTGCTTCCTGTTCGACGAAAAGGGCCAGATGATCGAGGGATACTACATCGTCGGTCTGTTGGCGGAGGCGTTCCTGCAGAAGCAGCCGGGGGCCCGTATCATTCATGACCCCCGTCTGACCTGGAATACCGTCGACATGGTCGAGGCGGCCGGTGGCGTGCCGGTCCAGTCGAAAACGGGGCACGCCTTCATCAAGGAGCGGATGCGCCAGGAAGATGCCATTTACGGCGGCGAGATGAGTGCGCACCACTACTTTCGCGACTTTGCCTACTGCGACAGCGGCATGATTCCCTGGCTGCTGGTGGCGGAGCTGGTCAGCATCAAGGGCCAGCCGCTGTCCGAACTGGTGGCGGAGCGAATCGCTGCGTTCCCGAGTTCCGGCGAGATCAACAGCAAGCTTCAGAATCCGGCAGCCGCAATCGAGCGCGTGCGCGAAGCCTTTGCCGCTGATGCGCTGTCGGTTGAGCACGTCGATGGCGTCAGTCTGGCGTTCGACAACTGGCGTTTCAACCTGCGCAGCTCCAACACCGAGCCGGTGGTGCGGCTGAATGTCGAGAGTCGCGCCGACGAGGCGCTGATGCAGTCGAAAACCGAGGAAATCCTCGAGCTGCTGAGACGGTGACCTATCCGGGCTCCCGGTTACATGGATGGTTTCCGGGAGCCGCTCGCCATCGCGCGCAAGTCCATTCCTAGATTGCGGTTAAGTTGTTACCATAGCGGTTTTGGTCCGCCCTTTCCTGGTGCGATTGTGAGAGTGCCTGCAGGTCCGGTGCAGGCGTCAGCTTAGTATACGTTAGGGATTTAATTTTGCGTCGTAGTAAGGAAAGCATTGCCATCGTCGGGATGGCATTCCGGCTTCCCGGAGATCAGTCCAGTTCGGATGAGTTCTGGCAAGCACTGAAAGAGGGCAGAGATCTGGTCGGCGAGGTCGACGAAAGTCGCTGGTCGAAGTCCGCCTACTACCATCCACGCAAGTCCGAAGCCGGCAAGAGCTATGTCTGGGCCGCCGGCGTGCTGTCGCGTATCGAGGATTTCGATGCCGAGTTTTTCGGCATTTCGCCGCGCGAAGCCAGTCAGATGGATCCGCAGCAACGCCTGCTGCTGGAACTGTCCTGGGAGGCGCTGGAAGATGGCGCCCAGAATCCCGCGCGCCTGGCGGGCAGCGATTGTGCCGTTTATGTCGGCGTCGCCGGCACCGATTTTCAGAATCGTCGGATCGACGATCCCGCCATCGCCGATTCGTACACCATGACCGGCGCGACGGGCAGCATCGCCTCGAACCGTATCTCCTACGTGTTCGATCTGCACGGCCCGAGCATGTCCATCGATACCGCCTGCTCCTCATCGCTGGTGGCGCTGCACCAGGCCTGTCGATCGATCTGGGAAGGCGAAGCTTCAAGCGCCCTGGTCGGTGGCGTCAACCTGCTGCTGCATCCTTATCCCTTTGTCGGCTTCTCCCGCGCGTCGATGCTGTCGCCGGACGGTCGCTGCAAGACCTTCGACGAAAGTGGCAACGGCTATGTGCGTTCCGAAGGTTGTGCGGTGTTCTTCCTCAAGCCCCTGAAAGATGCGGAGCGTGACGGCGATCCGATTCATGCCGTCATTCTCAATACCGGCGTCAACTCGGATGGCCGCACCAACGGTATCACCGTACCGAGCAGCGAAGCACAGGCCAGCCTGCTGCGGCGTGTTTACGGCGAGATTGGCCTTTCGCCGTCCGAGCTGACCTACCTCGAAGCCCACGGCACCGGCACCTCCGTGGGCGATCCGCTGGAAACCCGGGCACTGTCCGAAGCGCTGGCGAAGGGGCGGGGCGAGGGCAACCCGCTGTTGATCGGTTCGGTCAAGAGCAACGTCGGCCACCTCGAGACCGCCTCCGGCGTGGCCGGTATGGTCAAGGTGGTCAATTGTATCGAACGCCGCGCCCTGCCGCCGACGATTCACCTGCACAATCCCAATCCGAAGATCCGCTTCGACGAGTGGAACCTGAAACCGGTCCGGGAGTACACCGAGATCGCCGGCGATCAGCGCCTGGTGATGGGGATCAACTCCTTCGGCTTCGGCGGCGCCAACGCCCACGCTGTGCTGGCAGAGTATCGGCCGGAGTCCGTTCGCAGCGAGGGCGCCGCTCCCACAGGGGAGGCGCTGCTGCCGCAGGATGAGTCGATGCCGCCGCTGCTGCTCAGCGCCCGCAACGACGATGCCCTGGCACAGCAGGCGCAACGTCTGGCCGAAAGACTGGCCGACCCGCAGGCTTACTATGACCTGGCCTGGAGCCAGGCGGTGCGCCGGCAGCCGTTGCCCAAGGCCGTGGCGGTTACCGGCGACAGCGTCGACGATATTCGCCGCGAGCTGGCACAGCTGGCGGCGGGCGAGACCGGTGCGGCGGTTTATCAGGGCGAAAACCTGTCCCAGGACCTGGCGGTCGCGCTGGTGTTCTCCGGCAACGGTTCCCAGTGGGTGGGGATGGGACGCGGGCTGCTGGAGCGCGAACCCCTGTTCGCCGGTGCCGTCGACGAGGTCGATGCACTGCTGTCCCACTATACCGACCTCAGTATCCGTGAAGCCTTCCAGTCCGACGCTGCCGACCTGTACGCTGAAACGGAGATCGCCCAGCCGGCGCTGTTCGCGTTACAGGTAGGCGTGACCCGCTTTCTCCAGTCGCGGGGCATTCGCGTCAGTGCGGTGCTGGGTCATAGTGTCGGCGAAATCGCCGCCGCCTGGGCCAGTGGCGCCCTGAGCCTGGCCGATGCCGTGCATGTCATCTACGAGCGCAGCGCAGCGCAGGGGACGACCCGCGGCCGCGGTCGCATGGCTGCGGCGTCGATGCCGGCCGATGAAGTGCGGTCGCTGATCGACGAACTGAACCTCGGCGACAAGGTTGAAATCGCAGGCATCAACAGCCCGGGCGCCGTGACCCTGGCCGGACCGCTGGCGGCGCTCGAGGCCCTGGCGGCCGTGTTCGAGCAGCAGGGCAAGTTCTACCGCATTCTGGACCTCGACTACGCCTTCCACAGTGCCCAGATGGACCCGGTACGGGGGCGCGTGCTCGAGCGCCTCGCCGATCTCGAGCCGGCTGCGACCTCGATTCGCTATATCTCGACGGTCACCGGCGCCGAACTGGCCGGCGAGCGCCTCGGCGCCGAGTACTGGTGGGACAATATCCGTCAGCCGGTGCGGTTTGCCGATGCCGTCGAAACGTTGATCGATGAGGGTATCAGGCTTTTCATCGACGTCGGCCCGCACCCGATCATGCGCGGGTACATCAACGAGTGCCTCAAGCAGCACGACGTTGTCGGGCGCGTGGTGACGACACTGTCGCGCCGCAGCGACGATGACCTTAAGGACCTCAATGCTGCGGTTTTCGGCGCCTGGCTTGCCGGTGCCGAGATGGACCTGAGCGGCTACTTCCCGCGGCCGGGTAACCCGGTCCGGCCGCCGGCGTACCCATGGCAGCGCGAACGCCACTGGTACGAGGAAACCAGCGAAGGATACGACCTGATCAACCGCCGGCTCGAGCACCCGCTGCTGGGATACCGGATCAAGCGGGGCGAGGCGGTTTGGGAAAACATCCTCGACACCACTCTGGTCGGGTATCTCGCCGACCACGTGGTGGGCAGCGCCGTCGTCATGCCTGCCGCGGGATACGCCGAAATGGCCCTGGCTGCCGGGCGCGCCTGGTTCAGCAGCGACGAGGCGCAAGCCGAGGCATTCGAACTCGAGGGTCTGGAGATTCGGGCACCGCTGGTATTCGAAGAGGATCACCTCAAGGCACTGCGCTTCGAGTTTTATCCCAAGGATGGCAGCTTCACCATCCAGAGCCGCGTGCGTCTGAGCGATGACCCCTGGACGACCCACGCTGTTGGTCGTCTCACCGGTGCGCCGGCGTTCGATCCCAAGGGCCGTCTCGAGTTGTCGACGCTCAAGTCCCAGGCGAGCGGTTACCTCAGTGGGGAGCAGCATTACCGCCTGGCGGACGCGGTCGGGCTCAGCTACGGCCCACAGTTCCGCGGCGTCGCCGACGTCTGGACGTCGGGGCTGAGTGCCTTGGCCCGCCTGGAGCTGCCGGCAAGCGTCGAGAACGAACTGCCCCGTCATGTCCTGCACCCGGGGATTCTCGATGCCTGTTTCCAGGTGCTGGTGGGGATTTTCAGTAACGACAGCGACAACGGTCTTGGCTCGGCACTGATCCCGGTGCGTGTTGACCGGCTGCGTATCTACGGCAATTGCCATGGCATCACCCACTTCCACGCCGAAGTACTCAGGCAGAGCCCCCGCTCGGTGTTGACGACCTTCCGTCTCAGCGACGACGAGGGGCGCGTGATCGCCGAGGCCGAAGGCTGCCGCTTCCGCGCCGTCAACTTCAGCCAGGAGCAGTCACTGCCGGCAACCTACCGTTACCGTGCCCGTCTGCAGCGCCCGCTCGCCCCGGTGGCTTTGGCGCCGCTTGCCGATATCGCCGGCGCAGCCCGTGCCGCGCTGGCTCCTCTGGCTACCGCGCGGGAGCGCCACTTCGGCGAGGTCGAGCCGCTGTTCGGTATTCTGGCCAGCGCCTACGTGTACGAGGCACTGCAGACGCAGGTAGCATTCGATGAGGATTTCGGCCTCGATGACCTCATCGCCCGCGCGGACATAACGTCCGCCCAGCGTCCGGCGCTCGCCAGCTTCCTGCAGATGCTCGAGGACGATGGTCTGGCGCAGCATCGCGACGGAAAGTACCAACTGCTCGCCAACGAGGAGTGGCCCGCTGCCGAGCAGCTGTGGCTGGCGCTGCTGGGCGATTACCCGGCCTACCTGCCCGAGCTGCTGCTGACCGGGCGTTGCGGTCTGCATCTGCTCGAGGTGCTGCGCGGCATCCAGGATCCGGCAGAGTTGCTGAATCCGAGCAAGGGCAGCAGCCTGCAGGATCACCTGGCGGATTCGGCGCGCTCCGTTACCGGGTTGCAGCAGACCGTTCTCGCGGCGACCCGGGCGCTGGTCGATGCCTGGCCCGAAAATAGCCGCCTGCGAATTCTCCACGTCGGTGGTGGCGCCGGTGTGCTGGCGCGCCAGCTGCTGCCGCTGCTGCCGGCCGATCGTACCGACTACTTGTTCACCGATGCCGACGAGGCGCTGCTGTCGCGTGCTGAAGTGGAGCTGGGCGGCTATGCGTTCGTCGATTTCACGGTATTCGATCCGTCGCTGGCGCTGGCGGAACAGGGCGATATCGGCGCACGCCAATTCGATCTGGTCCTGGTCGGCAGCGGCCTGCACCAGAGCGATGATCTCGCATCGAGCCTTGCCGGGCTGAAATCGCTGCTGACCGGGGATGGCCGTTTGCTGTTCGCCGAACAGGCGCCGAACCGGCTTAGCGACCTGACGTCGGGCCTGATGCCGGGCTGGTGGACCGAAGGTGCGTCCGGACAGCCGCTGTCGCGGCTGATGAGCGCGGCGCACTGGAAGTCCCTGCTCGAGGAAAACGGCTTCTGCGAACTGCAACGGCTCGACGAACCCGCGTCCGACGGCCATGGCGGTTTCGTGCTGCTGGCAAGCAATGCGAAAGCCGAGGTCGATGACGCTACGGCGCCGAGCGTGCCCCTGCAGTCGCAGCGCTGGTTGCTGCTGGCTGACGCTAATGGCCTGGCGGAAAATCTGGCCGACGCATTGCGGGCGGCCAACCAGCAGGTACTGCTGGCGCGTGCCGGAGAGCGCTATACCCTGGAAGCGGGGGAATTCCGTTTCGATCCGCTTTCGGTCGACAGCGTCGAGCAGCTGCTCGATGCGGTTGCCGCGACCGGCGGGTGCGATCAGATTGTGCAGCTGATGGGGCTGACGGCGTCCGAGGCGCCCGCGCAGTGCCTGCTCGAGCAGCAGGAGCAGCGTTGCGCGCCGATGCTGTCGCTGTTGCAGGCGCTGGAGCGCGTTGCCTGGTCCGAACCGCCCCATCTGGCGTTGGTCACGGCTGGCGCCGCGCTGTGCGACGGGGTCGGTAGCGATTCCCGGGCGATCAAGGTCTCGGCGACCCAGGCGCCGCTGTGGGGCTTGGGCCGGGTACTGATGAACGAACACCCGGAGCTGGGCGCACGCCTTGTCGATCTCGCCGGCGATGACCTCGTGGCGCTGATGCCGGCGCTGGCACAGACGCTGCTGGCGGGCGGCGCGGAAGACGAGTTGCTGCTGACTGACGACGCCCTGTATGGACTGCGGCTCGAACCGCTGTCGACTGAAAGCGACAGCGCCGCCGACGATGGCGAAGTGAAGCTCGATTTTGCCGAGCCCGGCCCGCTCAAGCATCTGAAATGGGTCCCGATGCCGCGCCAGATGCCGTCGGTCGGTCAGGTGGCGGTGCGACCGTTGGCCAGCGGCCTTAATTTCCGCGATGTCATGTATGCCATGGGACTGCTGTCGGACGAGGCGGTCGAGAACGGCTTCTCCGGACCGACGCTGGGCATGGAGTTTGCTGGTGAAGTGGTCGAGGTTGGGGACGGCGTCAGCCAGTTCCGTGTCGGCGATAAGGTCATGGGTTTTGCATCGGCCTGTTTCAGCACCCGGGTGGTGACGCCGGCGGCAGCATTGGCGAAGCTGCCTGAGGGCTGGAGCTGTGCCGAGGCGGCCACCGTGCCAACGGTCTTCGTAACCGCCTGGTACGCGTTGGATCACCTGGCGCGCCTGCAGCCGGGCGAGCGCGTGCTGATCCACGGCGGTGCCGGCGGCGTCGGTATCGCGGCGATCCAGATCGCACGCTACCTCGGCGCCGAGGTGTTCGCCACCGCCGGTTCCGATGAAAAGCGCGACTTCCTGCGCCTGATGGGGGTCGACCATGTGCTGGATTCTCGCAGCCTGGCGTACGCCGACCAGATCATGCAGCTGACGGCGGGCGAAGGCATCGACGTGGTGCTCAACTCCCTGGCCGGAGAGGCGATCAACAAGAACCTGGCGATCATGCGCCCGTTCGGCCGCTTCCTCGAGCTCGGTAAACGCGATTTCTACGAGAACAGCAAGGTCGGCCTGCGACCGTTCCGCAACAATATTTCCTATTTCGGCATCGATGCGGATCAGCTGCTGATCGAACGCGCCGATCTCAGCGTGAAGATTTTCCGTGAAGTGATGGAGCGCTTCGCCGAAGGGGCATTGCGCCCGCTGCCGCACCGGATTTTCCCGGCGGCACAGGCCAGCGATGCCTTCCGTTACATGCAGCAGTCGAAGCAGATCGGCAAGATTGTCATCGGCTTCGACGAGCGTCCCCAGCCGTCGGAGCAGCCGCTGCAGCAGGTGCCGGCGTTGAAACTCGATACCGAAGGCTGCTATCTGGTGACCGGCGGCCTCAGCGGCTTCGGCCTGCGCAGCGCATGCTGGCTGGCGGAGCAGGGGGCCCGGCATCTGGTACTGCTGAGTCGCAGCGGCGTGCGTACCGACGAGGCCGCGGCGGCGATCGCCAAGCTCGAGGCCGAAGGCGTGAACGTGACGGTCGAGTCGATCGATGTCACCGACCGCGCCGCGCTGGCGTCGCTGTTCGAACGTTTCGGTACTGCGCTGCCGTCGCTCAAGGGCGTCATCCATGCCGCGGTGGTGTTCGAGGACGGGCTGTTGCGCAATATGAGCCGTGAAAGCCTGCAGCGGGTGCTGGCGCCGAAACTGCTCGGCGCGCTTCATCTGCATGAGCTGACCGAGGCACTGGCGCTTGATTTCTTCGTGCTCTACTCGTCGGTCACGACCTTCTTCGGCAACCCGGGGCAGGCCAACTACGTCGCCGCCAATGCCTACCTCGAGGCGCTGGTACGCAAGCGCCGCGCCGCGGGGCTGCCGGGGCTCTACGTAGCCTGGGGCGCGATCGACGATGTCGGCTTCCTGGCCCGTAACGAGGATATCAAGGAAGCGCTGCAGTCGCGCATGGGCAGCGAGGCGCTTACCTCGGGTGAAGCGTTGAAGATGCTGCAGCTTTTGCTGGCCCGGGACTGCGCCGGTGCCGCGGTGATGGACTTCAGCTGGCGCGACATGCAGCGTCTGATGCCGTCGGCGCAGGCGCCGAAGTTCGACCTGCTGCGTCGCCTCGATGCTCGCAGCGGCGAAGACGAAGAGGACAGTGACGATATCCGCAGCCAGATCGTCGGCATGTCGCCTGAAGAGGTTTCGGTGCTCGTCACTGGCCTGCTCTGCGACGAGATCGCCCAGATACTGCGCCTGCCGGCCGAGAAGATCGATGTGAAGCAGTCCGTGCTCGAGCTGGGCATGGACTCCCTGATGGGGGTCGAGCTGGCACTGGCGATCGAAGGCCGTTTCGGTGTCAGCATGCCGGCGATGGCGCTATCCCAGGGACCGACAATCACCCGTATCACCGAGCGCATCGTGGCGCAGCTATGCCACGAGGATGGCGGCGAGCGGGATACCGGCGCCGATGCCGCGAGCCAGGTGGCGCGGATGGCCGAACGCCATGCCTCGACCTTCTCCGATGAGGAGGCTCAGCGTATAGCGGCGGCGCTGGAAAAAGGATCTTCCGATGTGAGACTGGTGCAATGAACAAACTGAACAAGGGCCTTTTCGGCCTCAGTGGCAAGGCCAAGGAATCGCTGATCCAGAAAGCCTTGGAGAAGCGCAGCGCACGGGCGTCGGAGAGTGCCGACGCCGAAGCGCCGCGGCGCCCGGCGTCCGGTAGCCGCAAGACCGTGTCGGACGATCTGTGTCGTTTCGACAAGATGCCGGGTTACAAGGAATTGCTGGTACAGAAGCTGGCGGCAGACGAACTGCGAATCGACAACCCGTTCTTCCGCCTGCACGATGGCATCGCCTCGGCGACCTCGGTGGTCAATGGCCAGGAGTGCATCAACTTCTCCAGCTACAACTACCTCGACCTGAGCGGGCATCCGCGGGTGTCCGCTGCGGCCAAGGCGGCGATCGACCAGTACGGCACTTCTGTGTCGGCGAGCCGGCCGGTATCCGGCGAGCGCCCGATTCAGCGAGAGCTCGAAGAGGCGCTGGCCCGCGTTCACGGCACCGACGATGCCGTGGTGTTCGTCAGCGGCCACGCCACCAACGTCACCTCGATCGGCTACCTGTTCGGTCCCAAGGACCTGGTACTGCACGACTCCCTGATTCATAACAGTGTGCTGCAGGGGATTCAGCTGTCCGGGGCCTTCCGGCTGTCGTTCCCGCATAACGACTGGCAGGCGCTGGACAAGCTTCTGGAACAGCGCCGTCACGAGTTCGAGCGGGTGCTGATCGTCGTCGAAGGCATCTACAGCATGGACGGCGATCATCCGGACCTGCCCCGTTTCATCGAGCTGAAGAAACGCCACAAGGCGTTCCTGATGGTGGACGAAGCGCACTCTGTGGGCGTTATGGGAGAGCGTGGGCATGGTATCGCCGAGCACTACGGCATCGCCGGCGCCGACGTCGATATCTGGATGGGCACCCTCAGCAAGGCGTTGTCCGGATGCGGTGGTTACATCGCTGGCGAGCAGGCCCTGATCGACCACCTCAAATTCTCGGCACCGGGTTTCCTTTACAGCGTGGGCATTCCGGCGCCGATGGCGGCCGCGTCGCTGGAGGCGATCCGGGTGATGGAGGACGAGCCCGAGCGGGTGCGGCAGCTGCGCCAGCGCAGCGCCTATTTCCTCAAACGGGCGCAGGAGGCAGGACTGGATACCGGCCGCGGGGCAGGCTTTTCGGTCGCGCCGGTGCTGTGTGGCAGCTCGATCAAGGCGGTCCGCCTCTCCAACCTGCTGCTCAAGCGCGGTATCAACGTGCAGCCGATCGTCTATCCGGCGGTCGAGGAGAAACTGGCCCGGCTGCGTTTCTTCATCAGCTGCGCCCATACCGAAGAACAGATCGATGCGACGGTGACGGCGATCGTCGAAGCCCAGCATCAGCTCTGACCGCTTGGCTCGCCGCGTCGTACTCTGCACCCACTCGAGTCTGTACTCGAGCCGGGTGCTCGAGGCGCTGCTGGCGTCGCCCGGCGTCCAGGTGGTCGGCATCGTCAACTCGACCCGGGTCCTGACAGCCAGGGGGCCGGTGTTGCGGGATATTGGCCGGTTGCTGCGGCGCTCCGGCCTGCGCTATGCGCTGCATCTGTGGCTGGCGACCTCCGCGTTCGAATTGCTGGCGCCGCGCCGCCGGCTCCATGCCCGCGCCCGGGCGCTCGGGATTCCCGTACTCGACACCGCCGATATCAACGCTTCCGAGGGCATCGCATTCGTCCGCGCTCGCGCGCCGGATCTCTGTCTGAGCGCCTATTTCAACCAGATCGTCCGCGAACCGCTGCTGAGTCTGCCACGGCTGGGCTGCATCAACATCCATCCGTCACTGTTGCCGCGTAATCGCGGTGTTGACCCGCTGTTCCATGCCCGTCTTCGAGGGGAAGTGAATGGCGGCGTGACCGTGCACCGGCTCGATGCCGAACTCGATACCGGCCCGTTACTGCGCCAGCAGGCCTGTGCGCTGGATCACGGCGAAAGCCTGATGGCCGGCTACGACCGGCTGTTTCGCACCGGCGCGGCACTGGCGCTCGAAGCGATCGCCGGGCTGGAAGATGATTCGGCGGGCTCGCCGCAGCAGGGCGCGGGCAACTACGATGGCTGGCCGGACCGGCAGGCTGCAGCCCAGGTGCGGGGACTTCTGGGTCTGGAGGACTACCTCAGGGTGGTACGCCGACCGTAGGGCTGCGCCTGTGGGAGTGGCGCCTGTGGGAGCGGTGCCTCGCCGCGAATAGCCTTGTTCGCCGAGGGGAAGTGCCTTTCGGTTATGCGGCTGCTACGAAAATGTGCCGATGCCCTTGTTCTCGGCGGCGGCCAGCGCCGCCTCGACAGCGAATTCGCCCGCCCGCTGGACCGTATTCAGCTCGATGTACTCGGCGATATCGTTGGGACGGTGGTAGTTGCGCGGGACCTGATTGGCTTCCAGCGATACCAGCGACAGCGCCTCGTAGCCACGACGGGCCGGTACCCGGGCATCGGTGCCGATCATCAGTTCTATCGGGCTGATCGGGCCCTGTGCAGTCGTTTCGGCAACGCGGGCCGCGAAGTCATTGGAGGCTTCGGAATAGTGAGTCTTTTTGCTGGCGCCTTCATTCAGCGCGTAGTGCAGGTGGGTGCTGCCGACGCTTTCGAAATTGATGAAGTAGCAACGCTCTTTGGGCCAGTCCTGGTGGCGGTTCATGAACGCCTGCATGCCACGGCTGCCGATCTCCTCGGCACCGGTCGCGACGACCCAGAGCTCGGTATCCGCCGGCAGGGCGGCATTGAGCTTGTCGGCTGCCTGCAGCATCGCCGCGACCGCAGAGGCGTTATCGTTCGCTCCTGGCGTGGTCTTTGCCAGCGCCCACTGCAGGCCCAGGGCGCAGACCACCAGCATCACCAGGCCGATCAGCCAGCGGGCGATCATCAGCGGCGTCGACTGCGGAAACAGCAACGAAAGCCCGAGTACGATGCAGGCCATGATCGCCAGCTGGATCGGGATGCTGTTCGGTCCCTTCGGCGGTTTGCCGCGGTGCTTAGCCGTGGCCCGGGTGGCGAAGGTGTTGGCCATCCAGGGGTGGAAGATCAGGCCCGCCTGATTGGTGTCGATATGGGCCGATAGAATGATCCGATAGGGATTGTCGACGTTGGCCGGGCGGTGTCCAACGGCGTTGATCGAGCGGATGCCCGGCAGAATGGCACCGATATTGCCAAAGCGCGGGCCGCGTATCGACCAGGCGGTGAGCAATAGCAGCGCCGTACCCAGCCAGCCACCGATCAGGCAGCCGATGCCGGCAATCAGCGTATGCAACGCCAGCAGGTAGCCGGAACGTCCCGAACGTTTCGGTGGGCTGAAGGTTTCGGTATCGACCTGTGGCAGGCCCAGTTCACGCATCCAACCGGCCACCAGCTCGGCGCTCTGGCGTTCCCCTGGGGAGCCGGCGAAGCGCTGAGGCACGGATTCCAGGCCCTTGATCCAGTCGAACAGGCGCTGATGCGCGGCAGTGCGTGGCGGCTGGTCGGTTACGGCCTGGTTCATGAACAGAGTTCCTTTTGTCGTTGGGTGGCGGTAAGCATGAGGCCCGGCAGGTCCTCGACGGCCGCGTCGCGCCGTTCGCCGTGCCCAGGTTCCGCGGTGTTGGCTGACCACACCAGGTAGTCGGTGGTGGCGTCGTTGTAATCCCGTGCCTGGTAGATATCCGGCATGCCCGGGACGTGATCGCCATACCATGCCAGCACGGCACCGGGGTCGTATTCCGCGAGGTAGCCGGTCAGGCGTGCCAGCATGCGGTCGGCATTGCGAAGGTGGCGCAGGTAGATCGCCAGGTTATCGTCCGAGCTATCGGTGGCGGTGCTGAACAGGCCGTCGCGTTCGGCGCTGCTGATGCTTTCCAGGTGCAGCGGGCCGTGGTTCTCCATCGTGATTGCGAAGATGAACAACGGCTGGTCGCTGCCGGCGAGTTCCTGCAGGATGCGCTCGCAGACCGCTTCGTCCGATACATAGGGACCGAACCGTTTGGCATCCGTGAAGCTGCGGATATCGATGAAGTCGTCGAAACCGAGTTCAGGATAGATGCGGTGGCGGGCGAAGAACTCGACCGGATAGGGATGAACGCAGACGCAGCGATAGCCCTGGCGCTTCAGCTGAGCGGCCAGCGATTCGATGCCGCTTTGGTCTATGCGGCCCTGGAAGAAGCGCAGCGGGTCGAATCGGCCGAAACCCAGGCTTGCATTGGCGCGTCCCGAGAGAAAAGCGAACTCGCTGCGCATGGTATAGGCACCCCAGGCCGGTACCCGCAGCCGGCCGGATGCGACCGCTTCATCGCTCAAGCGGTCGAAGCACGATAGCACGTCCGGCCGGATGCGCTCATCGAGCCTGCGTGCATCGAAGAAGGATTCGCTCTGGATGGCGATCAGATTGGGACAGCCTGCGGCGGCTGGCAGCGGCGTAACGGCTGCCAGCGGGCTGACCCGGCTCCGGGCGCCGTATATCGCCAGTGTCGGCAGCAGCCCGTAACGCTGCATGTCGGTTTCGGCATCGAGGCTAACGTCCCGTTGCCGGGCCAGCGACAGGACCAGTGGCACCAGCAGGGCGAATCCCGCCAATGCCATCAGGCGGTCGGGCAAGGCAGTTGCCGATAGCAGGCCACTGGGTGCTTCGAGCATCAGCCCGCCTGCCAGGGTGCCGGAAATCGCCACACCGCCCAGGATTGCCGGCCCGGTGCCGATAAAGGGCAGATAGAGCCGGGGGAAGCGGATGGCCTGGGAGTAGAGCGCGAAGTCGGCGTACACCAGGGGCTCGCGCAGAAAACGGTATTTGGCGTTGTTGACGATCACTACAACCAGCTGCGCGCAAAGCGCGATCAGCAGCGAGAAGCAGAAACGCCGGGTCAGGCCATAGGCGGCGAGAAACAACGCGGCCATGATCGCGAGATGCAATAAGGGCGCCCCCGGGCGACCGTAGGCGGGTTTACAGAAACGTCCGAGGTTGAACGAGAGCAGCAGTGTGGCGACCAGGAAGAACAGCTGTATCGGGGTCATTGGTTAAAAACTGTCAGCGGCTGCGCCCGTAACTCAGGCGTTGCAGAATGAAATCGGCGAATCCCGCCGGCAGCAGCGTCAGGAGCCATGTACCGAAGTTCAGCGGGAAGGGGAATGAAATACGCGCCCGGTTACGGGCCAGACCGTGCTGTATGATGGTCGCAGCCCGTTCGCTGCTGATCATGAAGGGCTTGCTGCCGGGAAAGTGGCGACTCATTTCCGATTCGACGAAGCCCGGACAGATAACCGATACCCCGACGCCATCGCTGGCGACGAGGCCGCGCAGTGCCTCGCCGTAGGCCTTGACCGCGGCTTTACTGGCGCAATAGGCCGGGGTGATGGCCATGCCACGGTAACCGGCCAGCGAGCTGACCAGTGCGATCTGACCATGGCCGCGCCGACGCATCGGACCGACCAGTGCAATCACCGAGGCCAGCGCGCTGTCGACGTTGGTGGCGAGCAGCGACCGGGTGTCTGCCCAGCTTTCCTCTTCACCGTTGGGTCCGACATTGAGGGTGCGGCCGGCATTGGCGATGAGCAGGTCGACCGGAGCTTGCGCATCGCACTTCGACAGCCACTGTTGCAGGCACTCGATATCGGTGACGTCCAGTATCGCGGTATCGACCTGGGCTCCTCTTGCCCGGCACGAGTCCGCGACGGCTTCGAGGCGTGCCTGGTTGCGGGCGCAGAGACTCAGCCGTACCCCGTGGCGGGCGTACGCGCGGGCCAGGGCCGCACCGATACCGCCACTGGCGCCGGTGATCAGCACGTGGCTGGGCAACCTCAGGTCTCCCATGCCGGTTCCCCGACAAATTCAACGGGCTGAGGTACCGCGACCGGGGCGCCCTGGGTCAGGCGCTGCAACGAGCCCTGGATAGCCAGTTCGATGCCGCGCTGGTTGTAGAAGCCACCGTTGAGCTGGGTCCGGTGGATGACGGTGTTGCGGAAGGCCTTGAACAGCGCCTTGTCGGGCCCCTGCTTCTGCCGCCAGAAGCTGTCGAGCGGTCCCTGGTGCGTCAGTCCGCGCATGTGGTAGATGGCGTTGCCGAGCACTGCGGTGGGGCGGCCATGGTAGAGCGCCGACAGCCCCACGGTGCTGTTGACGGTGATCACGCCCTTGGCGTGGTGCAACAGGGTCGGCAGGTGGCCGCCGTCGATGAACAGCACGCGCCTGCCGAGTCCAAGCTTGCCGGCCAGATGTTCGATCAGGCGGAGGTAGTTGATCAGGCCGGTGTCTAGCGGGTGGTTCTTGATGACCAGCATCGCGCGCCGCGGCGCATGTTCGGCAAAGGAGCGCATGACCTGCGAAATGGCGTCGGGTATGCCGGAAAAGTCGGAGTGGACCTTGATCTGGTAGTCCGAGTCGAGCTGAAGCGGAAACAGGTAATAAGGACGCTGTTCGGCAACCAGTCGTCGGCAGATCTGCTGTGCCCGGCGTTCGCGCCAGGGCAGGCGCGGAAAACGCTGCGCCCAGCCAAAATACTCTACATGGCTCGCGTAAGGGCGGTGGGTCTGGTACTCGGGGTAGAGCACCGGGTTGGCGACATTCGCCAGATGGTAGGCCATATCCTGAACGGCGCGTACCTTGAGTGAGCCGCCGACCAGTTCGCCGTCGCCATAGTGCGCGATCTTTTCCGCTTCACGCAGGTACCAGTCCGGATCCTTCGGCAGGCTGGAGAAACCATTGGTGCCGCCGTCTTCGAGCGTGATCCAGTTGGGCCGGAAATAGCCTTCTTCGTAGACATGGACCGGAATCTCGAGCTGCTTCAAGCGCTCGATGGCGCTGCGGTGCAGTGGACGGCAGTCGCCGAATAGCAGCACCCGGTCGATGGCGTGACGTTCGACCAAATCGACCAGAAAGGCGTCCCAATGGGTGATCGGACGGTCGAAAACGATGTTCTGGGCCCGCGTGCGGAAGAGGGTGTCACCGGTGCAGAAGTTGACCTTGAAGACTCGGTGCCCCTGTTCCAGCAGGGTGTCCGCGAGACGGGCGAAAAAGGGCGTCGCCGGTCCCTGGAGCAGAAGAATCGAAAGCCTTTTCATAAACAGGTGCTTGTGCCCGTATCGCGATACTGGAAAGGGCGATCATAACAGATAGCCGGGCACATGTGTGGACGCCTGTGTGAAGAAAAAAGTCGCGCCGAAACCTTCAGCCAAAGGTCAGCCCAGCAGGCGCTCCTTGGCCTCGTTGATGCGCGCAGCCAGGTAGTCGCTGCCGCCGCGGTCGGGGTGCAGTTTCTGCATCAGCCGGCGGTGCGCGCTGATGATCGCCTCCTCGCTGGCGCCGGGCGCGAGGCCGAGGATCGCATAGGCCTCCTGTTCGCTGAGGGTGCCGTCTGGTTCGGGCGAATGGGTCTGCTCATCGCCGGGGTCGTCACTACGCCAGCGCTCACCGAAACGGCGGTCGAGATAGGCTTCGAGCAGCCTGGCGGACTCGGCGTCCTGGCTTCGGCAATATTGCAGCAGTTCCAGGAACTCAGGTTCGCTCAGCCCGCCGAGCGTGCGGCCGCTGAGCGGTCCCTGCAATATGGTGCCGTGCATGACGCCGCTGTCGTGATCCAGACTCATATCCAGAATGGCGGTCTGGACACGGGAGCTGTTGCCACCGCTCTGGCGGCTATTCGTCTGGTGGTCGTACAGCCGTTTCAGGAACGGCAGGTAGCGCAGCAGTGGCACCAGGTATCGGGACAGCGGCAGCAGTGCGGCGAACAGGGCTCCGAACCAGTGCAGCCGGCCGGTAATGCTGAGAAAGAGCAGCAGCAGAGCCAGCAGCAGTATTACCAACTGCCATTTGGCACGGCTGCGCTGGGTTGCGGGCCGGGACTGTATCCAGAGATAACCGGCCAGCGCGACCGCGCCCATGATGATCAGACCGACTGGGTTCAAGCGTGCCTCGTGCAGTATCCGTGTCGGGGCCGAATCTGGATCGGTCCCGACGTTAAACCAACTCCTCGTTACTGTGCCACCGCCGGCGAAAAAGTACCATCAGCGGCGAAGCTGCCGCGTCAGCAGCAACACCTCTTCGCGTTTACCGTGGCTGAAGTGCTCCAGTGCCTTGCGCCCGCCCGATGCGTAAACGGCAACGGCTCCCAGCAGCTCGCGCAACAGCCCGGCGCTGCTGCGGTCGAAACGGCAGTAGGCTCCGCCGGAGAGGTGACTGATCTGCTTGAAGGCTCGTCCCGCGACAATATCGCTGCCTTCATGGAATACGAATACCGGCACTGACAAAAGACCGAGTTCCCCGGCCAGCTGGCACAGGTCGTCGACGTTTTCTTCCATGCAGTCGCCGATGAAGACCAGTGCCTGTACCCGCTGTCGCCGGGATTCGTCGCGTGTATGGGTCAGCAGGCGAGCGATCTGGGTATGGCCGCCGAGACAGCTGACAGCATTCATCTGCCGCAGCAGCCGGTCGGTGTCCTGTAACCAGTCGGACGCGAAAAATTCGCGATAGCCACGGTAATAGCACAGCTGCACCGACAGCCCGCCCAGCTCTCGGGTCTGCTCGAACATTTCGCTCTGCAGCTGGCAGGCATGATCCCAGGTGGGCTCGCGACTGGCGGTGGCATCGAGCGCGAAGATCAGACGTCCGCCCTTCCCGGCAGGGGGCGGAGTCGTCTTGGCGACCTGGTGCAGGAACTGGTCGATTTCCTGGCGGCTGGAACGCTGTCGCAGCGATTTGTGCTCATTCCCCATTGGGTACTCCTTTTCGCCGGTTCCTCAGTCAATTATAGAAATTGGAGTGCTCCGGGCGAAAAAAGTTGAGCGGTCACGAGCGACACTGAACTGGGATGAAAGAATGTAGGGTGGAACGAGCGAGCAGCGAATTCCACCGGGTTGATCAAGTATTGAATAGATCCTCAGCAGGCCGCAGCCTCTGACAACCCCAGGTAGCGTTCGCGCTTGCGTGGCTTGAGGTAGTCGAGGTCGACCAGCACCAGCCCGTCGACGCAGTAGTTGAAGTCGGCATCGACGCCGAAATCGAGAAATCTCACGCCACCCGCCTCGCAGACATCGCTGTACTGCTTGTACAGGGTCGGCACAGTGGCGCCGAGGAACTCGAGCTGCTCCTTCAGCACCCTGAAGTCCGCCTTGTAGTCATTGCCGTCGAACAGTTGCTCGAGATTGTCGCGACAGTCCTGATCGAGACTGTACGGACTCAGCGAACGGCCGAGGAATTCGCTGTCCGTGAAGTAGTGGCTGTAAAACCAGACGATCAGGTCGCGGGCGGCCTTCGGGTAGCTGTTGCTGAGACTGACCGGGCCGAACAGGTAGCGTACTTCCGGATGACGGCGCAGGTAGGCGCCGATACCGTACCAGAGATAGTCGAGGCTGCGCTTTCCCCAGTAACGCGGCTGCACGAAACTGCGGCCGAGTTCGATGCCGCGGGCGAAGTAGGGGGCCATCTGCTCGTTGTAGCGAAACAGGGTGGCGCTGTAGAGATAGCTGGCCGGGTCTGCCTGACCGGCGGTTTCGCCGATCCGGTAGGCGCCGGCGATCTCCAGGTCGTCCTCGTCCCACAGGATCAGGTGGCGGTAGTGGCGATCATAGTTGTCGAGGTCGCGTTTTTCGCCGGTGCCCTCGCCGACCTGGCGGAAGGCGATTTCGCGCAGCCGTCCGACCTCGCGCATGACTGCGGAATCGGAGCGATAGTCGAACAGGTAGATCTTCTTGCCGTCGGCGGTTTCACCGAGCAACTCGGAAGAGCGCAGTTCCTGTTTCAGGATCTGGCGGTCCTGCGGATGGTCGATGGTCTTCTCGGTGATGAACAGTGGCGAGCGGTTGCGGGCGATCCTGTACAGGTGTTTTTTCAGGATCTTGGCTTTTTCGCGGCCTGACAGCGGCAGTGCATCGATCTGGCTGAACGGTATGGGCTCGCCGACCCGCACGGGAATGGTCACCGAGCGCTTGTTGAACATTTCACGGGCCAGCAACACGGTCGACAGCGAGCGGTTCAGCGCCGAGATGCTGTAGAACAGCGAGGAATTCTTGCCGCCGACGAAAACCGGCAGTATCGGCGCGTTGGCCTTGCGCGCGAAGTGCAGGAAGCCGGTGCTCCAGCGGCCGTCGCGAATACCGGTGAGGCCAGCGCGCGACACTTCGCCCGCCGGGAAGACGATGACCGCCTGCTCGTCCTGCAGCGCCTGGGTGATACGTGCGATGTCCCGCTTGCGGGTCGACTTGCCGAGATTATCGACTGGCAGCAGCAGCGACTGCAGCGGCGCCAGACTCATCAGGACGTCATTGGCAACGATACGCACGTCGCGGCGGATCTCGCCGATCAGTTTGAGCAGCGCCAGGCCGTCGAGGGCGCCGAGCGGGTGGTTGGCGACGATCAGAACCCGCCCGGAAGACGGTATGTTGAGGCGGTGTTTGTGGCTCAGGGCGTAGCTGAAGTTGAAATAGTCGAGTACTTTGTCGACGAATTCGAAGCCGGTGCTGCCGCTGTTGTCGTGCAGAAAACTGTTGATTTCGTTCTCTCGCACCAGGCGGCGCAGGCAGAACAGGGTGGAGTGACGCACCGGAGCCGGCTTGGTGGCAAACGCCGGATACTTGTTGACGACGACTTGTTCGACGTTGAGCTGCATGGTTGGAGTCCTCGTTGCGAGGGCTCCAACCTTATGGCCGCATTATGACGGCCGCTTTAATGCTCGCTGACACTTTGATGACAGCCCCTGCAGGGCGCATCAGACCGTGCCTTTCGACCAGGGGTCTCCATCTTCCTTGCGCCGTCCCTTGTTCTTGCGTCGGTCCGGCTTGCCCGGTTCGAAGCGGATATCCTGCCGCCGGTCCGGCGCCTTGCGGCGATCCTCGCCCGATCGTCTTTCGATTCCGTTCCATTCCTTATTGTCGTCCGTCATCTGTAAACTCCTTGTGACAACGTGCATGCTCAAGCCTAGCACGTAGCGAGCATATTGCATTTGCATGGCGGATGGGGGTCAATGGGGGCCTGATGTTTTCACCCCCATGTAACGATGCGAAAAATCATTCATTGCGACTGCGACTGCTTCTATGCCGCGGTGGAGATGCGCGATAACCCCAGCCTTCGCGGCATTCCACTCGCGGTGGGCGGCCGAGCGGACCGCAGGGGCGTTATCGCCACCTGCAGCTACGAAGCCCGGGCATTTGGCGTACGATCTGCGATGGCGACAGCCAAGGCGCTCAAGCTGTGCCCGCAACTGAAGGTGATCTCGGGCAACATGGCCCGGTATCGCGAGGTCTCGCGCCAGATCATGGCGATTTATCGCGATTACACCGAACTCGTCGAACCCCTGTCGCTGGATGAGGCTTACCTCGATGTATCGGCCAGTAACCGCTGCCAGGGCAGTGCCACCCGGATCGCCGAAGAGATCCGGCAGCGGGTACGCGATGAAGTCGGCATCTGCGTTTCGGCCGGGGTGGCGCCGAACCGTTTCCTCGCCAAGATCGCCAGCGACTGGAACAAGCCCGACGGACTCTGCGTGATTCGTCCCGACCAGGTCGAGGCCTTCGTCCGGGCGTTGCCGGTGGAAAAACTGCACGGCGTTGGCAACAAGACTGCAGAGCGTCTGCATCGGATGGGAATCAATACCTGCGATGACCTTCGCGCCCGGGGCAACGAGGCGCTGGTCCAGCGTTTCGGGCGCTTCGGCCAGCGCCTCTGGGAGCTGGCGTGGGGGCGGGACGAGCGGCCGGTACAGGTCAACCACGAGCGCAAGTCGGTCAGCGTCGAGCACACCTATCCTGAGGATCTGGAGAATCTCTCCAGCTGCCTATCCCACCTGCCGGCATTGATCGACGAGCTGGAAGGGCGTTACAGCAGGCTGTTGCGACCGGCCCGGGTCTGCGGAGCGATGGTCAAGGTCAAGTTCGCGGATTTTACTCAGACCACCGCGGAGCAGGCGTTGAGCGGCCGGGGCGAACCTGCGGCGGAGGCGCTGTTGTTCGAGCGCCTGACCCAGGCCGCCTGGCTGCGTGGCGAACGTCCGGTGCGGCTACTGGGCGTGGGATTTCGGCTGCGCGAAGCCGACGGCGAGGCGCCGGCCGAGCAGCTCGCGCTGTTTTGAAGAGTGGGTTGTCAATGGTGAGCAGCTCGTACGGTGGGTGAAGAGATGCTGTGGTGTGGATATGACCATTTGCATAGCGATATGGACATTGCGAAAGCCATCATTGGCGCTGCACCCGACGTGTTTTGATCTGGCCTGAGAGGCACGATAGTTTGCCACCCCATATCAACTGATGGGTTCCGCCGCCACAAGCCCTGTGCCAGTCGGTAAGGTCGCACGGATAGCGGCTTCACCCATCCTGCAATCTCAGCCTCACGTTTTCTCGATCAGCGCCTCGCCGTTGAAGCGGATACCCTCCCAGCCGTGCTGCATGAAAGCGCGGATATTGCCGTGATCGGTGCCTTCGGGCGTGGCGCAAACGTCGCGGTAGAAGCGACCGAAGCAGGCGAGGGTGCGCGCCTGGTCGAGGCCGTTGCGGCTGGCGAAGGCGAAGATCTTGCAGCTGCCCTCGTTCTGGCCGGCGTCGTTATGTACCGGGCCGTTGTCGAATGCCGTCGGGTGGTAGTCGTAATGGGCGCTGATGGTGGCGATGGTGTCCTCGAAATCGAGGCTGTCGTCCTGACCCAGGCGGGCAAGAAAATCCTTTACGTTCATAGCTTGGAGTGTCCAGTAAACAGTTCGTAGGTTGGGTGAAGCGGTGGCGACGCGCAACCCAACACCGGTGCTTTCGGCAACCAATGAATCTAAGAATGATGGGTTGTACGATGCCTTGACCTCGCCGGAATCGGTGAGGCCAGTGCCGGCGCATCGTTTCACCCATCCTACAAATCTGTCAACTGATCAATGCTGCAGGATCTGGCTGAGGAACAGCTGTGTCCTTTCGTGCTGCGGGTTGTTGAAGAAGGCGTGGGGCTCGTTTTCCTCGATGATCTGGCCGGCGTCCATAAAGATGACACGATTGGCGACGGTCTTCGCGAACCCCATCTCGTGGGTGACGCAAAGCATGGTCATGCCTTCCTGCGCCAGCTCGATCATGACGTCGAGCACTTCCTTGATCATCTCCGGGTCCAGCGCCGAGGTGGGTTCGTCGAACAGCATCACATCCGGCGTCATGCACAGCGAGCGGGCGATCGCGACGCGCTGCTGCTGCCCGCCGGACAGCTGTCCGGGGTATTTCTTCGCCTGCTCGGGGATGCGCACGCGTTCGAGGTACTTCATCGCCGTGGCTTCGGCCTCCTTGCGCGGGAGTTTCTTGACCCACATGGGCGCCAGCGCGCAGTTCTCCAGCACCGTCAGGTGCGGGAACAGATTGAAGTGCTGGAACACCATGCCGACGTTGCGGCGGATCTGCTCGATCTTTTTCAGGTCCTCGGTGAGGTAGGTGCCATTGACGATGATATCGCCCTGCTGGTGCTCCTCGAGCCGGTTGATGCAGCGGATCATCGTCGACTTGCCGGACCCGGACGGTCCGCAGATCACGATGCGCTCGCCTTTCTGCACCTGCAGGTTGATGTTTTTCAGTACGTGG
>JABXIM010000093.1 GCA_013373085.1 Oceanospirillaceae bacterium | reverse complement strand
TATAATAATCATCCCGGCCGCCAATTTCATACCCATAGTTATCTTCTCTTGTCTGATATTCATCTGTTCCATCAGGTAGGCCTGGACCAGACTGTGAAACGCTTCTTATCCATTCAAAATATAAAGCTGAAATCTTGGAAGATTCAGGAAAAACCACCCTAGCTCCAACCAAAAAATCCTTAAAGCTCAAGTATTGCATACTTCCTTGATCCTCAAAAGGCTTCTGGTAATTAATCTGCAATCTATAATTACCTAACCTTTGATCCCATGTCCACTCGGTTATACCCAAATGATTACCCACTGCATTAGACTCCCCCCTAGTTCCCCCAAGCGGATTCGGAATTCCTTGTCCAAAAAAGACCTTTATAAAGTCACTCCAAGAGCTTGGCTGCCTATCTCCCTGAGGAGATACTCCTCCATATTGTGCGAAATGAATAAGTGAAGAATAGACTCTCAAACCAATGAGATCATCTAAATCAATCAATAACTTGGCATATTTTTGATGCAGTAGTGGTTTAGACACATACCTATTTTTTTCAAACCAGCCATGGCTTATTCCACCTTTCAATTTAATATAACCATGACTTAAAGGCAGAGCAAAATAATCCACGTCTAAACCAACTTGCGGTATTGGCAAAGAATTATTTCCAAAAGCCAAACTCCCTGTATTCAGTTCATCATTCTCTATTCCTCCCAAAATTCGCCCCTTTCTTCCTGCATATAGATTAAACTTCTTCCATATCACATCCAAATAGGCTGAGTAAAGAAACTCATTTCTAATACCTGCATTCCCTTTAATGGCCCAATTTTCTGAAAGACTTTTATAAGCGCCTGCCTCCACCTGAAAGAAAACATTCTGATCAAAAGAGACTGTTCCCCATCTATTATGCGTTAAATAAAATGGGTTGAACTCTTTGGAACTAATAATTGCACCAGACTCAACCTTTACAAAAAGAGAATCACTCTTATTTTGTGCTTGAAGACCGGTAACAAGAAACTGCACGAGGAAAAGTGCATTCAGAACAAAAGCGTTGAAACGTTTAATCAATTCTAGTTACTTTAGCTCGCTAATATAACACAGATATAAATTGATCCTGTCTATAAGTGTCGATAGAAAAAAGGCAATGCAATTGAGGTCGAAGTTTGCAATAAAATTAAACCAAGGGAGCTCACTCTCATTACTTTTACTGATCCTCTCAGCGATATCATGTTCAGATGCGGACATTCCTGTTGAGCATCAGCTATATTCATATGATTTTGAATCTGATTACACCAATA
Source organism: Oceanospirillaceae bacterium (assembly GCA_013373085.1). Lineage (GTDB taxonomy): Bacteria > Pseudomonadota > Gammaproteobacteria > Pseudomonadales > Balneatricaceae > Marinobacterium_A. Next base: position 19,105 of record JABXIM010000093.1, on the reverse strand, counting down.
TTGACAGTGTTTATGTCTCTGAGTTTAATGGTAGCAGGGTTTTGGGACCTTTTAACAATTCTGGATTTTCAGTTCATTGGGAGGGTATTCCTGATCACGATTATATTCGTCTTACCTTTGACCTATATATTCATGACACCTGGGAGGGAAATTCAAACAATTCAAATACAGGACTACCTGATCATGATGCATGGTTTATAGAGCTAGATCCTCATCTCAAAATAAAGGCACACGAAAAAATATATTTCGAAACAACATTCTCCAACGGGCCATGTGAACCAGGTTGGTGTTTTGGACAATCTTACCCGAATGAATTTCCTTTTTATAATGACGAGAGAACTGGGGCGTACGTAAAATATTTACCCGGAAGGTGTCTCTATAGCGATTCTCCCTTCGGTAGTTCAATGTATAGGATAAACAAGATTTTCCCTCATAACAGAAGTGACCTGGTTGCAGCTTTCTTTGATCGTCTAAAACAAGATACCCCTTTTCCCCCTTTATGCGAGGAAAGCTGGTCTCTGGATAACTTGAATATAAGCTTAATAAAGTATTGATTTATGAGAGTAGCACTCTTAACAATAGTTCTATTATTTACACTTGTAATAACCAAAGCCCAGACCATCCCTCTGGGATCTCCAAATATTGAGAATTACTTAAGGAGACAACAGCTACTAGGCAAGTTCGACTCTTCCTTCTCTTTCAATTACAGACCAATTACATTATCTAAGAATGGAGTTCAACTAGATAGCACTGTATTCAATTCGTCCTCATATTTCAAACCATTGAGTCAGGGCAAACTCAAAACTTCAGTACTTCCCTTGGAGTTTAGACTCGCTTATGATCATCATCATCCCGATAGCAGAAATGATGGCGCAATGATCCGATCCAGAGGCATTCAAACATATATTAGTGCAGGAGTTTATGCAGAACTAGGCCCGCTTACAATCCAATTGAAACCTGAGCTTGTTTGGGCACAAAATCGAGAATATGAGGGATTTCCCCTATGGCCAAGACATTGGGAGAGCACTTGGCAGGTAAGATATTTATGGTTTAATACAGTAGATCTTCCAGAGAGGTATGGTCAATCTTCATACACCAAACTAACTCCTGGCCAATCAAGTATAAGACTAAACAAATGGGGTTTATCTCTGGGTTTGTCTACCGAAAACATCTGGTGGGGTCCGGCTATAAGGAATAGCATAATGATGAGCAATAATGCACAAGGGTTTCCTCACTTGACTTTCAATACCCAAAGACCTATAAAGACTGGAATAGGAAATTTTGAGTGGCAATTCTTAACAGGAAGGCTGGAGAAATCTGGCTACCCCCCTCCAGCTCATGACAGAGTTATAAGGGGAAGAATTCTTTATGTGCCAAAACCCGATGATTGGAGGTATTTCCAAGGACTAACCTTTTCTTACTCACCCAAATGGATAAAGGGACTTTCGGTAGGGTTTACTCGCTGGGTACAGCAATACGGAGAAAATGCCAAAGTAACTGGAAGCTACTTCCCTATTTTCCAAAACCTGTTTAGAAAAAATGACAAAGAAGAGTTTGGGTTTAATTTAGACCAAGACCAAGCTGCCGGAATTTTTGGTCGTTGGGTTTGGTATGACTCCAAAGCTGAATTTTATTTTGAGTTTGCAAAGAATGATGCTGCAGCTAACTTTAGGGACTTATTGGTAGATACAGACCACTCTAGGGCATTGACCGTTGGAGTTAACAAGTTATTCCCGACTTTGAAAAAGGATGAATTTTGGCAATTTAACTTTGAGTGGACTCAAACTTCACAAACCGAAAGTAGACTTCTTAGAAATTCATTGAGCTGGTACATACATGGCCGTGTAAGGCATGGATATACGAATAATGGAGAGGTATTAGGATCCGCGCTCGGACCTAGTGGTAATGCTCAATATTTAGAAGTATCTAAAGTAAAGGGTTTTGATAGAATTGGTGGCGCTATTGAACGCTACGTACACAATAATGACTTTAACTTTTTAGCATTCGATGGAGACTTTACAAGATACTGGGTGGACTATAGTCTTTATGGATTTTATGAGAAACAGTTTGACAGTTTGTTATTGAGTGCGTCATTGTTTTACACTTACTCAATGAATTACCAATGGGAGGTGCTTTTTGATACAAATGATCCAAATGCATTTCCAGACATGCCAGGAGTGGATAGAAACAACTGGAATTTAGATATTAAAATATCATACTCACTATTTTAGACGATATTGCCAGGAGTCGTGAATTTCTTGAAAAGTTGTTTTTAAATCCCTCGTAATATCCCAACCCGAGTAATGAGACTTCATTTTTGTTAAATCTGAAATATAGCAGATGTGATCTCCCGATCTATTTTGGTCTGAGTAATTATATAACATTTTTTTGCCGGAAATAGACTCTATGAGCTTAAAAGCCTCCAGAATTGATATTGAATTATCTCTTCCTCCACCCAAATTATAAACCTCTCCATATCTTGGGCTATCCAAAAAGCATTCAATAAAAGCAGAAACATCATGAGAATGAATGTTATCTCTTACCTGCTTTCCTTTATAGCCAAATATGGTGTATTCTTTGCCAATTACGTTACACTTAATGAGATAGCTTAAAAAGCCATGCAACTCCACTCCACTATGGTTAGGCCCTGTTAAACATCCTCCTCGAAGACAACAAGTTGGCATATCAAAATATCGACCGTATTCCTGAACCATTACATCTGCACCAACTTTGGAAGCACCAAAAATGCTGTGTTTAGACTGGTCTATTGTAAAGCTCTCTTTAATTCCATCAAAGTGTTCAACATCTGCATAATCCCAACGAGTTTCCTTTTCAATCAGATTTAGGTTGTTCGGAGCATCACCATATACCTTGTTAGTGGACATATGAACAAAAGGAATCTGCGTAGAATATTTACGAGTGGCCTCTAACATATTCATTGTGCCAACGGCATTGACATCAAAATCATCATATGGCCTGGAAGCAGCTAAATCGTGGCTTGGCTGAGCAGCGGTGTGAACAATAGCATTTGGCTTTCTTCTCTCTATAAATTGTTCCAGACTTTTCCTATCTCTTATATCAATTTCAAAATGTTCATAATTAATATGCTCTGCTACCAATCTTTTTGCATTCCACTGAGTATCTCCTCCATCTCCAAAAAAATCGGCTCTCATATTATTGTCAATACCAATAACTTTCCAACCTCTCTTTGCGAAATGAGATACCACCTCGCTCCCTATTAATCCGGCAGAACCGGTCACTAATAATCTTTTCATTTTATAGATTAACTGAGCCGATATGGCTTACGATAGAACAACTTAAACTTCAAGAGCGTAAAAATAAACTGGGTATTGGTAACAAAATACCTTTTTGCTAATCTTCTTGGCTCCTTCATTAATCTGAAAAGCCACTCCAGCCCATTCCTTTGCATCCAGGCAGGCGCCTGTTTGAGTGTACCTGCATGAAAATCGAAAGCGGCTCCCACAGCCATCATAGCCGCATTTATCTTGTTCTTATGATTGGCTACCCAAAATTCCTGCCTGGGACAACCTCTTCCCACTAATACAATATGAGCCCCACTTGCATTGATTTTTGAAATATCTTCGACATCCTCCTCTAAAGTGGCCTCCCGAAAACGATCTACATGCACACCACTAATATTTATTTTTGGAAATCTCCTATTAATGAATTTCTGAAGAAGATTAAGCGTATTTTCTGTACTTCCATAAAGGTAAATTTTTAATCCTTGAGAATTTGCCTTTTGCAGCACCCTCAATGTAAGCTCGGGACCATAAACTCTATCTTTCATCCCTAATTTATAAAAGCTATTCAATGCCCACCTCACGGGTTGACCATCCGGAACTATCAAGTCTATTTGATTAATAACTTTTCTAAGCTTCTCATACTTTACACTCTCCATTAAGCCGTGTACCGCTAAAGCTGAAACTCCAAAACTCTTTCTTTGCTTAGCATAATGTATGATTATATCTGATGCAGACTCATAATCTACATTGGCATACTCAGGAACAAAAAGTTTGTGTTTGCTGAACTGGATTGACATACCTCAAAGATTATAGCTATTCTGTTCTTTTCTTCTACTTTGAGTCAAAAGTAATATTTGCCTCATCTCTTTTGCCCAGACGGTCCAATTCAGTTCCTTTTCAAACTTATTTCTGGCATTAACAGATAGCTTCTGATACAAGCCTTCTTCATTGATGATTCTCTCAATCAACTCAGTATATTCTTTACTCTTGGCATCTGGAGATAACAGAAAACCATTATTACCGTCTTCAATAATTGAAGATACTCCACCTGTGTTTGTTGATATTACTGGTAAGCCAAAAGCATTAGCTTCGCAAAAAACTATTGGTGTACAGTCGGCTCTAGTTGGCAAAAAGAACAAATCCGACCTATTAAATATTTGCATCAATTCACTCAAGTCCTCCTTCTTATTCTTATCAAGAAAAGTGTAAACCTCTACCTTAGGGTGAGATTTTGGAGGGTTGCATCCACAAACAGTCAAGTTAACATGGTGCCCCTTTTCTAATAACTCAAGAAATGTATCAAAAACAATGTCTCCACCTTTCCTTACCCAGTCCACACCAACAAATAGCAACTGAAGTGGTGGACCCGGCTTTTTATTTTCAGCTCCGGAAAAAATAGCTGAGTCCATATTCGCTCCAAATCTTGTTATAAACACGTTTGGGGCTTGATAATACTCTCTTGAAAAGTCTGCGGCCCATTTTGAAGAATAGACTTGAGCAAAGGAGTTGTGAATGGCTGCATGTTCAATTTTATCCCCCATCCTTTTAGCCATGCTCGAAAGTTTGGAAGACATTCTGTAGTAGTCGGCAAGTTGAGCAAAAGAAGTATCAGACAAGTAGCATATAGGTACATCTGTCTTAATAAATGCCAACTCAATAGATGCAAATGGAGCAAACAAAACGTCTAAACCCGAACCCTCTATCATTTGTTTAAAATATCCCGCATGAAATTTACTCCTTATCATGGTGTGTTCACTATTCAACCTCTTCCAGTAAACCAGCAGGTGGAAAATCTTAAACAAAAAAGTCAGGATTCTCACTTTTAAGGATGAAAAAGGGCTCAATTTAACTGGCCCCAAATAGATTACAGATGAAAACTGAGACTTCAAAGCTTCACACATACAGTGAAGAGTACCTGACAGAATTCTCTTGTCATTAGGGTCTGCTGCTGTAATTACCCCTATTTTAACCTGTGCCTTACTCTCCACTTTCAAGACTAGTTTTTTTCTTGTGAAAGCTTAATGCATCTATCACTACACGATGAAATTGAATGGCAAAACTTTCTTTTGTAAACATTTCTGCCCTTTTCTTGCCTTTTTCAATCAATTCCTTTCTCAATTCTTGACTTGTCAACTTCATCAGTTCATTAGACAAGGATTCAAAACTATCCATATCGAAAATAAGTGCAGCAGCATCTGCTACTTCCACCAATGCTGGATGGTTCGAAATAATGACAGGTATCCGAGACTTCATTGCCTCAATAACAGGAATACCAAAACCTTCTTCTTTAGACGGAAAAATGTAGGCAAAAGCATTTTCATAGAGACTTTTGAGTTGGTAATCTGGCACAAACCCAGGGAGCACAATTTTGCTTTCTAAACCCAGCTCTTGAATCAAACGATATATTAGCTGAAAGTCATCGTGAAAAATGCCAACGCCTCTCCCTCCTGCCAAAACAAGTTTGTGATTAGTATAATAATCAATTCTTGAAACTCTCTCAAAAGCTCTTACCAAGATTTCTAAGTTCTTGCGCTTTTCGAAAATCCCAATATGAAGAAAATATGGCTCTCCCTTTGGGACAACTAAATTCTGGGAACCTTCTTCTTGCAAATCCTTTGGTGCTTGATATACCACAGAAACATTGTGTCGGTCCGATACTATTCTCTTAATCTTATGGGCTATATACTCTGTAGTAGCTACTATTTCAGAGTTATCTCCCAACCCTCTTTGAACAGATTTTAAAAAGTATGAACGCCAAATGGGATTATAATTAGCCTTGAGTTCCCAATAAAAAGTATCATGTATTACTGCAATACCCTTAGAACCAAATTTGAAATATGGGAGAAGATAATCAAGAGCAATAACCATATCTGCCTGCTTAATAAAAAGTAAAATGGGCAGGCAAAACTGCTTCCAAACGAAGTAAAGAAGATGGTTCAGAATTTTCTTAAAGAAGTTAACCTTACCCCTTAAAAAATCTGTTCTATTTACCCATCTCCAATTAGGATATACTAAATACTCTACCTCCGTTTGATCCAGCTCCTCCAGCCCAAGCATCAACTGGATTGAATAGGTTCTGATTCCAGTGGACGCCTGAAACAAATGAAAGGAATCTATAAGAACCTTTGGTTTTCTTTTCATTTACTCAATTCTACACGACCAGGCTGTAGCTGGTGATAAACACCGCGACCTTTTGAATTTTGATATATAGTTTCGGCAGCTCCAATTAGCCACCAAGGAATCAAAGAAATATAGAGGTATGCTTCGGCATTTGCTGTAAATAAGGGAAGAAGCATCCCAAATTTAACCGATGCTGCCACAAAAGGAACTATTGCTTCCTGCCTATTACTAGATAAGCGAAAAGCCTTCCAAGAATTCCTAATTCCAAAGAACAGCATTCCTATGTAAAGGAACATACCAATAAATCCCATTTGAACACCGTAGATCAAATACTGATTTTCACCGCCTACAATTAAGTCTTTATCAACCCCCCCTGCATTCCCACTCATGGCCAAGCCTATACCCATTGGGTTAGACAACATACTATCAACAGCTTCTAACCAGTCAACTAGATGAGTAACACTTGATGAATTCTGAAAGGAAATAGTATCCAAAACAAAATATAAAATCTCATTCGCGGAAAAAATAACAACGTAAAGCCCAATTAGAGCCAAAACAACCAAGCCAATCCCTATAATCTTATAATATCTCAATAACAAGGCAATAAAGCCAAGCATAAGAAAGAAGGAGGCAAAGGCAGCTCTTGAATATGCCAGCAATAAACAGACAAAGGTGCAGAAGAGAATGAAGAGATATTTGTATTTATTAGTCCTATAGGGAACGGAGATAAAATATATAAGCCCTATACTACCTACCAAAAGCATGGAGGCGGCCAGCTCTAGTGGATGTGCAAAGAGTGATCCGTACCTTGGAGCCCCACCCGCGGCCTCAAAAGTATATCCTAAACCATATGTCCCTTCCAAGTCTCTGGCTTCAATAAACGAGTAATAATCTATATGACCAGATATGGAATGAAAGTGAGTTCCAGAGATTTTCTCAATGACTATTACAATACAGGCAAGAACCGTAGTAATGAAAATGGCTTTAAACGCCCCGTTCCATTGAGTAAATGGAACCTTTACATTTCTTCCCAAAAAATAAAATACACCAATGAGCAAAATGTTCTTAAGATATATGGCTCGATTCACCACAGTTGCTTCTCCCAAACCTAAAAGGAAAAAGAGGAATGCTAAACCCAAAAACGCAAGAAACAAACTATCAAGTAGCGAGATGTGCCATTGTTTATTCACCAATTTTTTTTGACTTAAAAACCAAATAACCAATGCACCAAAAATGATTAGCTCTTTTGAGTATTGAATTAGATTCACAAGCAAAATTGATTCAAACCCTTTAAAATTGCTTGCTATAAAGAACATATAAATGGGAAAGAAAATAGAAGAGTAAAGAAAGACAAGATATAGTTTACCTCTCACGAGGCCACTTACCACAAATAAATAGAATGCCATATAGAGCACTAGAAGTATGGTTGAAACTATGATCATTCTATAAGACTGGTATTGAGCTAAGGCTATTCACTCGTTTAAGACAGTTGTATATGTATCGATTAAATTTTTATAACCAATTTCTCTTGAATACTTTGCTTTATAATCGTTAAAAGCATTATCTCCCAACCTTTGCACCAGAGACTCATTGCTATCAATTAATTCCACATAGCTGACAAACGAGGCCCTGTCTTCATACTTAAATCCATTGAATTCATGCTTAATCATTGAAGACATAGCTCCCGTATTTCTGGCAATTACCGGCTTCTTGTGCGAAAAGGCCTCCAAAATCACCATTGGCATGCCCTCGTAGTACATTGAAGGAAAAAGAACTACTTTGCATTTTCTCATGTATTCAAGAACTATGCTTCTGTCTTGTTCTCCTAAGTGTTCTACATTGTCGAATTCATTGAAAACCTCCGGATTGTCGGACTTCCCAATTAATACAAATTTTGAAGCATTGTTATGCGCAAACAAATAGAGCAAATCTTGAAGCCCCTTAGAATCATTAAGCCTTCCGACAAATAGAAAAAATGAACCCGACTGTACGTTGGTATCAGCCTCCGATAGAAAATTGTGCTTCACCATCATCTTTTCTGGATTCATACCTCCTGCGATCAACTTATCTTTTTGGAAGTCTGTCAAGCATATGTATCTATCAATTGAATTCTCCCAGGTACCCCTTTTTCTATGAGTTTGAATAACATGAGCCTGTGCAGCCGTGGCAAAATATGAATCTCTATAACATTTGTGCTTAATAGAGTTATAGAGGCTCCTATTCAAGCATAGTTCACAAACCTCTCCGTTACGAAAAAGGAGGCTATTTGTACATATCATTTTATAGTTATGAAGGGTTTGTATCACAGGTACCCCTTTAGACTTGCAAACTTCATAAACAATAGGGGTTATAATAGGAAAGGTATTATGTACATGACAAATATCAGGCCTTTCTCTATCCAAAAGTTCTCCCAATTCCTTTGCAACCTCTTTAGAAGCATTAAGGGAGCATATCATTCTTAGACGCTTCAGTTTGGAGTCATCTTTTAAAGATGCGTTGTCTTTAATGTATTGAATAACCTTATGACCATTTTCTTCCAGCACCTTCCGCTCTTCATCTACCACAGCTTCTTCACCTGTTTTGCCTTGATAAATATTATGAACCTGAAGGATTTTCAATTTCTCCATTGAGATTTAAGTATAATTTTGTAAAAATAAGGTAAGGGATCAATAATGAGCCAACTTCGGGTAGAATTAGTAAAATCAAGCTCAAAATTCTCATTATATGAGAATTTATTATCCTATGTTCTATCTAAGTCTTTACCCAGTTTTAAGTCAAAATACGATTTGGAGTAGGACGTGTCTAGAGTGGAAAAATATACTCTGATTGATCTCTTAAACCACATAAAACACAAATACTCTATTGTAATTGGATACTTTCAAAGGAGATAGTCTACAAGTTATTAGCAAATACCCAGGTCAGGTTTACTTGGTAGCATCAGCTCAGAACCAAAGAGAACACCAGAGAATAAGTTTAAGAATGTTGAGTTTCTGGTTGGTTACTCAGTTAAGTTATTACCTGAGCTATTTCAAAAAAATTGAAGAGACGGGCGAAGAGTTAAATTTCATCTTGGTTGATGGAGATCATTCAAAGCTGGCAGTCTATAACAATCTCAAAATGATCTTGGACTACCCACACAAGTATGAATTGACAATTTTAGTGCATGACAGATTTTACCCTCAGTCTAGAAAAGGGATGAAGATGGTTGATTTCGCCAATTACGAAAAAGTTGAATATATCGAGCTAGACTACATACATGGTAATTTCTGGCACAACGATACCTACAGAGAGATGTGGGGAGGCTTTGCTTTATTCAAGCTTGGAAAAGGGGGCATTCAGCCAATGTAAATGAATCAGCCAAAAACGCATACAAAACAAGCTACTACATTCGGCTCACCCAATCAAAGATGCTCTCAGGCTTTTTAAACATTTACAAAAGCCCCTATATAAGCTATTGGGCAGAAAACACAAGTCTGACAAGTACCAACAATTTGAGGGAAACTAAAGAATTAACCTTTATCCTTAAGCTGTGCATAAGTGCCTTTGGATTTTTCTAAATCTGCTCTTTTCTTTATGAGATCCTGTATCTCATTATCATCCTTTTGATCTTCTGTAGGCGCATATAAAGCACGCGAGCGTGGTGAGGCACCAATAGCTGGCTCAGCTAGATAGTAAATGGCCAATGAATTACGAGTAGTGCCATTAGGTGAATTTACCTGTCGAGTAATTCCATGCCATGAATTAAGAGTAGTATCAAACAACACAGCACGGTTGAATTTGACAGAAGTCTCCTGTATTAATTTCCGAGGTGCATTTGTTTCTTCATCATGCGACCAAAACCCAAGGTGTCCTCCCCAATCAGGCACCCAATCTTTAGAAAGGTATATGATTAGATTGAGTTTTCTTTGTAAGCCCATTTTTGGGTGGATACTATAATCCAGATGTGGATTAAGCTTTCCGCCATTCCCATGTATGTGCCACCCCCCTCCATGTAATCCATGATCAGGATAAAGCTGAACGCCAATCATCTCACTGAATGTGTTTATAACTTCTGGTGAATTTAAATATTGGAAAAATGCATAAGTGTAAGGAGGATAAGCGTTCCAATCATTCAATGCTCGTTTTACTTCAAGTGGGTTATCGTAAATAAAGAGTCTTTTGTCATGTACTTTTGGAAACTCCGTGGCCAATTTATTTGCAACCTCTGCCTCAACAAAATTGTCCATCACTAAAAAAGGGAAAGGTTCTCCTGAACGAAAGTTCTCCTTCTCTGCAATAACCCTTTGTAATGATACAGGTTGATATTTTTCCATTATCTGTAAAGTTGAATGTAATGCTTATGATTAAGTGATTTGGCAACCAATGGCTTTGTAATACCATGTATGAACCCATGAACAGCCGCCTTTAGCTTCCTTCTTCTATTTCTAACAGTAAAGTAAGTTACAAATGCCAAAAACTTTACTAGCTGGAAAAGAACACTTGTGACAAAAAATAAATGTTTCGAATTCAAACGAATAAGGATCCAGTGGTTTCTATTCACTAAATAATGAAAATATGGTTTCAAAAAACCCTCGCTTCCTTCCAATTCATTTTTTGAAGCCACAGCAACGTCATGATAAATTATTGAATTTGGGCAAAACATCAGCCTATATCCCGCACCCCTCATACGAAGAGACCATTCCACATCATCATAACATCCGTAAAAGAACAGGTCATTTAGCATACCAACTTCTTTAACAACGCTTGTCCGAACTAGAAAGGCGCATCCGGTAATCCAATCTACCTCCTTTTGCTTGCTGAATTTTTCACTATCTCTTTTCCCATCTCCATCTACCACTGTATGAGATATCGCTGGGATGTACCTCCCTCCGGCATTCCATAAAATGCTCCTATCATAATTATAAAATATCTTTGGTTGTACAGCTGCTATTGTTGTGTCTTGTTTAATAGTATCAATTAAAATTGACAAGAAGTCTGGACAAACAATTGTATCATTATTTAAAAGAAGTAGATACTCAAACCCCCGGTTCAAAGCATATAGTATTCCCTCATTATTTCCTCCGGTGAAACCTAGATTATCTTTATTCTCTATATAATGGAGACAAGAATATTTACTCTTCAGTTTAGCTAGAGAATTATCTGTAGAAGCATTATCTACTATAACTATTTCAAATGAATCATAATCTAATTCTTCAAGAGAAACGAGACAATCATCCGTGTATTTAAATGAATTCCAGTTAATAATTATGATAGCAACACTTGGGTTTTTCATTTACGATTGCATGACCTGTAAGTTGGCAAATATAAGAGGAAGGTTTTCAAATGAAGCAAAAGACAAAAGAAACAATGGCTAATTGCATAAAGTCTTGAAAGATAATCAAAGCCAAATTCTTACTTAGGTTAGGTGTTCATATGGAATCAAATAAATTGATATAAGTAATAAAAAATTACAGAATCAAGGGCTCAATTTCGCATATCTACTAAATTTGATTGCTGACTTTTTATACCAAAAGATCAAGGCAATAAATCTAAATATTTCGAATGAATTTTAATCGAGAAAACCTGGGTTCATCAGACCTGGAAAAATATTTCAACACTAATGATCAAAGATTGATTCATAAGTGGAATCATTACTTCGATATATATGAGAGGCATTTCTCCAGATATAGAAAAAGGCCTTTAGTAATTTTAGAGATAGGTATATTCCATGGTGGAAGTCTACAAATGTGGAAAAACTATTTTGGTGATGAGGTAGAAATATATGGTGTAGACATTAATCCAAAGTGTAAAAAACTGGAAGAAGAGAATATCCGAATATATATTGGGTCTCAGTCAGATCGACAATTTTTAAGACAACTTAAATCACAAATACCACCCATTGACATTTTGATTGATGATGGGGGGCATGGTATGAGGCAGCAGATAGTAACCTTTGAAGAACTATTTGATCATGTTAAAGCTGATGGCATTTATCTGTGTGAAGACACACACAGTTCGTATATGCTTGAACATGGTGGTGGTTTCAAAAGAAGAGGTTCATTTATTGAATACACCAAAAATTTCATTGACTACATTCATGCTTACCACAGTCAACAAAGAGGTTTACAGCCTAATTTTTTTACCAAAAATGTTGATTCCGTACACTATTATGACAGTATAGTTGTAATTGAAAAGAAAAAAAGAGAGGCTCCAATCGACAAGAAAAGCGGTAAAGAAAGCTACCCCAGTAACTACCATATACAAAAGACAAACCTTAAAAGATTTGTTCTAACCCTAATCAATAAGATTCTTCGCTTCTTTAGGTTGCCTGGTATTTTTTGGAGTTGAAATAACCTTTATTTGCCCAAACCGGCACGCTTAAGCAAAATATAGTGTATGAAATAGTTGAAGATTTCGGCCAATACCAAAGATACAGCTAGTCCATAACTGCCAAAATAATAACTACCAATTAAACTAAATATCAGCATTAGGCCTGTTGTAATCCAAATCGCTTTTGAGAGGATATACTTTTGATCTGCAACTAGTATTCTTATCATATTAGATACATTAAGCATTCCAATAATGGGTAGTAGGCATAAGATGGACATGAGAGTTGCGCTTAATGGTATAAATTCACCCGCTAATATTCTTATCACCCATTTAGATGAGGCAGCTGCAGTAAAACATATTAAAGCGGTTATTAACAGACCATTTCTCTGACTCTTCTGCAGATACCCCTCAAAGCTTATCTTATCTTGGTCATACAATCGTGATGCGTTGTGGATAATAGACTGAGTAATGAAAATAGGGATCATACGCAACATTACTGCAACCTTTTGTCCCAAGGAATAAAACCCTAACTCTGCATCGTTTACAAAATTCTTTAATATAATAAGTCCACCATTGATTAATATATAGGACGCTACTGTGGAAAAGAAAAATTGGAAGTTACTCCAAAGCCAAAACTTAATACGAGAGAAAGCAACCCATTGGAGTCTTATTGACTCGGCTCTATAAATCAATACCATCACAGAACCATGAACCAGAAAGCCCGTACTCCCTAAAAGGAAATTCACCCACTTCGCATCGCTTGCTACATTTACCACCAAAATTACAAGCCCTAAATACAACAGTTTAGATACTGCATTGGCCTTTGCAATCCAAGATAGCTTATCAAAGCCTTGAAGAATAGCCATAGGATACAATGCATCGCTAAATAGCTGAATAACCGAATACGTAAGAATAACCGAGTAGCCCTCGAAAAGTCCGAAATGGTTAGTGGAAAAAATAACTAAAACAGCCACCATACAACTCAAAATAAGTTTTGTAATAGTCACCTCATTAATTAAGTCCTGCTTAGCAAGGTTACTCTCCTTAATTATGGCCAGTTTTTGTGGTATATTAAGGTTAAACCCATAATTAACCAACATGCCAAAAAGCAATACTACTGACAAAGCGACACTAACTAAACCGTACTGCTCCTCGCCTAAGGTTTGAAAAAGATATCTATTTAATATTAAGGCAGTAACGATGTTGACACCTTGATTAAGAGAAAGATGGATAAAGTTTGAGGTGGTTTTTCCCCTCAATAAATCGACCAACCGAGTATAAAGTCTGAGCAAAGGAAGGCTATTCTAAATCATTTAGTGCACTCCTAATAATTTGTCTTACTAGGAAGTAAAGAATCATAATTACAGCACCAATAAATCCACCTATCACCACTGTTTTAAAAAGCCCCCATCGATTATCGGGCAATGGATATCTTGGCTGATCAATAATTTGAATCAAAGGCATTTGGTTTCTATGAGCTACTTTAGCTAACTCAAGTTGTTTTACTACCTCTTGATAAATTGCACTGTTAGCCTGGACATCTATCATGGCCTTCTGAAAAGGCACCTGGGATGTTTTGTACAGCGGGTTCGGATTAGGTATATTTTCATCAATTTCAGCAAGTTTGAGCAAAGACATATCCAGTACTCTTTTTACACTATCAGCCTGAGTTTGAAGTATTCTCAAATTAGCAGAACTCTTCTTAGTTTTAGTCTCCAAGTAAAATTGATTCACATTCCTTACATGAGTTTCAGTAAACAATTTGGCCAAGACTTCATCCTTATGCTTAAAGCCAACTTCCAAAATAGACGCTCTTCTATTCGTCTTGCCAACCATAAGAAAGGCCTCATTGATTATTTTAACAGACTCCCTGAGAACACTATCTTGAGCTCTGCTAAACCCGTCTCTTGGACTATCAAAGTCATCTAAACTCACTCCAACATCATTCCAAGTATCAACGAATTCATTTGATTCGGCAAACCTTCTGATAAGTTTCTGTTCCGTTTGATCTAGATCTACCTTTGTTAGAAGGGTCATCTCAATCATTCTTCTAGAGCGATATAGCTCCTGAATATTATCGATTTGAAATAAAACGCTTCCTTCTGTTAAAGCTCCGACATTAACCCCTGCAAGAGATGCTAATGAGCCTAAATCACCCAGACCTCCGGAATCCTTATCCAGAACAAACGTGCTCTTTGCCTCATATACTTTAGGTTTAAGGTAGTTGTAAGCTAGAAACAAAAAGACCATTATTACCCCTCCAAGTCCAATTAATAACCATTTGGATAAGAGAAACCTTATCCAAAAAAGAAGTCTTCGGATCAAAAATCCGAGTGAAATCTTCTCTTCTTCAATGTAGTTTTTCTCCGATTTCATTCTAATTGCTCTGGCTTACTTAATTTGACTAATCACCAAGGCTAGAGTTGCTAACCCACTTGTAATACCAATTACATCTTGAATTCTAACCGGAACTTTCAACGGCTTGCTTGGCACAATAATTTCTGATCCGGTCTCAGGTTTAGGATAAAACTTCATGAACAAAAAGCTTCTAGTTCTGGCCACTTCCCCATTAGCATAAACCACATATGTGCCCTTTTTCTTGGCTCTATAATCGAAGCCACCGGCATTATTGATGTAGTATTTCAATGATTTACCTTCTACAAACCTACTAGTGGTTGGGTATAGTAGTTTCCCCCGGAGCCTGACAGTTTCCGACTTCTTCGGAATAATCAATACATCACCTTCTTCAAGAAGTAGATCAGAAGTGGAGCCTGGAGCATCAATAATAGACTGAAGGTCAATTCCTATAGCCTCTGCTTGCTTCAACTGTATATTAGAGGTAAGTGCATTTCTTTCAATTACTTCCTTAATTCTTTCTCTTTTGGCGTAGTTAGATAAATTCTGATTACTTGCATCTCGTTTTTCAAGCTCCAATATACTGTTTTCAATTCTTGAGAGCATTGCCAACTCAGCCTCAGTTAGTAAGTCAGGAGATTTGTCAAACTTGTCTTGAAGATTGATAAGATCGTCAATCTGCTTCTCAAGATCCGTTGGCTCTTCATAAAACTCAGTTTTGCGAATCAATGTAGCTCCTTCAACAAAGGCAAACTGGTTGATTCCTCCAGATCTACTAAGCAAATCGGATATTCTTTCTCCTTGATTCTTGAGTGCATATTGGCCTGGAGAGTGTACCTGCCCCTCTATTGAAACAAGCTGCTGACGCTTATAATTTGGGTTTTTTCGAATAACTATTTGGTCATAAGGAGAAAGTTTAAACTCTCCATCTTCAATAATTTTACCCTCAAGATCAATATTAAAAACGAAGGTTTCGGACAAACTGAATCCATCCTGAGTGTCAGATAGTATTCTTCTGGAGACTTCAATACTTCCTCCTGAGGCCGAAGTAGAAACTCCACCAGCAAGAAGGAGTACATCATTTAATGTTGCACCTTGGGAAAAGTCCAATACTCCTGGTTGATTGACTTCGCCTAAAACTTCCAAGAACGACTCTTCCTTTAACTCATTCTTAGAGAAAATAGTAACAACGTCTTCCCTTTGAAGGTCAAAGTCTTGGGCACCACTAATAACATTTTGAAGATTGAAGGCGATTGTTTCAGTTGAAAGATCCTCTGTTGTTCTCTTGATTATCCCACGAGACATGAAAGCATCCGGCCTCAAACCATCCGTTTTTTCAATTAATTCTCTCAAACTCAACCCTTGTCCAAGAGAGTAATTACCTGGCCGAAATACTGCTCCCTGTGCAACCACACGATTTGAATATCTATTGAGAACCTCCGAAACAACATATTCATCGCCAGCCTGAATAGTAAAAACATCAAATTGATCGGAATTGATATCTGCAACGCGTTTTTCTCCATCCTGAATTCTGTTCAGCTTAATGGAAGCAGCATAAGCATTTTCTGAAAAGCCTCCCGCATAATTGAGCAGGTCTGCTAACGTTTCGTCAGCCTTTAATTCAAACCTACCTGAAATCTTAGTCGCTCCCTTTAAAGAAACACGATTGGTATATGGTTGAACCAAAATTACATCGCCACTTTCTAACCTATTATCGCCTTCGGAGAAACCGTTTTGCAAAAACTCATATATATCGATTGTTGAAACAAGCTTATTATTTCTGAAGTGTTTAACCTCTCTTAGACTACCTAACTCGGTAATTCCTCCCGCAGCGTAGAGCGCATTGAAAGCTGTATTAAGAGCGCTCAGATTATACGTTCCTGGAATCTCGACATGACCAATAACATTTACATTAACACTCCTAACCTGACCCAAAGACAAATTAAGAAATGTATTAGGCTGACTTCCTTTCATCCCATCGTAGGAAGCAGACAGTCTATCCTTAACCCTCTTCTCTGCCTCCTCAATACTCAATCCGCTCAGAGCTACAGGGCCGATATTTTCTAAAACTATAGTTCCATCAGGATTTAACTTTGCTTGATAGTAACTTTCTGATGCGCCATAAACATCAATGTACACCTCATCCCCAGCGCCTAATATATAGTCTTGCGGAGTGGGTATATTTTGATTGGTTTGAAATGATAGGAAAGATCCTTTTCTGAAAATACTAAGGCCATAAATATTTGTTTCCTTCTTGCTGACAACCTCTAAAGAGTCAAGGTAGGGTTTTCGCAATCGACTACTCTCAACAGGGGAACCAAGAGCTTGACTCACACGCAGTGACCGAATCGAACTAATACGACTGTTAAGTAATGATAGCTGAGCGGTAGAAACCCCTTGAGATTTGGCAAGTGTCAGCAAGTCCTCTTCTGAATAACCTATTGCTTGGGCCTGTTTAAGGTAGCTCTCTATTTGCTGATCTGAAAGTGAGGCAACATCAACAGATGAAAAATCAGGTAGGGTCTGAGCTGTAAGTCCAACCGACAAACAAGAAAATACCAAAAAAAAGAGAAGAGTATTAGTAAAAAGATGTGATCTCATTCTTGCTTTAAAACTTCAACGCAAGATAAGAGATTAAACTAAAAGTGTAGGAAAAGAATGGAAGGAAATGCCTAACCGGCATTTTTAGATATGGAAACGATTTTTGTCTCGTCTCTAGAGGCCTTGTTCCTCTCACGCAATTCTTCTTTGCGCCTGTCAATTGCAGCCTTAAAAATTAGATCCAAGATGGTCCCAAGAGCTACCACTGTAATTAGAATAGATGGGATGACAACAGCATCTGAAAAATCCTTGAGAACCAATGCCAGCAGCACAAAAATCACATTAACCGTAACCAGAATGCCCGTAGCCTGAGCGTGATTGCAACCAAGCCTTAAAAGAATATGATGCACATGGGTTCTATCTGGGTGCATGGGAGATTTCCCTCGAAGAACACGCTTAACAAAGACCCTGAATGTATCTGCCAATGGAAGGATTAGAATAGCTACAGCAGTCCCTATAGATCCACCAAAAGCAAATTCTTGACCTGAAATGGAGTGATTAAAATCGATAAACTTAATGGTCAGAATCGATAAGAAGAATCCTATAAATAAGGATCCGGTATCTCCCATAAAAATCTTGGACGGAGCCCAGTTATAATTCAGGAATGCCAGTAACCCACCACATAGAGAAAGAGATACCAGTGCAAATCCAATCTCATTATTTAAAAAGAAAAATAAGCCAAAAAAGAGCATTGAAATAACCCCAACTGAACCGGATAGACCATCAATACCATCTATCAGATTATAGGCATTTGTGATTACGATAATTGTGAATAAGGAAAGAAGATAACTTACAGCCAAAGGCACCTCTTCTAGCCCAAACAAATTGTAAAGTGAAGTAAACCTTATGTCACAAACAGCAACAATAATAAGAGCAGCAGAAATTTGTCCGATAAGCTTTTGATATGCCCTCAAGTTTATAAGGTCATCCCTAAAACCTATAATGAACATAATTGAAACAGCGCTTAGTACATATTTCATCTCTCTCAAAACCTCAAAAGGAGCCCAAATCAATATTGCCATTGCGAATCCAATAAATATGGGAAGACCTCCCATAGCCGGGGTCTTGACGGTATGAATCTTTCTCCCTCCAGGGTCATCTAAAAAGTTTCTTCGCTTAAAAAACTTAATGAATACCGGAAACATTAAGAATGTTAAGAGGAAAGATGTACCAGCAATGAGTAGGGTTTGTTCCATATAATTCAGACTTCAAAAGTAAAACTTTCTTTTTTAATTAGATAATTGCTTTTGCCTTGATAGTTTTGAAACATGAAAAAAGTCTTAATCACCGGAGGAGCAGGCTTTATAGGCAACCACGTGGTTCGATTGTTTGTCAACAACTATCCTGAATATCAGATCTACAATCTGGATGCATTAACCTATGCTGGAAATCTGGAGAATCTGAAGGATGTGGAAGAAGCCTCTAATTATTCCTTTGTAAAAGGTGATATTACTGAC
>JABXIM010000160.1 GCA_013373085.1 Oceanospirillaceae bacterium | reverse complement strand
CCTGCGGATGGCGCGCACTGAGGTCATCTAAGATATTCGCCTGACGTTTGGCGGCTTTCTGCCAGAAGGGGACGTTGGCGACATACAAACATTCCTACGAAGGAATATTCGCTTCCTGACCCTTTGCTGACCGATGCCCAAGTTATGACGCGACCGAGAACTCGAAAGGACCGCGACAAAAAGATACAAACAGGTCTCTTGCGTTGCCTAGCCCAGGCCTGTATATGACACCTGTCTTGCATTTCCGGATTTTTGATTTTGCGTACATTCGCCGCACAGCACAGGATTCTGCTTCTCTTCACCCTGATGGCCCTGTCCGTCAAGGCGCTTGTGCCTGCAGGCTTCATGCTGGGCCAATCGGCGAGCGGCGAGACCATTATAACCTTGTGCACACCGGACGGCAGCCGCGATGTCTATTATGACGCGGCCTCCGGCACGATCAGGGAACTTTCTGACAAAGCCCAGCATCAGGAAAAGGCAGACCATGAGGGGCAGGCCTGCCCTTTCACCACACTGCTGCATGCTGCGAACAAAGCCTCCTCCCTGCCTGCCGTGCTTCCGGATGAGCCAGCGCCCGCACACTTCGCGATCCCGGCCCCACGCCTTCTCACGCGGCAACGCCTGACAGGGGCGGCCTCCCCGCGCGCGCCTCCATTTCAATCCTTTCTCTAAGCATTTTGCCGATTTGCCCCTTGTGGGGATTTGAGAGGATTTTTCCATGTACCGTACTATTCTATGCACGACGTGCAGCCTGGTTGCTGTAGCGGCGGCACTGCCGGCTGAGGCCGAAACCCTGTATGACGACCAGATTGAGACCATCAATGTAACCGAGCGCCACTTGGACGACCGCGCGCTGAAAACCCTGAAGACACCGGGGTTCGGTGTTGGCATCGGCAGCGCCCAGATCGAGGCCGTCAATGCCCTCAATGTGGAGGACAGCGTCAAATACGCACCCAACCTGATCGTGCGCAAACGCTATATCGGCGACAATAACGCAACGCTTTCCATGCGTGGCAGCCACACTACCCAGACACCGCGGCAGTTGGTCAGCATCGACGGTTTCACCATCTCCAACTTCCTGGGGGCTAGCTTTAATACCGCCCCCAAATGGGCCGTGGTGGCACCGGGCGACATCCAGCATGTGGACATCATCTATGGCCCCATGTCCGCACGCTACAGCGGCCACTCGATGGGCGGGGCGCTTTTGATGCAGACCCGAGAGATCACGGAGCCCGGCGCCCGCATCACCGCCCAGGCCTTCACCCAGAATTATGACTATTACGGCACCGACCGCGCCTTCAATGGCTGGTCGGTTGACATGGGGATCGACCTTGTCCCTTCCGAGCGGTCAACGCTGGGCATCAGTTACCGCCATTTCGAAAACGAAGGCCAGCCACAACAGTGGCGCACAGCGGCAAGGGGCAGCGCATATGCCGATCAAGCCATCGTTGACATGGGCCTGGGCTTCCCGCTCCGGATCGCAGCCGAGGACAGCTATGTGGATGCTGTGGAAGACCAGATCCGGCTGCGCGGCACCTACGACCTGGGCGACGGCTGGCAGGCCCGCGGCCTGCTTGCTTTCCTGATCGACAGCGAAGACACCACGAACCCCCGCAGCTTCCTGAGGGATGAAAACGGCAACGAGACCTTTATCGGCATCAGCGGCGTCTCCATGGGCTTGCGCGAACGCACCGAAATGTTGGCAGGCTTGGGCCTGACCGGCGAACTGGGCGGCTGGGCGCTTGACCTGTCCGTCAGCCGGTTCGATGTGCTCAATGATGACTATCGCCGGTCGGACAATTTCGATACTGTGACCGGGCTGGCCCCAACCAGCGGCACGGTCACGGACGGTGACGACGCTGCCTGGAACAGTGCGGAGCTTGTTGCCGAGAAAAGCTTCGGCAACCACGCAGTGGCCGCAGGCCTCTCGTATGCGGGCTACAGCTTCACCAGCCGCACCCACACCACATCCGATTGGGTCCGCGCCGCCACAAGCGGTATCCGCGAGGCTTCAGGCGGCGACACCCGCTTGATGGGCGTGTTCCTTGAGGACCGGATCGATCTGGGCTCGAACCTGGAGGCCACCCTTGGCCTGCGCGCAGAAAGCTGGAGGGCCAGCAAGGGGTTCCTGCGCACGGGGGACACCCGTGTTGATTATGCCTCCCGCACGCTGGAGGCACTGTCGCCGAAAGCCGCCCTGACCTACAGGCCGAACGATGACTGGGAAATTGTCCTGTCGTCTGCCCTGTCGACCCGCTTCCCAACGGTGCAGGAGCTCTATCAGGCAGGCCTGATCGCCTATGGCCCGAACGCCGGACAGCTGGACCTGGGCGGCTTCAATCCGGACCTTGCAGCCGAAAAAGCTTTCGACATTCAACTGCAGCTCACCCGGCGCTTCGACAATATCGAGATTGGGGTGAACCTCTACCGCCAGGCCGTGGACGATACGCTTTTCAAACAAGGCCTCGCCATCCCAGCCGCAGACGGATCCGGCACGCTGGTGCAAAGCACGCTGACCACCAATATCGGCCAGGTTGTCACGAAGGGCATCGACCTGATCGTGGCGGGCGAGGACGCGCTGATCGACGGCTTGGCGTTTGACGTGAACCTGTCGCTTCTGGACGCCAAGGTCACGGAAAACCCACTGAACATCGATCTTGAAGGCAATGTCTTCCCGCGGGTGCCGGACGTGCGCCTGAACGCCAGTTTGCGCTACAGCCCCACAGACGACTGGACGTTCGCCGCCGGGCTTCGCTATCAGGACACGCCGTTCCGCAATATCGAGAACACATCAAACGCCCAGTGCGGCACCTTCTTCTGCGTCACCAACTTCACCTGGGTGGACCTGAAGGCAACCAAGCGCTTTAGCAGCTTCAATGTCTCATTCGGCGTGGACAACCTGCTGGACGAGCGGGCCTTCGTATTTCACCCCTATCCGGGGCGCACCTTCATGCTTGAAGTCAGCTGGAAAGGCGGTTTCTGATGTCTAGCACGTCCCTATACCGGCGCGTTTGGCGCTGGCATTTCATGGCTGGTCTGATGGTAGCGCCTTTCGGCATCATCCTGGCCATCACTGGCGGCCTCTATCTTTTCAAGGCTGAATATGAAGGCTGGCAGGAAGCCAAAATCAATGCAACGTCCGTAGCTGGGAATACTCCGACTACAGCCCGCCCCGCAGATGACCTGCTTGACGCCGCCATGGCACGCTATCCCGGCGGCAAGTTCAAAAAAATCATCATGCCGAAGAGTGAGGCCGACCCAACGGCAGAGGTGATACTGATGGCCAAAGGCCAGACCCGACTTCTGTTTGTTGACCGTTTTTCTGCCGACATCCTCGCGGATGAGGACAAAAGCACACAACTGATGGACGTGGTCAAGAAAATCCATGGCACCCTGCTGTCGGGTAACGGCGGGTCCTATGTGGTGGAGCTGATGGCCTCCTGGATGATCGTGTTGATCATCACGGGCATCTACCTTTGGTGGCCGCGCGGCAAAGGCTGGCGCCATGTGTTCCTGCCGTTCCTGACCGGACGATCCAGCACCACACCTGCCCGGCAAGGCTGGAAACGGCTGCATGGCGGCGTTGGCGCCTGGGTGGGGCTGATGGTGCTGTTCTTACTGGTCACCGGCCTGCCGTGGACGCAGGCCTGGGGCGGCGGCTTCAAATGGCTCAGTGCAGCCATCGGGCAGGAAGGACCGGGCCAGGAATGGGTTGTCACGCTGCAGTCTGGCGAGCACCATCACGACGACCATCACAGTGGACTGAGTGACGGACTGAGTGAATGGCAGATCAATGAGGACGACGAAGCTGAAGTAACGCTGACATCGGGCGAAAAAGGCGCTGGCAGCACCGCGATCAGCTTGCAGCAGGTCTTTACCACCGTCACAGCAAAGGCATTCCCCGCGCCCGTGGAAATATCGCCACCGAAGGGCGACAATGGCGTCTGGACCATCCGGTCCATGATCCAGGACCGACCGAAGCGGGAAACCCTGCATCTCGACAAATGGACAGGTGAGCCGGTGATGCATATCATCTTTGCTGATCGCCCGTTTCTTGAACGGCTGACAAGTTACGGCATTGCCATCCATGAAGGCGCGCTGTTCGGCTGGTTCAACCAGTTGCTGGGCGTCGTGGCGGCGCTTGGTGTCATCAGCCTGTCTGTCGCCGGGGTTGCCATGTGGTGGAAGCGCCGCCCCAAAGGCCAGATGGCAGCGCCGCCACTGCCTGCGGACAGACGGCTGAGTGCTGGCATCGGGGCGGTTATCCTTGCGCTCGCCGTCTTCCTGCCCCTGTTTGCCGCCAGCCTTGTGATTGCGCTTATGCTCGACAAATTGGTGCAGGCATTGAAGCAGCACTGACATCAACTGCAACAACGGCCGTGCCCGCCCATGTGGGCCTGGCAAAAACATTGTCTCCTTCTGGCGAATTCGAGACTTATTTGAGAATCCGAAATCCCGTTGCTGGAATGTCAGCTTCGGGTCGAAAGCCGCCAGCGCCCTCTCTCCCCCACCTACTCAACCCCGT
>JABXIM010000149.1 GCA_013373085.1 Oceanospirillaceae bacterium | reverse complement strand
GTACGACAACGAATGGGGCTTCTCGAACAGAATGCTCGATACCGCGGTCGCCACAATGAGTGGCGAATGAAGACACGCTGAGCGGGCTGTGAAAAACGCTGCCAGCAGACCCCTGCCCGCTCGGCATTATACGGAAGAACTGGAATTGCCCGGTTTCAGAACAGGTGCCAGTTACTGCTAACGGCCGGCTGAAGCGAGCAAGACCATTTTTATTTCAGCGCGACTGAACCGTAGCTGGGTTCCGACTGAGCCTCGGCCAGCACCGCCAGAGCTGTGTTCGAATGCACTATGTCGTGTATAGACTCGTAGAGGCCGAGATGGGACGGAGCAGGATTGATCAGCGCGTCTCCCGCTTCCTCACGGTGGTGGCATATGGCCATGCGCTCCTCGCGCGGTGGTATACCGATGTGCTCGCGATAGCACTTGCTGAAATGGGGCGTGGAAACGAAGCCGCAGGCAGAGGCGACCTCGATCACCGACATCGAGGTTTGCTTCAGCAGCTGGCGTGCGCGGGTCAGCCGCAGTTTCATGTAGTAGCGTGACGGCGAGCATTGCAGGTACTTATGGAACAGCCGCTCGAGCTGGCGCCGCGACAGGTCGACGTAACTTGCCAGCTCGTCGAGCTCGATCGACTCTTCGAGGTTCGCCTCCATCAGCGCCACGACCTCCACCAGCTTGGGCTGGGTGTTGCCCATTAAATGGCGCAGTGGAACGCGCTGTTGATCGGTCTCGTCACGGATGCGATCACAGACGAACATTTCGGAAATCGCCGCCGACAACTGATAGCCGTGTTCCTGCTTGATCATGTTCAGCATCAGGTCCATCGGTACCGCGCCGCCCGTGCTGGTGATGCGGTTGCGGTCAATCGAATACAGCCGGTTGGTGCAGTGGACCTTCGGGAAAGCCTCCTGCAACGAGGCGATACACTCCCAGTGCACGCTGCAGTCATAACCATCTAGCAATCCGGCCTCGGCCAGGGCGTAAGCGCCGGTGCAGATACCGCCGAGCTTGCAGCCTTTGCGCGCCATGGACTTGAGCCAGCACAGCTCGCGCTTGCTGTAGTTGTGACTGATATTGATACCGCCGGCAACGATCACGAGGTCGAGGTCGAAGTCATCCGTCATGGCGCCATCGGGGTTGATCTGCATACCAACACTGGCCCGCACGGGTCCGCCGTCTTCGGTCAGGGTGTACCAGTTGTACAGCTCCCTGCCACTGAGATGATTCGCCATGCGCAGCGTCTCGATCGCCGACGACAGCGAGAGCATGGTGAAGTTATTCAGCAGCAGAAAGCCGATGTTGCGGCTTTTCGACTCAATGGCGGAACGGCTAACGGGGTGGGATTCGTGCACCTTGTAACTCCTTCAGCAATTGAGTGAATTGCTGACTGTCGGCTGGCAGGTGCCATACCGATATTATTCTTGTAGGCGTATCTCAGTTGCGTGCCATTACCGGGTGGTAATCTGCAGGACAGGCGTGCTCTCCAAGAGCACAGTGCCGGTAATGGACAGGTATCATCGCCCCGGTCGCAGGCACTGAAAAATGCCGACAGACATCGTCCTGTGTCGCGGATAGGAAAACTTTAGTCGCTTTTTGGCTGATGACGCCGCCCCGATATCACCAACACGGAAAATGATCTTTTCCGCCCAGCAAGAACATCCAAAACGTATTATATATTAGTGATTTGTCTCAAGATTTTTCGCGCTTGTAGCACCACAATACGGCACACCTATGCCCCCTTGCAGTGCAGAGCAAAGCGCCAGACACCGCTGCGACAGTGGAGTTTTGCGATCGCTCGCCCGAACAAAAGCATTTTTTAAGGCGATGGAAGTGGCGCGCGTGATGGGATACGGCTAAGGATTTCGGTACCGGTGTGAACGGTACCGAACCCACAGGCTTCAGGCCACCTCCTGGCCCACGACAGGTGCCGACCGGAGCAAACCATCCGCATGCAGAACCTCCAGACTTGCGACTCCTGCCGTTACCTTCAGCAAGGGTGCAAGGCCGCCCGTTGCTTCGATACTGAGGTGGGTGATGGACAGCCGGCCGTCATTCACCAGCAACTCCTGGCTGCCGTGATCACACAGCCATTCCAGCGTCAGCAAACCGGACGGGCCCGCCTCGACATCAAAAACATGGGGGTAATAGCGGTCAAAACGCTCATCGCCGTTCTCCCCTTCTCGCCGGTGCTGCAGTCTCAGCACCTGACCGTCATGGCTTAACACCAGGCTGGGGCCGGTTTCCTGCTGCAGGTGGAGTTCGGCTGTTGTACCCGGTTCCAGCAGCAAACGGGCCCGGCCCCACTGCGGACCGCTCGCCACATTGGTCTGGAACGATTGTCCCGCTACCAGCCTGAGGCCGTCGACCTGCGGTGCGCGCTCCAGACCATCCGCATACAGTTCCCGCACGAAGCACTGCTGCAATCGCGGACCCTGCGGCGTATTCACCAGGCTCAGCTCCCGCGGCAGACTCATGCCACCGCGCCAGCCACTGGCCGGAGTCTGATTGGCATAGAGCCAGTTATTGACCCAGGCAATCGCCAGACGACGCCCGTCCGTGACGTCGGACCAGGTCTGCACGGCGTAGAAGTCGCGTCCCTCGTCCAGCAGCAAAACCTGTTCCGGCGGGTTTTCGTTGTGAAATCGTTCGCCGTCGAAGTCGCCAACAAAATACTGGGCGAAGGACCCCCATTCGTCATCGGGCGGCGCGGCGCCGACATTGACCACCAAAACCCAACGGCTGCCACCATCCTGCAGCGGCAGTTCGAACAGGTCCGGACACTCCCAGGGGCCGGAGGTGTGGGCGCCCTGACCGGCGCCAAACTCGCTGGCCAGATGCCAGTCAAGCAGATTGGACGAACGGTAGAAGCGGATTGACTGGCCGCAGGCCAGCGCCATGATCCAGTGGCGGCTCTCGGCATGCCAGACCACCTTGGGATCGCGAAAATCCTTGAATCCCGGCGCGGCGATGATCGGATTACCGGCGTACTTCTGCCAGCTGCGCCCGCGGTCGCGGCTGTAGGCGATGCACTGTTCTTCGACGTAATCGTTGTTCGCCTCGCAGAGCGTCCGGTGCGCGGTATAGAAGGCGATCAATCCGGGCTGACCGTCGAACAGGCCACTGCTGTCGTGCTGGTCAACGATGGCGCTGCCGGAGAAGCACATCCCGTCCTGGTCCGGAAACATGGCCGTATCCAGGTGTTGCCAGTGTAACAGGTCGGAGCTGACGGCATGCCCCCAGTGCATCGGCCCCCACACCAGCGCATCCGGATAGTACTGGTAGAACAGGTGATATTCGCCTTCGAAATAGACCAGACCGTTCGGGTCGTTCATCCAGCCCTTCGGCGGCGTGAAGTGCACGGCGGGCCGCACCTGGGCAGCGCCGGAAACAGGATTTTCAAGCGTCATAAGCATATCCATCGGTAGCTTGATGGCACGCTGTGTGCCACATGCATAAGTACTGGGAAAAACCTGCGCTTCAGCGTGGCGGGTTCTGCGTAACGGACTGACAGCAATAATGGCAACGTTGTCATCAAGAAACCAGTAACAGTTGAGCCGGTTGGTTCTGTCATTGTGAAGCCATTTGTTGTTCTTGAACGTAGGGGTAGTCAGGGGTTCAGCAGATGCGATTCCCGCTCGATCAGCGGAAAAGGTACCAGCGTTGTGCCCCTGTCCGCGTCGGAACTGAACAGGTGGCGCACTGCGGCGCGCCCCATCTCGAGATGGGGCAGCGCCATGGTGGTCAGCCCCGGTGTCAGATTCGGAGCGATGAGTAACTGGTTGTCGAAGCTGGTGATCGCGATATCCACGCCGACCTGCAGCCCGTAACGCAGCAGCAGAAAATAGACCTGCATCGCAAACTCGTCCTTGCCACAGACAATGGCCGTTGGTCGGTGATCCAGCTGCATCAGGGTTTCGATGGCCGAGGCCGCCGAGCTGGGTTCACCGGCCTCGTTGAGGCACTCGCCCTGAACCACCAACTGCGGATCGAACGCGAGCCCGGCCTGTTGCAGCGCCTGCCGGTAACCCTCAAGACGCAGGCCCGTGGCGACGATTTCGGGGTGCAGAGTGATAAAGGCGATGCGCTGATGGCCCTGCTCGACGAGCAGCCGTGTGGCGTCCTGTCCCGCCTGGCACTCGTCCGGCAAAAACGTCGCGACCCCGGCGTTGCGGCTGAAACAGTTGGCCAGCACCGACGGTACCGACAACATCTCCTCCGGGACTTCGACTTCGCGGTGAAAATAGCTGGCGAATACCAGCCCCTCGATACGGCGTTCCAGCAGCATGTCAAGCGCCTGCTGCAGACGCCGCCGGTCCTGTTCGATATTCACCACCATCAGCACCCTGCCCTGCTGGTTGGCGATCTCCTGCGCTCCGAGCAGCAGTTCGCCGGCATAGGGCCGGGTGACCACCTCATCGGAGATAAAGCCGATAACACCGGAACGCTGGTTGCGCATCATGCGCGCAGCGCGATTGGGACGGTAGTTCAGCACCTCGATCGACTGCAGCACCTTTGCTCGCGTCTCCTGCCGCACAGCCGGGTCGTTATTCACCACCCGTGAAACGGTTTTGAAGGAGATGCCGGCGTGTTTGGCCACATCTTTGATTGATACCATCGGCTCAGGCGCTCAGTGTTTGACAATGTTGTCTACGGTACCCACCCATAGACAACGTTGTCAATATAAGCCAGAAGGGTAACCCGACAGAGTCCCGCTGCGTGCTCTCATGTCGTCAGCCCTTGATACAGACCATCGGCCTGAGGCGGGCAACCTTGCGCGCCAGCCCCGCCTGGTCGGCGGCGTTAACCACCGCATCGACATCCTTGTAGGCATGTGGCGCCTCTTCGGCCACGCCCCGTGGTGACGGGCTGCGCACGATAATCCCCTGTTCCCGGAGCCCGTCGAGCACCTGCTGTCCCTTCCAGGTCTTGAAGGCCTGACGCCGGCTCATCGCGCGCCCGGCACCGTGGCAGGCAGATGAAAACGACAGCGCTTCGGCCGCACTGTCACCGACCAGCACGTGGGACCAGGTACCCATCGAACCACCGATCAGCACCGGCTGGCCGACATCGCGAAAGGCGGCCGGGATCTCGCTGTGGCCGGGGCCAAAGGCCCGTGTGGCGCCCTTGCGGTGGACGAACAGCCGCCGGCGACTGCCGTCGACCTCGTGTTCCTCGACCTTGCAGGTATTGTGGGAGACGTCGTAGAGCAGATCGAGACTGACACCGGGAAAGAACTCGGCGAAGACCCCACGGGTCAGGTGGGTGATGATCTGGCGGTTGGCCAGCGCGCAGTTGATCGCCGCGCGCATGGCGCCGAGGTAGCGCTGACCGAGATCAGAGCGGATCGGCGCGCAGGCGAGTTCCCGGTCCGGCAGTTCGATATTGAAACGGCCGGCCGCGACTGCCATCGACTTGAGAAACTCGGTGCCGATCTGATGCCCGAGACCGCGGGAACCGCAGTGAATGAAAACCACCACCTCGCCCTGGCGCAGGCCGAAAGCTTCGGCGGTCAGTGGCTCGAAAATATCACTGACTTCCTGCACTTCGAGATAATGGTTGCCCGACCCCAGGGTGCCCATCTCGTCGCGCTGGCGTTTCCTGGCATGATCCGAGACCGCTTCGGCCCGGGCACCGGCCATGCGGCCCTGCTCCTCGATATGCGCCAGATCCTCAGGACTGCCCCAACCCTGCCCGACCGCCCAGCGGGCGCCGCCGGTCAGCATTGCATCCATCGCCGCCGCATCGAGGTGGACGCGGCCACGGCTACCGAGGCCGACCGGCACCTGTCGGTAGAGCCGGTCCGCCAGCGCGTCCTTGAGCGGCTCGATGGCATCGCGCGCAAGACCGGTACGCAGGCAGCGCACGCCACAGGAGATATCGAAGCCGACCCCGCCGGCGGACACCACGCCGTCCTCGTCGGCATCGAAGGCCGCCACGCCGCCGATCGGGAAACCGTAACCCCAGTGGGCATCGGGCATGGCGTAGGAGGCCTTGACGATACCGGGCAGGCAGGCGACGTTGACGACCTGCTCGCGCACCTTGTCGTCCATCGCCCCGATCAGTGTCTCGGTGGCGTAGATAATGCCAGGCACGCGCATGTTGCCGCTTTTTGGAATCTGCCACTCGTATTTAGATAAACGCTCAAACGCCTTGATATTCATGCTGTTTCTTCAGGAACCTGCGAACAAGTCTCGATGAGTCTCTGGCTTTCAGCGCAAACCGGAATCAAGGCGCAGCTTTGAAGGCATGCCGGGGCATGTCGAGAAGCTGCAACACAGAGTCCGGTTTGCGCTGAAAGCCCCGAAGGGCGGGTCCTGAAGCATGCATCTGCTGCGTTGCAGCGATTGGAAAGGACTAAGGCCAAAGCGCCCTCCAGGGTAAAGTGCCCTATGGGTATTCCCTGCACGCTGCGTCGGAATGCCGCATCACTTGCATCTACAGGCTTCAGGATCCGCAGAGGCCAACCGGGACTTGTTCGGAGGTTCCTCATACATCCACGACGCACTGGGCACGCCAGCGGCCCGGTTGGTCCTCACGAACCTCGAGTGCGGTGTAGGTCGCACCCTTGACCTCGACCGCCGGCTGATGACGCCGGACATCAACCGGCTCGCCCCAGGCACGGCCTCGAAGCCGGGTGCCGTCGATCTCGACCTCGAAGCGCCCAAACAGCAGGTGGCGGGTGGCCATCTCGTAGACCAGCGCATTGAGCCAGTCGGCCAGCAAAAGCTCCAGATCCGGCGCGTCACAGTCAACCACCACACACTCGTTAGCCCTGACACCCTTCGGCTCGGTGATCACGGCGGTCATGGCCAGCGCGGCTTGTTCGAATGCCTGCGCTACCGTAGTGCCGGAACCGCGGACGCCGATATCGGCCTGATGATGAAATAGTGACCACAAGGTCCTGGTCCCCGCTGATAAACGCAAAGCAGGAGGTTGGCGAGGGTGGCGTCTGTTCAGACCGCGACAGGGTACCGCCTCAAAGCCTGTGCACTCTTATAGTGTAGGCCCGGCATCGGTCAGCCGGCATTCATCGAGTGCGGCCGGACGACAGCCGGCGTTGAGGTAGACTCCTCCGAATCAGTCACTATCCTTAAGGTGAGATGACACAGAGCGGGCAGGAGCGTCCTGGAAACATGGCCGATATCCCGATACCGGAAACAGAGTGGCAATCGTTCTGCGAACAGTTCAGCCGTCAGCACCATGGCTGGCTGGTCAGTCTGCATCAGTTGGCCACAGCAGAACTGGAGAGCGCCTCGCCTGCGGCACTCTTCGCTGGCGAGCAGCCGCTGCAGGAGGTACGGGAAGGCAACCATGCCGAACATGCCGAACTGATCATCACGGTCGGTGAGGGTCGGGACGAGACATCCTTCCTCATCGAGGACGCTATTGCGGTCTATTCCCTGAGGCGCAACGACGCCCACCGGGGCCTGCGCATCGACAATCG
This sequence comes from Oceanospirillaceae bacterium, assembly GCA_013373085.1. Taxonomy (GTDB): domain Bacteria; phylum Pseudomonadota; class Gammaproteobacteria; order Pseudomonadales; family Balneatricaceae; genus Marinobacterium_A. Next base: position 8,465 of record JABXIM010000149.1, on the reverse strand, counting down.
CGGTGGCACCAGTACCCTGCTGGAATTCCGCGTCCCCGCTGCCCCGGAGTTACTCGACGGACTGGCCGAGTCCGAGCGCTGAAAATCCCGTTCGTCACGGCTACCGCAGATCCTTTACAAACCACTTGCCAAGGGACGAGGACTTCATTTGACGGCTTGAACAAAAGACCCGGCTGGGTTTTCTAAAGCGCGCCCGTCCTGCTTATCGCTTTCGTACGTCTGGGACTTGTACGCCCGACCGAACTCGAAGCCGGCGCACAGCAGGCCCTGGCGTTCGTCACGACGCATTTTGGCTGGCTTTACCTTTTCGCGACCACCGGTTTTCTGGTCTTCTGCATCAGTGCCGCGCTCAGCGACGACGGCCGGATCCGCCTCGATGCCGACGGCGAGGTCCCGGAGTTTTCCTATCCGACCTGGCTCGGCATGATATTTTCTGCGGGGATGGGCATAGGGCCTGTGTTCTGGGGCGTGGCGGAGCCCCTGACCCATTATATGGACCCGCCGCTGGAGCGGGCCGAGCCCCGCACCCCGATTAGTCGCCAGTCCCTCGGGATACAATCCTGACAATACCGTCTGGCGAGCCCCACCCGATGCAGCCCGATCAATCGGCCTCACGCTCGGGCGTGCAGCACTGCCACGCCGTATCCGGGGAACGTCCCGAGCTCAAGATCGAACCGGTCACCGGGTTTGGCCGGAAGGCGGTACAGCCCTTGAGCGCCAGGGTGTAGGCGCGACGATAGAGCGCCTCGAAATCCTCGAAACTGCAGTCTTCACGGACATTGATGGTCTTGGACACTGCGCTGTCGACATGCGCTTGCAGCGCCGCCTGCATGCGTAGATGGGCGTCGCCAGTCAACTCCCCTGCTTCGACGAAAGCGCGGGGAAGGACGCCTCTTCCGCCTGTTTGTTGCCACAACGCCATGGCGAAATCCGGCAAATCACAGTCGCGAAAACAGCCATCGGCTTGCAGTATCCGCCGGCGTTGCTGGAACGCATAGACGGGTTCGAGTCCGCTGGACAGGTTGTTTGCCAGCAGACTGATGGTGCCGGCCGGCGCTATGGCGCATAGATGACTGTTGCGGATCCCGTGCCGCGCAATGCCGTCGCGGATATCGGCCGGCAGGCGCTCGACAAACGGCGACCCGAGATAACGTTCGGTCTGCAACTGCGGAAAGGCACCCTTTTCCTCCGCCAGCGCGACCGATGCCCGGTATGCACTGTAACAGATGGTTTGCATGGCCCGCTGCGCCAGTTCAAGCGCAGCCGGCTCGTCATAGCGAAGGCCCAGCATGATAAGCGCATCCGCCAGTCCGGTCAGGCCAAGGCCGATCCGGCGGCTGGCCCTTGCCTGGCGGCGCTGAGCAGGCAGTGGAAAGCGTGAAACGCTGATAACGTTATCGAGCATCCGCGCTGCGACCCCGGCACAGTCGCCGATGCCTTGCAGATCCAGCCGCGCCGAGCGCCGGAACGGGCGTTCAACGAAGCGGGTGAGATTGATCGACCCCAGATCGCAGGCGCCATAAGGGGGAAGTGGAATCTCGCCGCAGGGGTTGGTGGCGCTGATGCGCTCACAATAGTGGAGGTTGTTGCTGGCATTGATGCGGTCCGTGAACAACACGCCGGGTTCAGCGCAATCGTAGGCGGCATGCATAATGCGCTGCCACAGGGCTCTGGCGGGCACTGTGCGCCAGACCCGGCAGGGTACCGGCGCATCGGTACCGGTCCAGTCGCGCTCGATGACAGTGGCGCCATCCTGTGCGGCACCGGACTCCAGCGGAAACAGCAGCGGCCAGTCGGCGTCGTGCGCCAGTGCCTCCATGAAGGCATCGCTGATCTGCACAGACAAATTGAAATGGCGCAGCTCCCGAGGATCCCGCTTGGCGTCGATGAATGCTTCGATATCAGGATGATCGCAGCGCAGCGTCGCCATCATGGCGCCGCGACGGGCACCGGTCGATAGCAGCGTCGCGCACATGCTATCCCAGATGCGCATGAAGGACACAGGACCCGAAGCGATGCGTCCGGTGTTCTCGGCCCTCATCCCGAACGGTCTCAGGGTCGAAAAATCGTATCCGACCCCTCCGCCCTGTTGCAGGGTCGTCGCGCCTTCGCGCAATGCGCTGAAAATGCCCTCGATGGAGTCGTCGAGCAGTCCCATGACAAAACAGTTAAACAGCGTGACCCGGCGCCCGCTGCCGGCACCGGCGAGGATTCGTCCGCCCGGCAGAAAGGCGAAGTCGCGCAGCCGGGCCTCGAAACGCGGCGTCCAGTCACGCCGCGCGCCGCCTTCCGCGCGCCCCAGCGCCAGCGCCACACGCCGCCAGGTCGCCTCGATACCGGGTTCCGCGTTTCCCGCTGCGTCGACAAGGCGATACTTGTCCCGCCAGACATTATGGGAAACCATGTTGGTAAAGGGCCCGAGTTGCATGCGCGGCCTGCAGTGAAAGGAAAACCTAACTGGCAGTATAGCGAGGGAGGCCTTCCACTCGCGTTGCCAGGCGCTCTGGTTTGGCTCAACGACAATTCGTAGCCGGCACCAAACGCGTGCCCTCGCTGCACATAAAAAAACCCCGCCTGACGGCGGGGCAAAAAGCCTGGGGATTGCATGACGATATCCAGGCGGTAGGGATCTCAACGCAGGCCGCGCTCGCGTGCCATAGTCAGCGCCAGATCTTCGATCATGTCCTCCTGGCCGCCGACGGTACCGCGGCGGCCGAGTTCGACCAGGATCTCGCGGGCCTGGACGCCGTACTTGGCCTCGGCGCGCTTGGCGAACAGCAGGAAGGAACTGTAGACGCCGGCATAGCCCAGCGTCAGGGCATCGCGGTCGAGGCGGATCGGATGGTCCATCATCGGCACCACGAGATCCTCAGCGACGTCCATGATCCTGTAAAGGTCGATGCCGGTGTTCGCGCCCATACGTTCAAGTACCGCACAGAGCACCTCCAGCGGCGTGTTGCCGGCGCCGGCGCCGAGGCCCGCGACCGAGCCATCGATACGGGAAGCGCCCGCCTCGATCGCCGCCAGGGAGTTGGCCACGCCCAGCGCCAGGTTGTGGTGGCCGTGGAAGCCGATCTCGGTGTTGGCGTGCAGCTCGCTGCGCAGCAGACCGATCTTCTCGGTGACCTCTTCCGGCAGCATGTAGCCAGCCGAGTCGGTGCAGTAGATGCAGTTGGCGCCGTAAGACTCCATCAGCTTCGCCTGCACCAGCAGCTGCTCGGCGGACACCATGTGCGCCATCATCAGGAAGCCGACAGTATCGAGCTCGAGTTTCGCGGCGAGACCTATATGCTGCTGCGAGACGTCCGCCTCGGTGCAATGGGTGGCCACGCGGATGGTGGAGACGCCGCAGTCGCGCGCCATGCGCAGGTGGTCGACGGTGCCGATGCCCGGCAACAGCAGCGCCGAGACCTTCGCCTGCTTCATTTTCGGCACCACGGCCTTGAGATACGCCTCGTCGCTGTGGGCCGGGAAGCCGTAGTTGATCGAGCTGCCGCCGAGACCATCACCGTGGGTCACCTCGATCAGCGGCATGCCGGCCTCGTCCAGCCCGGCGGCGATATCGACCATCTGCTCCAGGCTGATCTGGTGACGCTTCGCGTGCATCCCGTCCCTGAGACTCATATCGTGCAGCGTGACGTTCTTGCCTTGCAAATTCATCGTCAAATCCTCCTCAACCGCGTGCAGGCAATGTAATGGAACCGTTCGCCGCTTCCTCAGCAAACATTTCCGCGGTCCTTAATCCCGCCGCAGTCATGATGTCCAGGTTGCCGGCATATTTCGGCAGGAAGTCACCCAAACCCTCGACCTCCATAAACACCGAGACACGGTTGCCGTCGAACACCGGACCGTTGACCAGGCGGTAACCCGGCACATATTTCTGCACCTCGGCCACCATGGCGTGGATCGACGCGGTGATCGCCGCTTCGTCCGGCGCATCCTCGGTCAGGCAGTGGATGGTATCGCGCATGATCAGCGGCGGTTCGGCCGGATTGATGACGATGATCGCCTTGCCCTTTTTCGCGCCACCGACCTTCTGCACCGCGCCGGCGGTGGTGCGGGTGAACTCGTCGATGTTCATCCGGGTGCCGGGACCGACCGATCGCGACGACACCGTAGCGACAATTTCGCCATATTCGACACTCTGTACACGACTGACCGCCGCCACCATCGGGATGGTCGCCTGGCCGCCGCAGGTCACCATATTGACGTTGAGTTCCAGATTGCGCGTATGGTCCTGAAGGTTCACCGGCGGCACGCAGAAAGGCCCGATCGCGGCCGGCGTCAGGTCGATCATGACAACGCCGAGTTCGTTAAGCTTGCGGCTGTTCTCGGCATGGACGTAGGCCGAGGTGGCGTCGAATGCGATGCGGATATCGTCTTCGATCACATGCGGCAGCAGCCCATCGACGCCTTCGGCGCAGGTCTTGATGCCCATGTCCCGGGCGCGCATCAGGCCCTCGGATTCGGGATCGATGCCCACCATCCAGACCGGCTCGATCCAGGCCGAGCGTTTCATCTTCATCAGCAGATCGGTCCCAATATTACCGGGGCCGATAATCGCGGCTTTCAATTTATTGTGCATAGTTGAACCCTGTAATCGCTCATGGCACGACTTGTAGGTTGGGTGCAGGCCGAATGGCCGCAACCCAACATCGGGGTTATGGGTTACGCGACGCTCCACCCCTGCGACGGGCTTGACGCACGAACCGTAGGAGCGGCGCCCCGCCGCGAAGCTTTTTGCCTTCGATTATTCGTGGCGAGGGAAGTGCCCCTTGGGTGCGCCACTCCCACAGGCGCCGCTCTGACAATCAGGTGAAGGACACCGAGGCGCGTCCGATACCCTCGATTTCCAGCTCCATCCGGTCGCCGGCCTGTACCGGTTCCAACGGTACCAGCGAGCCGGACAGAATGATCTCGCCGGCCTTAAACGGAATCCCGAGACGCCCCAGCGTATTGGCCAGCCAGGCCACCGCCGTGAGGGGATTGCCCTGCACTGCCGAGCCCAGCCCGGAGCTGAGCGGCTGGCCGTTCTTGAACACCCGCATCTGGCAGGCCGCCAGGTTCAGCCTGCGCGGATCGACCCGCTCATCGCCCAACACGAAGACGCCGCAGGAGGCGTTGTCCGCTACCGTGTCCTGAATACGGATTTGCCAGTTGTGGATACGCGAGTCGACGATCTCGAAACAGGGGGTGACATACTCGGTCGCCGCCAGTACGTCGGCTTCGGTGACCCCCGGCCCGATCAGATCCTGTTTCAGCTTGAAGGCGATCTCCCCCTCCGCCCGCGGCTGGATCAGCTTGTTGCAGGCAATGGAGATTGCCGCACGGTCGCGAAACCACATCTCGCGGGTGATAAAGCCGAAATCCGGCTGGTGTACATCGAGCATCTCCTGCACTGCCTTGCTGGTCACGCCGATCTTCTTGCCAACGATGACGTCGCCATCCGCCAGGCGCCGGTGCAGCATGTGTAGCGAGATTCGGTAGGCATCGTCGATGCCAAGCTGCTCTTCCCGAGACGTCAGCGGCGCCAGCGTCTGGCCTGCACGCAGGGCCGCATAGAGTTCATCGCCATAGAAAGCGATCTGCTTCTGATTCATCGCTCAGCCCTGCTTTCATTGAGGAATTCAATGCTCTCGCGATTGAACAGGTCGCGGTGCTCGACCATCACCCAATGCCCGCACTCGCTGAGGACGTTGAAGCGGATCCGACTGCAGGCCTGCATCATCGTCGCCACTCCGCTGACCGGGCAGAACCGATCGTCCTGGCCCCAGAACCCCAAAATTGGGCACTGCAGTTCGTGCAGTCGGCTCGCCATGTTCGGTACCTGCATGGTGGAGAGCACGCATTTGGGCTGGGTCCGGACCACCTGGACGCGCTCGTTGATGGTCTCATCGCTGATCAGTGCCGGATCGTGCAGCTGCAACTTCAGCAGCTCGCGCATACCCTCATGGTCCAGCGTTCCCCCCATAAAGGCGGTCGCCATCTTCTGGATTCCCTCCATCTGCTGGAAGTAGGCCTCCTTCTCCATCAGTCCGCCCGGCGCCATCAGAACCAGCCGGCAGACCTGCTGCGGACGGTCCAGCGCCATCTTGATGGCGATGGCACCGCCGAGGGAGTTACCCACCAGTGCGTAGCGCTCGAGCCCCAGACTGTCGACCAGGTCGAATAGCGCCTCGACGAAGAAATCCAGCACGTATTCGGTTTCCGGCTTGCTCGATAGGCCGTAGCCAGGCAGGTCCGGCACGATGGCGCGATAGCCCGCCTCGGTGAACAGCGGATAGTTCTGCTTGAAGTTGCTCCAGCCGCTGGCGCCGGGGCCGCTGCCGTGGATGAAGATCACCGGCAGGCCAAGGCCGGCATCGTTGAAGTGCAGCTCGAGGCCGTTGCCGACCCTGACGAACTGCCCGGTCGGGAGGCTGTTGTTCTTCATGTTCCGCTCCAGAGCATCTTGATATCGGCATTCTTCCAAGCCCGCCCCGCGACCACATCGTCCGGACGGACGACGCCCCGCGACGACCTGCCCTTTAACGTGGCAGCATCGCAATCACGGATATAGAGACAGACTCCCATGCAGAACCCCCTGGACTTCAGCGGCAAGGTGGTGATCGTCACCGGCGGCGGCAAGGGCGCGGGACGCGGCATCAGCGAACGCTTCCTCGCCGCCGGCGCCGAGGTGCTGATCTGCGGCCGCAGCGAACCCGAATCGCTGCCGGCCGCCAACGGCAAAGAGGCCCACTTCATGGCGCTGGACGTACGCGACCCGGAACAGACCCAGACGCTGATCGACCTGGCGCGCGAGCGCTTCGGCCGCCTCGACGTGCTGGTCAACAACGCCGGCGGCGCGCCTTTCGCCGAGGCCGCCACCGCCTCGCCGCGTTTTTCCGAGTCGATCGTCCGGCTCAACCTGCTTGCGCCGCTGAACCTGGCGCAGCAGGCCAATACGCTGATGCAGAAGCGGCAGGACGGCGGCGTCATCATCAATATCGCCAGCGTCAGCGCCACCCGCCCCTCCCCCGGCACCGCCGCCTATGGCGCGGCCAAGGCAGGCCTGCTGAACCTGACCGAGTCACTGGCGGTCGAGTGGGCGCCCAAGGTACGCGTGGTCGCAGTGACCGCCGGCATGATCCTGACCGAGCAGGCGGCGCTGCACTACGGCGACGAGGCCGGCGTGGCCTCGGTCGCGGCCACGGTGCCGCTGAACCGCCTGGCGCAGCCCTCCGATATCGGCGACGCCTGCCTGTTCCTGGCCTCGCCGCTGGCCAGCTATGTCAGCGGCAGCAGCATCACCGTGCATGGTGGCGGCGAAAAGCCCGCGTTCCTCGATGCCGCCAATGTTTGATGGAGAATGCCTGAAGGAGAAAAGCATGGGGAACGAAGCTGATGCGGTGCTCGGTGAGAAGCTGGAAGGCGGCATCTTCGTAATCCGCCTGAACCGCCCGACGCGAAAGCACGCGCTGACCAAAGCCATGTACATTGAGCTGTCGCGCCAGCTCGAAGTGGCTGAACGGGACCGGACGGTGCGAGTGCTCCTGATCACGGGCAGCGCAGACTGCTTCTGTTCCGGCAACGACCTCGAGGACTTCCTACAGCGCCCGCCGCGGGACGAAAACAGCCCGGTGTTCCGCTTTCTGCGGGTCCTCAACCGGCTGCAGAAGCCGCTGGTCGCGGCGGTCAACGGCCACGCCGTCGGCATCGGCACCACCCTGCTGCTGCACTGCGACCTGGTCTACGCCAGCGCCGGCGCCCGTTTCAAATTGCCCTTCGTCGGCCTCGGCTGCTGCCCCGAGGGCGGATCGAGCCTGCTGCTGCCGCGCACCCTCGGCCAGCGCCAGGCGGCGGAACTGCTGCTGCTCGGTAACGGCTTCGACGCCGCGAAAGCGCAGCAACTGGGGCTGGTCAACACCGTCAGCGACTCGCCGGACGCCCTCGCCACGGCGCTCGACTCCGCGCGGCAACTGGCGCAGCAGCCACCGGCGGCGGTACGGCTGTCGAAAAGGATGATGAAGGCAGTCGATGCCGATACCCTGGACCGGGTACTGGTGGAGGAAGCGCGGCAATTCTGCGCCCGACTGCAGTCCGGCGAAGCCGCCGAAGCGCTGCGGGCGTTCGCCGAACGCCGGGCGCCCGACTTTTCCCGCTTCGAATGAAGGAACCCCAGATAGACCTGCCCCGCGAGGACGCCAGGGCGCGCCTGCGCGACCTGCGCGGCGACTGCTGCTGCGCCGCGCGCTGGACAGGACGGTTGCGCAGCTCACCGCCAACCTCAAAATTCTCTACGAAACCCTCAGGACCACCAATCCGCTGCTCCTGGACGGCTAGCAGCCTTCGCGACTGAAGCCGTTCCCACGAAAAAGCCGCTCCCGCAGGTTACCGGAACCCGCGGGAGCGGCTTCAGCCGCGAAGCTTTTGCCTTTAGAGGATCAAGCCACCTCGAACAGCCCGGCCGCGCCCATGCCGCCGCC
>JABXIM010000136.1 GCA_013373085.1 Oceanospirillaceae bacterium | reverse complement strand
CTGGTGGTTCTACTCGTAACGGCCGCGACTCGGAATCGAAACGCCTTGGCGTCAAGCGTTACGGCGGTCAGGCAGTAGTCGCAGGCAACATCCTCGTTCGTCAGCGTGGCACCAAGTTCCACGCCGGTGAGAACGTTGGCCTGGGTCGTGACCACACTCTGTTCGCCAAGGCGGACGGCGTAGTGAAGTTCGAAGTTAAAGGTCAGGGTAAGCGCAAGTACGTCAGCATCGTACCCGCGTAAGCTAACCTTTAGCGTTCTGAAAAAAGCTCCGCCTTCGCGGAGCTTTTTTTGTTACAAGGACGTACTGATTTTTGCTGGCAGGCGAGGCGGGCGGTTTTTTCGGTCAGCGAAGGCCGAAGATGACCTGTCCGGTACGCTGTGCGGATGGGGCCACGTTGCCCTGGTCCGGGCGTTGCCGGTGGCGAGTAACGGGTTGTGCGTGACAGCCTGTAATATTTACAGATCTGGCTGGCGGCTCCCGTTGCTGCTGATCAATCGTTGGGGAGGTATTGATGAAATTTGTCGATGAAGCGCTGATTTCGGTGGAGGCCGGCAAGGGCGGCAATGGCTGCATGAGCTTCCGGCGCGAGAAATTTGTCGCCAAAGGCGGCCCCGACGGCGGTGATGGCGGCGACGGTGGTTCGGTTTTCGTCGAGGCGGACAGTGCGCTCAATACGCTGATCGATTTCCGCTTTACGCGCCACTACAAGGCGCAGAATGGTCAGAACGGCATGGGCCGTCAGTGCACCGGCGCCAAGGGCGAGGATCTGGTGCTGAAGCTGCCGGTCGGTACCACTGTGGTCGACCAGGATACCGGCGAGGTGCTGGCGGACCTGGTGCGCGAGGGGCAGGTCGAAAAGATTGCCCAGGGCGGTTTTCACGGCCTCGGCAACACGCGCTACAAGAGCTCGGTCAACCGCGCCCCGCGCCAGACCAGCAACGGTACGCCCGGCGAGGCGCGTAACCTCAAGCTGGAGCTAAAGGTGCTGGCGGACGTGGGGCTGCTGGGGCTGCCGAATGCCGGCAAGTCGACCTTTATTCGCGGAGTGTCCGCGGCGAAGCCGAAGGTGGCCAACTATCCGTTCACCACGCTGGTGCCAAACCTCGGCGTGGTGCGTACCGAGAGTCACCGCAGCTTTGTGATCGCGGATATTCCGGGGATTATCGAGGGTGCCTCGGAAGGTACCGGTCTCGGTATCCGTTTTCTGAAGCATCTGGCGCGGAACCGTCTGTTGCTGCATCTGGTTGATATGGCGCCCTGGGATGAGCAGACGCCGGAAGAGGCGGCGCAAGTTGTGGTGGGCGAGCTCGAGAAGTTTAGTCCCACGCTTGCCGCGCAGCCGCGCTGGCTGGTGCTCAACAAGCTCGACATGGTGCCGGAAGAAGAGCAGGACGCGCGCTGTCAGGCGGTTATCGATGCGCTGGGATGGACGGGTCCGGTCTACCGCGTGTCGGCCCTGAACAAGACCGGTCTGCAGGAGCTGGTGCATGATATCCAGAACCTGCTCGACCGCCGTGCCGAGGAAATCCTCGAGAATCCGGAGCTGGAAGGGCAGGAGCGCGAGATTCGCGCGCAGATCGATGCAGAGGCGCGGGCGTGCGTCGAGTCGATGCGCGAGGCGATCCGGGCACGTAAATCCGGCGATGATGAGGACTGGGATGACTTCGACGACGATGATTACGACGTCGATGTCGAGTGGGTCCGCTGATATCGCGATGTTCGGGTGTGCCGGGCGCCCGATCGGGTTGGTTGGGCGCATCTGTCCGGCCGATGGTGGGTTGAATAGCAGAGGGTGGTTCGGTGTCCAGGGGTAGGAAAAGGCTGAGCAGTGGTGGTCGCTGGGTCGTCAAGATCGGCAGCGCGCTGTTGACCAATGACGGTCGTGGTCTTGATCAGGCGGCGATCGCCCATTGGGTCGATCAGCTGGCGGCGTTGCGTGCACAGGGGTTGGAGATACTGCTGGTATCGTCCGGTGCGGTGGCCGAGGGCATGACCCGTCTGGGCTGGTCCGAGCGTCCGCACGAGATGTTCAAGCTGCAGGCGGCCGCGGCTATCGGGCAGATGGGGCTGGTGCAGGCTTATGAGGCGAATTTTCAGCGCCATGCTACCCATACCGCACAGATTTTGCTGACTCATGAAGATCTTTCGAACCGTCGGCGCTACCTCAATGCGCGGGCGGCGCTGCGGGAGCTGTTGCGCCTGGGGGTCGTGCCGGTGGTCAACGAGAATGATACCGTTGTTACAGACGAGATCCGCTTTGGTGACAACGACTCGCTGGGTGCGCTGGTGGCCAACCTGATCGAGGCTGACGGACTGATTCTGCTGACCGATCAGAGCGGGCTTTATACCGCGGACCCGCGCAGCAATCCCGATGCCGAATTCGTTGAAGAGGCGCGGGCCGAAGACGATGCGCTGGTGGCGATGGCCGGCGGCGGCGGCAAGCTCGGCCGCGGCGGTATGGCTACCAAGGTGCGGGCGGCGCGGCTGGCGGCGCGTTCCGGTGCGGTAACGGTGATCGCCAGCGGGCGGGAGTCGGAAGTTCTGCTGCGCCTGCGCCGCGGCGAGTCGATCGGTACGTTGCTGGTCCCCGAGCGCAGTCGCGAGGCGGCGCGCAAGCAGTGGATTGCCGGGCATCTGCAGGCGCGCGGGACGCTGGTGCTGGATGCCGGGGCCGTGGCGGCGCTCAGGGAGCGGGGCAAGAGCCTGTTGCCTGCCGGGGTGCGGGATCTTTCGGGCGATTTCTCCCGCGGCGAGATGGTGATTCTGATGGATGAGCAGTCGCGGATCGTCGGGCGCGGACTGGTGAACTACGGTGCTGAAGATGCGCGCAGGATTATCGGTCAGCCGAGCTCGGTGATCGAGCGTGTGCTCGGTTATATGGCGGAAGAGGAGCTGGTGCACCGGGATAACCTGGCGCTGGCCTGAATGTTTGGGAGTGGCGTCTCGCCGCGAACAGGGCTGCAGTGGCAGTAGTTCGCAGTGAGGCGGTGCTCCGGCGGATGGCCCGCCAGGCGGGCACAAAAAAACCGGCCTGAGCCGGTTTTTTTATATACAGGATGTACTGTATGCCGCGGGCGCATGGATGCGCAGGAGCGGCTATGTCCTGGAGCGATCTTACGCCAGCGCTTTGATGCGGGCGTTCAGGCGGCTCTTGGTGCGGGCGATCTGGTTCTTGTGGAAGATGCCCTTGTTGACAGAGCTGTCCATCATCGGCTGAGCGACTTTGAGTGCTTCAGCAGCGGCGGCCTTGTCACCACCGTCGATAGCTTTGACAACTTTCTTGATGTAAGTGCGCACCATGGAGCGCAGGCTAGCGTTATGCTGGCGACGCTTCTCCGCCTGGCGAGCGCGTTTACGAGATCCTGCGGAATTTGCCACAGTCCGGCTCCTTAAACGTTGAGAGGGATGTTAACTAACTGTTTCGGCGATACGAGCCGAAATTAAGACGCGAGATTATTCCTGCTCGGGGGCTTGATGTCAATAAAAGAGCGGAATTTTTAACCAGGGCGCAGTATGATGCAGCGCGGCAGTAGGGTGGAATGATCCGCTGGCGAATTCCTCCGTTTAATGGCGTCAGGCGTAAGGAGAAAGGGGGCGTGGTGGCGGAAGCTAAGGTAGAAACCGGCAAGGGAACCAGTCTGCTGCGCTCCAGCGGAGTGGTCGGGCTGATGACGCTGTTGTCGCGCGTACTCGGGCTGGTGCGCGATGTCGTCGTGGCCAGTTATTTCGGGGCTTCGGGCAGCGCCGACGCCTTTTTCGTCGCCTTCAAGATTCCCAATTTCCTGCGCCGCCTGTTCGCCGAGGGAGCCTTTTCCCAGGCGTTCGTGCCGGTGCTGTCGGAGTACCGCACCCAGCGCAGTCTTTTCGATGTCCAGCAGCTGGTGAACCGGGTCGCCGGCAGTCTCGGCTCGGTACTGATCTGCCTGACGCTGCTGGCGGTGCTGGCGGCTCCGCTGCTGACGGCGCTGTTCGCGCCGGGCTTCTACCTGCACGATAGCGGGCGCTACGAGCTGGCGTCCGAGATGCTGCGGATCACCTTTCCCTATCTGGCGCTGATCTCGCTGACCGCTTTTGCCGGCGCCATTCTCAACAGTTACGAACGTTTCGCGGTGCCGGCCTTCACGCCGGTATTGCTCAATCTGTGCCTGATCGGTGCAGCCGTGGGGCTGAGCCCCTGGTTCGAGGAGCCCATCTTCGCCCTGGCCTGGGGGGTGCTGGCGGCCGGTTTCGTACAGTTGATGTTTCAGCTGCCGTTCCTCTGGCGTATCCGTCTGTTGCCGCGGCCGACGCCCGACTTTCATGATTCCGGCGTGCGCCAGATACTCAAGCTGATGCTGCCGGCGCTGTTCGGTGTGTCGGTGGCCCAGATCAATCTGCTGCTCGATACCGTGCTGGCGTCCTTCCTGCAAACCGGCAGCGTGTCCTGGCTGTACTACTCCGACCGGCTGTCGGAGCTGCCTCTGGGAGTGTTCGGTATCGCCATTGCCACGGTGATCCTGCCGAGCCTGTCGCGCAAGCATGCTGCCAAGTCCGCCGACCAGTTTGCCCATACCCTGGACTGGGCGGTGCGCATGGTGCTGCTGATCGGCTTGCCGGCGGCGCTGGCGCTGGTGCTGCTGGCGGAGCCGCTGCTGATTACCCTGTTCCATTACGGGGCGCTGACGGAGCGGGACGTCGAGATGGCGGCGGGGAGCTTGCGCGCCTATGGCTGCGGTCTGCTGGCGTTCATGCTGATCAAGGTGCTGGCGCCCGGCTTTTTCTCGCGCCAGGACACCAAAACACCGGTGAAAATCGCGATGATCGCGATGACCGCCAACATGGTGCTGAATCTGATGCTGATCTGGCCGCTGGCCCATGTCGGGCTGGCGCTGGCAACGTCGCTGTCCGCCTTTCTCAATGCCGGTTTGCTGCTGCGGGGACTGATCCGGGAGGGTGTTTTCCGCTGGCAACCGGGCTGGTCGCTGTTGCTGTTCCGCCTGCTGACTGCCAATCTGGTAATGGCGGCGCTGTTGCTGTACCTCAGTCCGGCGCCGGAGCAATGGCTGGGATGGGGGCTGTATCAGCGTGCCTGGCAGATGGGCCTGGTAGTGGTGCTGGGCGCCGGTGTCTACGGGCTGGTGTTGCTGGCCTGCGGTCTGAGGCTGCGTCATCTGCGGGCCTAGATGCCTGTCACGCGCTTGCCCTTGTGACGACCGGCAGAGCCGGCGGGCGCCTCGGCCGGTGGGCGCGTCGGGTCAACTGCGTTATAATCCGGCGGTTTATTTTCAGGCTATGGCTTGCGTTTGATGGAACTGATCCGGGGATTACATAACCTGCGGGACAATCACCGTGTTTGCGTCGCGACCATCGGCAACTTCGATGGCGTGCACCGCGGACATGTGAAGGTGCTTGAACAGGTCAAGGCCAAGGGGCGCGAGCTGGGGCTGCCGACGGTGGCGATCATCTTCGAACCCCAGCCCCGCGAATTCTTTGCCGGCAAGGACGCGCCGCCGCGCCTGACCCGCTTCGACGAGAAGGTGCGGCTGTTGCGTGATCAGTGCCTGGATCGCGTGCTGTGCCTGCCATTCAACGACCGCCTGCGCAACATGTCCGCCGCCAGCTTCATCGAGGAGCTGCTGCTGGAGGGGCTGGCGGTGAGGCACTTCGTGGTGGGCGACGATTTCCGTTTCGGCTGCGACCGCATCGGCGATTACGCCATGCTGCAGCAGGTGGGCAAGGACAAGGGCTTCAGCGTCGAGCACATGAAGACCTATCTGCTGGATGGCGAACGGGTCAGCAGTACCCGCGTCCGCGAGGCTTTGCAGGCCAACGAGCTGGACCTGGCGGAACGGCTGCTCGGCTGGCGCTACCGCATCTGTGGGCGGGTCATGCATGGCCAGAAGCTGGGCCGCACCCTCGGCGTGCCGACGGCCAACGTGCGCATGCACCGCTTCGCCGCGCCGCTGCGCGGCGTCTATGCGGTGCGGGTCAGCAGGGCCGGAGACGACACCCGCTATCCGGGCGTCGCCAATATCGGCATGCGTCCGACCGTACACGGCACCCAGCCGGTACTGGAAGCCCATCTGTTCGATTTTAAGGGCGATCTGTACGGCCAGTTGCTGAGCGTCGAGTTTGTCGCCTTTGTTCGCGACGAACGCAGGTTCGAAGGCCTCGAGCAGCTGAAGCAGCAGATTCAACAGGATATCGATGCGGCGCGGGCGTTGCTGGCCTGAACCGACCGCACAACGCGGGCTGGAACCGCATAAACCTTGAAGCGACATGACATGACCGACTACAAAGCGACATTGAACCTGCCGGAAACGGCATTCCCGATGCGCGGCAACCTGCCGCAGCGCGAGCCGGCGCGCCTGGCTCGCTGGGACGAGATCGATCTCTACGGCAAGCTGCGTGCGGCTGGCAAGGGCCGGGAAAAGTTCATCCTGCACGATGGCCCTCCCTATGCCAACGGCAATATTCATATCGGTCATGCCGTCAACAAGGTGATCAAGGACATGATCATCAAGTCCAAGACCCTGGCGGGCTTCGATACGCCCTACGTGCCGGGCTGGGACTGCCATGGTCTGCCAATCGAGCACAAGGTCGAGACCCTGGTCGGCCGTGCCGGCGACAAGGTGCCCTACAGCGAATTCCGCCAGAAGTGCCGCGACTATGCCGCCGAGCAGGTCGCCGGACAAAAGGCCGACTTCATCCGTCTTGGCGTCGTCGGTGACTGGGACAATCCCTACCTGACGATGAACTTCGACACCGAGGCCAACATCGTCCGCGCGCTGGGTAAGATCATCGACAACGGCCATCTGGTCAAGGGTTACAAGCCGGTCTACTGGAGCGTGGTCGGCCAGTCCGCGCTGGCCGAGGCCGAGGTCGAGTATCAGGACAAGACCTCGACCGCGATCGACGTGCGCTTCAGCTTCGCCGACCAGGCCGCGGCGCTGGAAAAATTCGCTAGCGATGCGGGCGAGGGCCCGGTTTCGGTGGTGATCTGGACCACCACGCCCTGGACCCTGCCGGCCAACCAGGCGGTGTCGCTCAATGCCGAGCTGGACTACGCACTGGTACAGGTCGAGATCAACCAGGGCGCCGAGCGCATCGTCGTCTCGGCGGACATGCTCGACGACATCATGGCGCGCTGGGGCGTCGACAAGTTCGAGAAGCTGGCGACCTGCAGCGGCAAGGCGCTGGAGCACCTCGCGCTGCAGCATCCGTTCTACGACCGCCAGGTGCCGGTGATTCTCGGCGAGCACGTCACCACCGACGCCGGTACCGGCGCTGTCCACACCGCACCGGACCACGGTATGGAAGACTTCGTGGTCGGTCAGGAATACGGCCTCGGCACGCTGAATCTGGTGCAGGCCAACGGTACCTATACCGACGCCGCTGGCGAGTTTGCCGGCGTCCACGTCTACAAGGCAGACGGCCCGGTGGTCGAGGCGCTGGAACGCGAAGGCAAACTGGTGCACCTGAAGCGCTTCGAGCACAGCTATCCGCACTGCTGGCGCACCAAGACCCCGCTGATCTACCGCGCCACGCCGCAGTGGTTCGTGTCGATGGACGCCAAGGGGCTCAAGGCCCAGGCGCTGGACGCGATCAAGGGCGTCAGCTGGTTCCCCGAGTGGGGCCAGAACCGCATCGAGGCGATGGTCGAGCAGAGTCCGGACTGGTGTGTTTCGCGTCAGCGTACCTGGGGTGTGCCGATCACCGTGTTCACCCACAAGCAGAGCGGCGAGCTGCACCCGCGCACCGCCGAGCTGATCGAGCAGGTCGCCAAGGCCATCGAGCAGGGCGGCATCGACGCCTGGTTCGAGATGAGCGCCGAATCGCTGCTGGGCGATGAAGCGGCCGACTACGACAAGGTCACCGACACCCTGGACGTCTGGTTCGACTCCGGCGTCACCCACCATGCGGTGCTGCGTCAGCGTCCCGAGCTGCGCTTCCCGGCCGACCTCTACCTCGAGGGCTCCGATCAGCACCGCGGCTGGTTTCAGTCGTCGCTGAAGACCTCGATCGCCATCAACGGCTGCGCGCCCTACAGGCAGGTGCTGACCCACGGCTTCACCGTCGACGAGAAGGGCTACAAGATGTCCAAATCGCTCGGCAACGTGATCGCGCCGCAGGAAGTGACGGATACCCTCGGTGCCGATATCCTGCGCCTCTGGGTGGCGGCTACCGACTACTCCGGCGAGATGGCGGTCTCCAAGCAGATCCTGCAGCGTACCGCGGACAGCTACCGCCGTATCCGCAACACCGCGCGTTTCCTGCTGGCCAACCTCAACGGCTTCGAACCGGCCCGCGACCTGGTCGCACCGTCGGAGATGCTGGCGCTGGACCGCTGGGCGGTCGATGCCGCCTTCCAGCTGCAGCAGAAGATCACCGCGGCCTACGACAGCTACCGCTTCCTCGAGGTCTACCAGCAGGTCCATCACTTCTGCGTACAGGAACTGGGCGGTTTCTACCTCGATATCATCAAGGACCGCCAGTACACCACCCAGGCCGACAGTCTGGCGCGCCGCTCCTGCCAGACCGCGCTGTACCACATCGCCGAAGCGCTGACGCGCTGGGTCGCGCCGATCCTGAGCTTCACCGCCGAAGAAATCCACGAAGTGCTGCCGGGCGAGCGCGACGAAAGCATCTTCCTGACCACCTGGTACGACGGTCTGTTCCAGCTGGCGGAAGACGATGCCTTCGGCCGTGCCTTCTGGAACCGGGTGCTGGACGTCAAGACGGCGGTCAACAAGTGCCTCGAGGACGCCCGTAACGAGAAGCTGGTGAAGGCGTCGCTGGCGTCCGTCGTGACCCTCTACGTCGACGACAGCCTGAAGGCCGACCTCGAGCGCCTCGGCGACGAGCTGCGCTTCGTGCTGCTGACCTCAAAGGCCGGGCTGGCGCCGCTGGGCGAGGCTTCCGGCGCGCGCGAGACCGACGTGGCAGGGCTTAAGGTCGCCGTGGCGGCCTCCGATGAAGCCAAGTGCGGCCGTTGCTGGCATCACCGTGCCGATGTCGGCCAGAACGAGGCGCATCCGGAACTGTGCGGCCGCTGCGTCGACAACGTCGACGGCGACGGAGAAGTGCGCCACTATGCCTGATCAGCGAATGGGCATGATGAGCGAAGGGGCCAGATGACCGAACTGCGCCGTACCGACGCCCGCATCCGTCAGCCGGACCGGCCAGGCTCGTCCCTGGTCTGGCTCTGGCTGGCGGCGCTGGTGCTGATCCTGGATCAGGCGACCAAATGGATGGCCGAGCACTACCTCGAGTATGCCGACCCGCACCGGATCCTGCCGGTATTCGACCTGACGCTGCTCTACAACCGCGGCGCCGCCTTCAGCTTCCTCGCGGAGGCGGGCGGCTGGCAGCGCTGGCTGTTCGCGCTGGTGGCGCTGGTGGTGAGCGTGGCGCTGGTGCTGTGGATGAAGCGCACCTCCCGAGTGCACTGGTGGCTCGGCATGGGGCTGTCGCTGCTGCTCGGCGGCGCGCTGGGCAATCTTTACGACCGCGTCGTGCTCGGTCATGTCGTCGACTTCATCTCGCTGCACTGGGGCGCCCATTACTTCCCGGCGTTCAACCTGGCGGACAGCGCCATCACCGTCGGCGCCGCGCTGCTGATCGTCGACATGCTGTTCTTCGAGAAACAGCGCCGTCCACAATCAATCGACTGAGAGCACCCATGAGTGACCAGACCATCGGGCCCGGCAAGACCGTGACCCTGTATTTTGCCATCCGCCTCGAAGACGGCCAGCTGGTCGATTCCAACTTCGAGTCCCAGCCCGCCACGTTCAGCGTCGGCGACGGCAACCTGCTGGAAGGCTTCGAGCAGTCCCTGTTCGGCCTCGCGCCGGGCGCCGAGGAAACCCTGACCATCACCCCGGAAAAGGGCTTCGGCCAGCACAACCCAGCCAACATCCAGCGCATGCCCCGCAGCCAGTTCAAGGACATGGACCTGGAACCGGGCCTCGTCGTCAGCTTCCAGGAGCCCGGCGGCGAGCTGCCCGGCGTCGTCAGCTCCTTCGACGACAAGGTCGTCTACGTCGACTTCAACCACCCGCTGGCGGGCAAGACGCTGCTCTTCGACGTGAAAATTTTGCGGGTTGAGTGATTAAGATATGAAAAACGCTGCCGATGGCAGCGTTTTTTGTACAGGATGTACTTATCCTGCGGGCACAGGGATGTGCAGGAGCAGGGTTCGTGTGGCTGTGGGAGATGTAATAAAGCGGCTGGGGCCTAATCAGGCCGCGGTGGGGTCAGTCCCTCCAACTGGTTGAGTGTCTAAGCACACAAGGTCGCCGAACGCGCCTTAAACCAGAAAAGAGGGACTGACATGAACTATTGTGG
>JABXIM010000057.1 GCA_013373085.1 Oceanospirillaceae bacterium | reverse complement strand
GAGTGATCAATGTCTCGGTGCAGGGACCGACTGATTCATGTATTAACCCGTGTTACTAACTTTTCAGGAAGTAATGTCAGTCTCAGAGCCCCACAAAGCGCCTCCAGCAAGGCGCGCCGGCGAAGGCAGGGTGGTTCTCCTGTCGAGGCGACGCAACGCCGCGGGAGGCGCTTTGTGGGGTTCCCTCCGGGCCGCCCTGTCCAGGCCCACGACTGCGTTGTTCGCCACTTATGTAGAGCAACTACACGGCGTGACTCACGCCTTGCCGTGAACCTAGACAGGGCGGCTGAGTGCGACATTACTTCCTGAAACGTTAGTAATAACGTGAAACGGCCTCAACGCCTCAGCCGACTGCTGTGGCTTGTGCGAACTTGGTATGCCAGCGTCTGCCTCACTGACCTGCTCAGTAAACCCGTGGGCGGGTTGATACCCTGGCATTGATCGATGCCCTCACGTGCAAGTGAAACCTGGCGTCCCCTATCGTTTGGGTTCCAAGAAGAGCGCAATTGGTGGGTTATTAACCTGGTGTACAAATAGGTTCCCCGAGGACTCAGATAATAAGTGTGACACTCATGGTTCAGCGGCGAGAGGTAGTCAGCTGCTGACGGTGATACGCTTCAGCTCAACAATGCAGTTGCAGTATATCCATAGCTATCGATAGTTGACCGACGGGGTACGATATCAGATACCGGCTGCTCCTTGAGGGGGAGGTTCGCCAGCATCTGTATCCTTATCGGCCGATAACGCAGTTCTTCAGCCGCGATATGCTTCCGGTAAGCTGATTCAGTGGACGAACGGAATAAGAATCCGCCTGATGATCATGGCAGTGGTGATGAGTTGAACTAAAAGTGATGGCGTCGCAAGGTAGTCTCAGCCCCCGGAGGTTTCGGGGGCTGGCTTCGCAGCAGGGCTTTGTTGCGATGATCTTGAGTCGCAAAAGGCGGCTCGGCTACAACTACAACGTCGTGGAGTTGTCGGGAGTCGCGGACTCGGAGTCGCTGTCAGGGGTGAGCTCCTCCTGGATATAACGCTTAACGTGGCCCTGAACCTTGCGGCTGGTGATATATGCCCACACACCCACCAGAGTGCCGGTTGCGCCGAAAATAATACGCCCTTCGGGTATGAGCAGCATCAGCAGCAACGTCAGCAGAATAATAAACATTAAACCGTACTTGCCGCGTTTACCCACTGTCTCGATCAGTTGTTCGGCATCGGCCCGGGTGGTGACGCCTGCGCCTGGCAGTTTCTGTCGTAGCGAGGCGTATTCGCGCTCGCGTCTTTTCTCCTGAAGTCTGAAGGGGTCTTTGAAGTTCATCGGCTAGTCTCTGCGATTGTTGGTTTTGAGAGAGCCCATCAGCCAGAAACGAAAAAAGCCTGCATTGCTGCAAGCCTCTTCTGACATGGTACCGGTGGTCGGACTCATCATATGACGCTTTGTTGCGATCCTGACCCTGCCTATAATAGGCCTAAATCTTGAAGGGCAGGAACGCAATGGCAGATCAGCACAGGGGAAAAGGCTCAAGCATCACCCGTGTACTGGCAATCATCGAGTCGGTATCGCGTGCCGATCGCCCGTTAAGCCCAGCTGACCTGGCCCTTCAGTTGGATATTCCCAAACCCAGCGTGCACCGCATACTGCAGCAGCTCGAGTCCGAAGGTTACCTGCAAACGAATATGCGCGGCTTGCTGGTCCCCGCCGACCGGCTGCACGGCATCGCTCTGGGCGTTCTCTACGCCAGCCGTTTCAAGACCGTACGCCAGGCGATCCTGCAAAAGCTGGCCGACCAGACAGGTGAGACCTGTGGTATTTCCATCCCGGACGGTACCGAGATGATTTATTACGACCGGGTTCAGGCCAACTGGCCGTTGCAGATACATTTGCCCATCAACAGCCGCACACCTGTATGGTGCACCGCGAGTGGAAAACTGTATTTGAGCTCCCTGCCCCAGGACCGACGCCGGCGGGTCGTCCACAACCTGCCGCTGGAGAAACGTGCCCGAAACACCCTGGTTAATTCGGAGGAACTGGAATCGGCGTTGTTGAAGATTGCCGCTACAGACTGCGGCATCGACAACGAAGAATTCATCGACGGCATGGTGGCCATCGCCGTCCCGATCCGAGACCGCCAGGGTCGGCTATTTGCGTGCCTGTTTACCCATGCCCCCATTCTCAGGAAGTCTCTGGATGACCTGCTGGCGTTTGAACCCTTGCTGCGCCAGGCGGCTGTGGAGCTGGGTGAACTCATTGGTGGTGATCAGTCGCCTTAGGGAACCTGCCAACAGGCTCCAGTAAGCCGCTGGCTCTCACCGTTGCTCAGGCTCAAGGCGCTTATTCGACGCTATATCCCTACCCCCAACCCTCAGGCGTTTGCGCGTAACCACCATGCTTTTCCAGGGTTCGTTCCGCGCTCCCCGCTACGTCAACTTCCGGTACACCTGATCAATATCGATACGTTACGTATCGATATAAGACCATTGTCTAGTTTTTGACCTGATTTCCATTGTGATACATTTTGTATCGTTATTGATGGCTTTAATAATAACTAACCGTCGGAGTGGCATCTATGGATCAATCAAGCGAAGCAGGAGAGAAACGGGGCCCTTTGTCCGGAATCACCGTGCTGGATTTTTCACGCGTGCTTGCAGGCCCTTATTGCACCATGGTGCTGGCGGATCTCGGCGCACGGGTGATCAAGGTCGAAAGGTTTGGCACGGGAGATGACACCCGCGCGTTCGGACCTTTTGTCGGAGTGGATTCTGCTTACTTCATGTGCTTTAACCGGGGCAAGGAAAGCATTTCGCTGGACATCAAATCGCCCCGCGACCGGGAGCTGCTCGAGCGCTTGCTGGACAGTAGCGATGTGGTGGTTGAGAACTTCCGTCCCGGCGTCATGGAGCGCCTGGGCTACGGTCCGGAGCGGCTCGCCAAAACACATCCCCATATTGTTTATACCTCGATTTCTGGCTTTGGCCACAGCGGCCCGTTCAGTGAACTGCCGGGCTACGACATGGTGGTGCAGGCGATGGGCGGGGTCATGAGCCTGACCGGTTGGCCCGATGGAGAGCCCGCTCGCGTCGGCACCAGTTTCGGTGACCTGGGAGCTGCACTCTTTGGTGTGGTGGGTATCCTGGCGGCACTATATAACCGAACCCGTGATGCCCAGGGAGCGCGTGTCGACATCGGCATGCTTGACTGTCAGGCGGCCCTGATGGAGACGGCGCTGGCCCGCTACGATGTCGAGGGCGTCGTGCCAACGCGTACAGGGGACAATCATCCTTCTCTGGCGCCCTTTGAAACTTTCATGGCCGCCGACGGCAAGTTCGTGATCTGCGCCGGTAATGACACCCTGTTCCTGCTGATGGCCGACGCCTTGGGATCGCCGCATCTGGCGCTCAAAGCAGAATTCCTGACCAATGATCTGCGGGTGCAAAATCGCAAGCAACTGGTGCTCGATATCGAAGCGATCACCAGCACGAAGCCGATGCAGCACTGGATCGATGCCCTCAATGAAGCCGGTGTTCCCTGTGCACCGATCAATACCATCGATCGACTCTTCAGCCACCCGCAGCTGCTCGCGCGCAACATGATCGTCAAGGTCAAAGGAGAAAACGAGCGGCCGGTGCGTACAGCCGGTAACCCCATCAAGATGAGCACTCTGTCGGAAGTGGATCCCGAAGTCCCGATCCAGTCTCCTGCGCTGAACGAGCATCGCGAGGCGATTCTTGAAGAACTGATGGCCAGCAAGGGGGCTTACGCGCCGACAGCGTACGACGATGACGATGTCGACGACACTGGGCCCGACGCGCTCTACCAGGCCGCTTCTGCAGTCTAGAACCATACCCGAGACCCTTAGGTACCCATGATGACAACAAAAAACAGCAACGCACTTAAGTCAGTCGGCACAGAACAGAATACGGCCGAGAAACAACCCGCTACCGCACCTGCTTCTGCGGTTAAATCGGCGGTGGATGCTCCGCAAACCATACTGGTCGAACGGCGCGAACGGGTAGGCATTATTACCCTGCATCGTCCCAAAAGCCTCAATGCCTTGAACAGGCAGCTTGCCCAGGAAGTTATCGAAACTCTCAAGGCCTTCGACGCCGACGATAATATCGGTGCCATTGTGATTACCGGCAGTGCCCGCGCCTTTGCCGCTGGGGCTGATATCGAGGAAATGGCGAATCTGACCTACGCGGAGTTCTATTGCGATGACATCTTTGCACCCTGGGATGCGCTGCGCCAGATCAGCAAACCGATCATCGCTGCCGTGGGGGGGTACGCCCTGGGCGGCGGTTGCGAACTGGCGCTGATGTGCGATTTCATCATCGCCTCGGAAGATGCTCAATTCGGCCAGCCAGAGATCAAGCTTGGCATTCTGCCCGGTATTGGCGGTTCGCAACGTCTGACCAACGCTGTCGGCAAGGCGTTGGCCATGGATCTTGTCCTGACCGGGCGCACAATCGACGTTCATGAAGCCAAAGCGGCGGGCCTGGTGGCACGGGTCGTTCCCGCCAAGGAGCTGCTGCAGACCGCCCTGGAAGCAGCACACACCATTGCCGGCTACAACAGCCCCGCCGTACGCATGGCCAAGGAAGCCGTCAATGTCGCATTCGAGACCAGCCTGACCGAGGGTATTCGTCACGAACGGCGCCTGTTCCAGGCGGCCTTTGCGACTGAAGGTCAGAAAGAGGGCATGCATGCGTTCATCGCCAAGCGCGCACCGGTTTTCCGGCATCGCTAACGCAATGAATATTCACAGCATCTAGCACTCTAGAGCGCCGCCATCGACCGGTGGTGGTGCTTGACACAATACAGAGATGGCGTATGGGTTTTCCAGACCCAGGAGGCCAGCTGTCTCGAATAGCACGAAATTCAGGAGTCGATATGTCTACTCAAGTGATTCTTCCGCGCATCATGCAAGTCGGCGAAGACGCCAGTCAGGAGGTTCCCAATGTCCTGGCCAGTCTCGGCTGTAAACGCCCTCTGATCATCACCGATAAAGTGATGGTGGAGCTAGGGTATAGCAGTCGTATTCAGAGCTGTCTGGAAAGACACGGTATCTATCCCGATGTGTTTGACGACACAGTTCCGGAGCCGACTGTCAGCTCGATTCAGGCCGGCGTCGATAAAGTCCGTCACGGCGACTATGACTGCATCATCGCCCTCGGTGGCGGAAGTCCGATCGACAGCGCCAAGGCGATCTCGATCCTGGCCAAGCACGGCGGCACGATGCGGGATTACAAGTTTCCCCGTGTGGTGCTCGAAGCCGGGTTGCCGATCATTGCGGTGCCGACTACCGCCGGAACGGGCTCCGAAGTGACCCGTTTCACCATCATTACCGATGAAACGACTGACGAGAAGATGCTCTGCGTCGGTATTGGCTTCATGCCGATTGCGACCCTGATCGACTTTAACCTGACCCTCAGCCTGCCACCGCGCATTACCGCCGATACCGGTATCGATGCCCTGACGCATGCCATCGAAGCCTATGTCAGTCAGAAGGCCAATCCGTATAGTGACAGCCAGGCACTGTCGGCGATGCGCCTGATCGGACCGAATTTGCGCCGCGCTTACCATGAGGGTTCCGACAAGGATGCCCGCGAGGCGATGATGCTGGGCTCCACCCTGGCCGGCGTGGCGTTCTCCAATGCCTCGGTCGCCCTGGTGCACGGCATGAGTCGCCCCATCGGAGCAGCTTTTCATGTGCCCCATGGCCTGTCCAACGCCATGCTGCTGCCCAGTGTCACCGCGTTCTCGATTCCGGCCGCGCCCGAACGATATGCCGACTGCGCCCGCGCCATCGGTGTGGCCAGCGAGCAGGACAGCGACGAGCAGGCCAACAGGAAGTTGCTAGAGGAGCTGGTCGCCCTTAACGATGAGCTGAAGGTGCCGACGCCGGCCCAGTTCGGCATTGAACGCCAGGCGTTTTTTGATCTGCTGCCGACCATGGCCGAGCAGGCTCTGGCCTCGGGTTCTCCCAACAACAATCCCCGTGTACCCAGCGCCGAACAGGTCGTGGAGATCTACAAGCAGCTCTGGTAACTCGGATTTTATAGCTTTGCTTCGATCCACCCTTTGTAAAACAGGGCAGCCATCAAGCTACCCGCACCAACTAATAACAGGAAAATAACATGAACACGGTCGGACATTTGATCAACGGCGAAATCATCACCGAAGGCACCCGCAGCCAGGACGTTTTCAATCCCGCCACCGGTGAGGCCAGCAAGCAGGTCGATCTGGCCTCCAAGGCCACCGTGGAGCAGGCCATCGCGGCCGCACAGGCCGCCTATCCCGCCTGGCGCAATACCCCGGCCATCAAGCGCGCACGGGTGATGTTCAGGTTCAAGGAACTGCTGGAGCAGAATGCCGACAAGATCTGCCAGATGATCGGTGAAGAGCACGGCAAGATTGCCCACGATGCCGCTGGCGAGCTACAGCGGGGTATCGAGAACGTCGAGTACGCCTGCGGCGCCCCCGAGCTGCTCAAGGGAGAGCACAGCAAAAACGTCGGACCGAATATCGACTCCTGGAGCGAATTCCAGCCCCTGGGCGTGGTCGCGGGCATCACCCCGTTCAACTTCCCGGCAATGGTACCGCTGTGGATGTACCCGATGGCCCTCGTCTGCGGCAACTGCTTTGTACTCAAGCCCTCCGAGCGTGACCCCAGCTCGACGCTATTCATTGCCCAGCTGCTGCAGGAAGCGGGCTTGCCGGACGGCGTACTGAGCGTCGTCAACGGTGACAAGGAAGCGGTCGACACGCTGCTTCACGACGAGCGGATACAGGCGGTCAGCTTCGTCGGCTCGACGCCGATTGCCGAATATATCTATTCGACGGCGAACGCCAACGGCAAGCGCTGCCAGGCCCTGGGGGGCGCCAAGAACCACGCCATCGTGATGCCCGACGCCGACATGGACAATGCCGTCAATCAGCTGCTCGGTGCCGCCTTCGGCTCGTCCGGCGAGCGCTGTATGGCGCTGTCGGTGGCCGTTGCGGTCGGTGATGCCGCCGCCGATGCGCTGGTCGCCAAGATGCAGCAGGCGATGAAGACCCTCAAGGTCGGGGCTTATACCGACAATAGCAATGATTTCGGTCCGGTAATCACCAAGCAACACCAGGACAAGGTGGTGGGCTATATCAACAAAGCGGAAGAGCAAGGCGCAGTGGTGGTTGTCGATGGTCGCAGCCCCCGGGTCGAGGGCTACGAAAAAGGCTTCTTCGTCGGCGGCACCCTGATCGACAACGTGACCCCGGAGATGGTGAGCTATAAGGAGGAAATATTCGGTCCGGTGCTGCAGGTGGTCCGTGTTAAAACCATGCAGGAAGCGATGGATCTGATCGATGCCCACGAATACGGCAACGGTACCTGTATCTTTACCCGCGACGGCGAGGCGGCGCGCTACTTCTCCGACCACATCCAGGTCGGCATGGTCGGGATCAACGTGCCGCTGCCGGTACCCGTGGCCTACCACAGCTTCGGCGGCTGGAAGCGCTCGCTGTTTGGAGACCTGCATGCCTACGGCCCCGACGCCGTGCGTTTCTATACCAAGCGCAAAACGGTGACCCAGCGCTGGCCTTCGGCCGGGGTACGCGAAGGCGCCGAGTTCTCCATGCCCACCATGAAGTGATTGACGGTAATCCTTTAGCAACAGTTCGGCCCTTTTGTTGCTGACGCTTGGCAGCACCCTTATTGCGAGGGTGCTGCTTTTTTATGGTTCTTCTCTGATTAGCGGAAACAAGGTGACGAAAACGTAGTCAGTGATTTGCCAATCGAGACGAAGGTGCGCTTGGCACCTGTGATGGGTTGCGCCGCGTCAAATTCGCCTCGTCCCCAAAGCAGAGTGCCATTGCAGTTCCAGCATCCTCAGATCTCTTGCAGCACGCGCATCGGCACGAACAGGCGCATGGGATCATGCGTACAGGGCTCAAAGATCTCAAACTGCTGATAGAAGCGCAAAGCAGCGTCATTCAAACGCTTTCAGGTCGTGTTGCTGTTGGTCGACGAATACGAATCCTTGTAGTAGCGACTGAACCGCCCCGGGTTTCTTCGGAGACGATTTTTGTCTGTGTCAGGCAGCCTCACCTGACTCATTCAACTGGCGATAGTACTCCTTTTCCCGCTCTGCCGGAGGGATGTGACCGATCGGTTCCAGCAGACGGCGGTTGTTGAACCAGTCCACCCATTCCAGAGTGGCGTATTCAACCGCATCCCGGCCTCGCCAGGGGCCGCGATGATGGATCACTTCGGTCTTGTACAGACCGATAATCGTTTCCGCCAAGGCGTTGTCGTATGAGTCGCCGGTTGTACCAACTGACGCGCCGATGTCAACTTCAGCCAGCCGCTCGGTATAGCGGATAAACAGCTACTGGCTGCCGCGATCACTGTGATGAATCAGCTCCTGCGGATGCTTACGAGCCCATGGCGCCTGTTCCAGCGCATCCAGTACCAGATCCGTCCTCATGGTCGTCGATACCCGCCATCCAAGGATGCAGCGGGCATACACATCAATGACGAACGCAACGTAAATAAAACCCGACCACGTTGCCATATAGGTGAAATCAGCTATCCAGAGCTGGTCGAGCCGGATGGCGGTAAACTGCCGCTTCACCAAGTCCGGTGCTCGCTCCTGGGCCGGATCGCCGACAGTGGTCAAGAACCGCTTTTGCCCGCGAACCACGCCCCTGAGCCCGAGCTGGCGCATCAGGCGCTCCACTGTACAGCGCGCTACGTCGTTGCCTTCACGCTTCAACTGTCGCCGTCGACTTCAGCCTCGAGCTCCACTGCGGCGCCCTGGTGACGGCGCGGACCGCCGTGGAAAAGATCGGCAACAGCTCCATCCGCTTCGTCCAGGAACTGTGGCAGAACGAGCAGTGCTGCGTACAGGCACGCACCACCGTCGTGACGCTGGACATGGAAACTAGAAAACCGATACGCGTGCCTGATCGTGAAAGATCCCTGCTGGCTCCGTATCTGATAGCCGATGCAGAGTGATCAATGTCTCGGTGCAGGGACCGACTGGATCATGTATTAACCCGGGTTAATAACGTGAAACTGCCTCAACGCCTCAGCCGACTGCTGTGGCTTGTGCGAACTTGGTATGCCAGCGTCTGCCTCACTGACCTGCTCAGTAAGCCCGTGTGCGGGTTGATACCCTGGCATTGATCGATGCCCTCACTTGCAAGTAAAGCCTGGCGTCCCCTATCGTTTGGGTTCCAAGAAGAGCCTAATTGGTGGGTTAGTTTATCATCGGGTCCGCATCTGCGGACGATCACTGACGAGGATCTCCGGCAGGCGGAGAAGTGGTTAAACCTGAGGCCTCGAATATGCCTCGGGTTCAAGCAGCGCCTGAAATGGTATTCCAAGAATACCTTCAGGCCGCATAGGCGGGTGTCGCACTTCGGTGGACCTGTAATCCTGTGCCCGATCCGGCGACAACCAGCGCAGTGGGATACTAGCGTCAAGCCTGCGCGAAGCATGAGCTGAGTCGCAGCCAGTACGGGTACCCGATCAACGGTCCCTTTTGCCTTCCAAACTCTCAAGAAGCGCCCCGCACACACGGCCAAGGTACACGGTTGCTCTAGCTGTTGCTCAATTACCGGCGACCACTGCAGTAGGCATGACTCCCATGCCGTCATCGAACATCGAGTAGTACCAATTGTCGGGCTTCCAGAAGCGCCGGTAGATGCCGGCCACCTGTTGCCCGTCTGCCGTCGTCCGAATGAGTTTTTCAGGTCATATGGCTCCGTGACCGACCGGGACTGTCCATTACGCCTGCCGGCCGGTGCCAACACCGAGGGGTTGGCAACCTGACTATGTTATGACCGGGTGGCGGCGGCGGTCGCCAGTTTGGAGCGCTGCTGTCCGTTTGAATCGAAATTCTCCGGATCTAGCCAGGCCAGGTAGGCAGGCTTTACCAATTTCCAATCGTCATCCGTCATCGCGAACCAGGCTGTGTCGCGACTTTTGCCCTTCACCACCAGGTGATTGCGGAAAATACCCTCGAAGACGAAACCGAACCGCTCTGCAGCGCGTTTCGACGGTAGGTTGTGATTGTGGCATTTCCATTCGAAGCGGCGGTAACCGAGTTCGTCGAAGATATACTGCGCCATCAGAAAAATCGCCTCGGTCGACACCCTTGAGCGTGCGATTGCAGGACACCACAGTATGTGACCAACCTCGGCAACCCCGTTGTCCGCATCAATGCGCATCAGTGCCTGGCGCCCTTCGGCACGGCCGGTCCGCATATCGATAACCGCAAAAAACATCGGGTCGGTCGATGCTTCCGATTTTTGCAGCCAGTCGGCAAAGGTCGGATAGTCTGGAGGGGTCGTGTCAGGCAGATAACGAAACCGGTCATCCGCGCCGGGCTCGACCGCAGCGGAAAACAGGTCCGCCCCGTGCGTTGCTTCGCTGAGCGGTTCCAGCCGTACATATTTCCCTTGTAGGGTCACCCGCTCAGGTCGGGGGGCACCACGCCAATTCGATAAATCCATAGGTGTCTCCTCTGCAATAGTTCTGGCTGAGATTAACGGATGGAGGTCACCGTATTATTCAGCCTAAAGACACTCTAATTGACGGGACGGATAGAAACCTGACAATTTCTATCGCCAATCGGACAAGACCTGTTTATTTGTCGTGAGCACCGAAATAGTGGCCCCGCGCCTGGCCCGGTGTGATTCCGAACAGCCCACGGAACGCAGCACCAAAAGCGGGGACCGAATCAAAGCCCGCGATAGCAGCCGCCCGGGTGGGAGTTGCCCCAGTGGACAGGACACTGAGTGCCGCCGTCAAACGCGCCTGCTGGCGCCATTGTCGAAAGCTCATTCCCGTTTCCGTCCGGAACAATCGGGCAAGCGTACGGCTCGACGTATTGGCGACATCCGCCCACTCTTCAAGATTGCGTCTGTCGTGCGGACACTTCAACAGTTCCTCCAACACTTGTCGGAGGCGTGCGTCAGTTGGCCATCGCAGACCGAGTGGAAGCGGCTCCGCCTTGCCGATCTCATCCAACACCAACGCTGCCAGATGATCTCCCCTGCCTTCGCGCTCCCACTCCACCCCCTCGGCACAGACCGCAAGAATGAGTTCACGCAGCAGACCCGATATCGCAATGACCTTGGCCACCTTTGCCACGCGCTGAGCGACCTCCTCCAACATGAACAGCGCACGCATCGCAACCGGGCCGTCCATTCTGATGGCGTGCTCCACAGAGGCGGGGAGAAAGAGTGCGGTTGTCGGTGGCACAAGATAGCTGGAGTCTTGCGTATCCACTCGCATGACCCCTGAGGTCGCGTAGAGCAACTGCGCTCTTGGGTGACTGTGCATGCCTGAAGACAGGCCCGTCGGGTAGTCACGGGCGAATCCGACGATCGGACGCGAAGCGGTCTCGAAAGGAAGAATTTCAGTTTGTCTGTTTGGCGACAATAAATGTCCAGTTATCTTCATTCAACCAGAATACTCTGAAATTCGCGGCTATCAAGGCAGGCGCGACCCTACTGATGAGAGGAGTAGACATGAGCAGAGGAATATTTGAACAGATCGGCGTCATCAAAGCGGAGCAGCTTACCCAAGGCCCGCAGACGCCAGGGCAGAATCGCAAGAAGGCTCTGGAGGCAGGCCCGCTTTGGGTTGGCGAGTGCCACGTTACGGCACTCGATGCGCCAAGCCAGTGGCATCATCATAAGGAGTTCGACAGCGTGATGTATATGCTCTCGGGTCGAATTCGTGTCGATTACGGTGAAAACGGCGAGCACTCCTTCGAGATTGGCAAAGGCGACTATGCCTATTTCCCGCGGCGGGTGATCCATCGGGCCCAGGTACTCGAAGGGGGCGATGATGTTCACTACGTCTTTGTGCGTCTCGGCGAAGGAGAAACCCTCGTCAATGTCGATGGTCCCGGAGGGGTGGTCCCGGTAGTGGAATGAAGTCCAACCCCGGCTTTTCTATGGTTCATCGCGCTTTACCGGGAAATGCCGCTTTGCTCTTCAGGAAGAAGTAGTCGCTGTCCCGGTACCTGAACCGCCCCGGGTTCTTCGGAGACAGATTGTTTCTGCCTCAGGCAATATCACCTGATTCCTCCCGTTAGCGATAGTCCTCCATTTCCCGTTCTGCCGGCGGGATGTAGCCGATGGTCTTCAGCAAGCGACGATGGTTAAGGCAGCAAGTTGACTACTTGGACAGGTGGCCGCTTTTGGGCGGATCCGGCCCAACAAATACCACTAGTGCATTCTACAGACCTCAAACCTTGAAAGGCTGTTGCGAGACGACTGGAAGCCACTGTCGAAGTATCAGACTTCCCAAGGCTCGGTACCCGTCCGGGGGACTCCCACGCGCATCGGTTCTTGCTCTGAAAAAAGTTCATAGAACAAACCGCGGATCCAGCGGTTGGCCGCATCCTGGTGGAAGCGCTCGTGCCAGTGTTGCTTGAGGTCGAAAGTGGGGTTTTCGAACGGCGGGTCGAGCAGCTTGATGTTGGCCAGTTGTGCGAAGGAGGTCCCCACCGCCCGCGGCAGCGTCACGATCAGGTCGGAGCTGGTGACGATGAAGGGGATGCTCATGAAATGCGGGATGCTCAGCAGCACCCGGCGCTTGAGCCCTTCGCGCTCCAGCAACCGGTCGAAGATTTCCTGGCTGCGTCCTTCCGGCGAGACCACGGCATGGGGAATCCGGAGGAACTGCTCGAGGCTCAGCGTCTCGCCGATATCCGGATGATCGGCCCGCGCGATGCAGACGAAGGCATGGCGGAACAGCCGCTGCTGATAGAAGCGGTGCTTCGTCAGGTCCGGGAAATAACCTACGGCCAGGTCCACCCCGCCGGCTTCCATCGCCTGTTCCAACAGGTTCGGCGGCATCGCCACCGTCTTGATGTTCACCTCCGGCGCCACCTCCCTCAGTCGCCTCAGCAGCTTGGGCAAAAACACCATCTCGCCGATGTCGGACATGCTGAAGGTGAAGGTTCGACTGGCAGTCGCCGGATCGAAGGCCGCCTCCTGCAGCAAGGCCCTGACGCCGGACGGTTTCGGCGCCCAGATCTACGCCGAGGCTGACGCCGGCAAGATCAGTCATGACGAGGCGGCGCTGCTGGTACGCTCGCTGCTGACGGCGGGACTCGACACCACCATCTTCGGCCTCGGCAATGCCCTGCTGTGCTTTGCCCGCAATCCCGAGCAGTGGCAGGCGCTGCGGGAAAACCCGTCGCTGCTGCGCTCCGCCTTCGAGGAGGTGCTGCGATACGCCTCGCCGGTGCAGACATTCCTGCGCACCACCAACCGGGACGTAGAGGTCGAGGGGGTTCCCATCCCTGAAGGCTCGAAGGTGCTGCTGTTCCTGGCCTCCGCCAACCGCGATCCGCGCAAGTGGGAAGACCCCGACCGCTTCGATATCCAGCGCAAGACCATCGGCCATGTCGGCTTCGGCTATGGCATCCACGTCTGCGTCGGCCAGATGGTCGCGCGGCTCGAAGCCGAATTGCTGCTCGGCGCCCTGGCGCGCAGGGTCGAGTCCCTCGAGCTGCACGACGAGATCCAGGAAGGGGACCGGCTGCGGATCAGCGCTCCGAGGAACCTCTTCCCGCTCGCGACAAGCCCTCGCCGCAGCCTGCTGCTGGCAGGCGGTATCGGCGTCACGCCGCTGCTGAGTATGGTGCACCAGTTGGCCCGCCAGAACAGTGATTTCGAGCTGCACTACTGCAGACGTTCACAGGCACGCGCCGCCTTTCACCGGCAGTTGCGCGAGGCGCCGTTCGGAGACCGCGTCTCTTTCCATTTCGACGACGGCCCGGCGTCGCAGCGACTTGATGTTCCGGCGTTGCTGGTGGCACCGGCGCCCGATCTCGACCTCTACGTCTGTGGCCCCGGCGGCTTTCTTGAGTACGTGCTGACCACGGCCCGGGAACGGGGCTGGGACGAGGCGCGCCTGCACTACGAGTCCTTCTCGGCCAAGGTCGAACCCGGCGAGACCGATGCACCCTTCGAGGTCAGGCTCGCCAGCAGCGGCCAGGTCTACCCGGTAGCGCCGGGCCAGACCGTCGTCACGGCTCTGGCCGCTCAGGGCGTGGAGATTCCGGTTTCGTGCGAGCAGGGTATCTGCGGCAGCTGCCTGACGCGGGTGCTCAAGGGCGAGCCGGAGCATCGCGACCAGTATCTGACGCCGGCCGAACAGGCCCTCAACGACCAGTTCACGCCCTGCTGTTCGCGTTCGAAAAGCCCGCTGCTGGTACTGGACCTCTGACCGACCCCGTCAAACAACAATAAAAAGGTAACCGACATGAACAAACTCAAGAATTCCCTCGCCTGCGCTCTGCTACTCGGCGCCGCTTGCCATGCTCCGGCCGACGAATACCGCTTCCGACTGGCGCACTTTTGGCCCACCGGCTCGAGTGTTGACCAGGTCATCAGCGACTGGGCCGAAACGCTTCACACGGAATCCGACGGGCGTATCACCGTCGATATCTACCCGGCGCAAACGCTGGCCAAGGCGCCGCAAAGCTACGCCGCCACCGTCAGTGGCGTGGCTGATATCGCCGTCACGGCGCAGGGCTACACCGCCGGACGCTTCCCGCTGACCCAGATGATCGAGCTGCCCGGTATCGTCAAGACCGCCGAGAATGCCAGCTACGTGCTGCAGGGCCTCTATGACGAGAGTCTGATCGGCAACGAATACCAGGACACCCACCCGTTGTTCTTCTTTGCCCACGGCCCGGGCCACATCCATACTCGCGAAAAGCCGGTGCTGTCCCCGGACGACCTGAACGGCCTGCGTATCCGCCGGGCGACCACCGTCGTCGGCGAACTGCTGACCTCGCTCGGCGCCCAGCCGGTCGGGATGCCGGCACCCGAAACCTACACCGCTGCGCAACGCGGCGTCATCGACGGCGTCGCCTTTCCCTGGCAGGCAATGAAGGACTTCCGGCTCAACGAACAGCTGACCCATCACACGGCCATCAGCCTCTACACCCTCTCCTTCATCACGACGATGAACAGCTCTAGCTGCGAGCGCCTGCCCGATGACCTCAAGGCCGTCATCGATCGCAACAGCGGCCTGAATTGGGCCACGACCATGGGCAGAAAGCTGGACGAACTGGACGCCCTGGCCCTGCAGGAGGCGATCGACAGCGGTCACAGCATTCACCAAATCGAGGACTCGGCGCGGAATCCGCAGTGGCAGCCGGTGCTCGATGAAGTGATCGACCGCTATATCGCCGACCTGAGCGCCCAGTCCATGCCGGCCCAGGCGGTGTACGACCGCGCACGCGCCCTGGTCGATAGCTGCGATACTAAGCCGAAGACGATGGTGTCCCGAGGCTAAACGCTTGGCAGGATCTCAGGCGTCCACCGCACTGCGGGCTGCCGATGTTAGGAATTACCCCGGTATCGCAGGACACTTCGAGGCAAAGGCTCTGCCTGCAAACAGCAGAGCCCAGCCACGAAGGGACGCCGTTACTTAAGTGAACTTTACTTACTTAGATCAAGCTGGCCGGCAATGCGGTTGTCGTCAAGGTCATTGCCGGCTTTCAGGACCCAATCCCAGTAGCCTGTCGGGCTTTTCCACAGTCGATCAGTGTCAGGTCCGACAGGCTCCCGGCCTATGCGCCCGCGGCGCCCCGTCGCCTGAACAGCGGTTCAGGATTCAGCACCGAACGGGCATAGATCTGGTCGAAGTGGCGTAGCCCCTTCAGCGCGTCTTCCGCGGAGCGGTCTTCGCGCACCGCGAATGAGCTGAAGCCGCAATGGCGCATCGCCGCCAACTGATCGCGCAACACGTCGCCCACCGCGCGCAGGTCTCCCGCGAACCCGAGGCGCGAACGCAGCAGCACGGCCTGGGTATAAGCCCTGCCGTCGCGAAAGCTCGGAAACGCCAGCGCAATCAGTTCAATCCGGTCCAGCCAGGGAAGCAGGGCCTCGGGATCGTCATCGGGATCGAGCAGCACAGCCGCCCGGGCCTTGGCGCCGTCTGTCAGCGCCTGCCAGCGATCCAGTGGCAGAATGCTGTTATCCGTCACCGTGGCGTCGTCGGCATCCCGGATTTCCCAGGGATCCCGTTCAACCACCCTGGCCTCACCCTCGACGATCTTGATCAGATTGTTCATGCGCTTACCTCCTCCAGCGTTCGGCTCCGGTTATAGGCCCCCTCCTTGAACGGTTGCAGGCCGATACGCTCAAGGGTTTCGATGAAGGTTTCCTCGACCTCGCGATAATGCAGATAAGTCGCCAGCAAGCGTTCGATCACATCCGGCACCTCCTCGGCACGGACCGAGGGCCCGATCACCTTGCCGAGCGCGCTGGCCTTGCCCTGGGCCCCGCCGATGGTGATCTGGAAATACTCCTCGCCCTTGCGGTCGACACCGAGGATGCCGATGTTGCCGATATGATGGTGTCCGCAGGCATTGACGCAACCGGAGATATTGAGGCTGAGTTCGCCGAGATCGTGCAGATAATCGAGGTCGTCGAAGCGCGCCTGGATCGCCTTGGCCACCGGCAGCGAACGGGTGCTGGCCAGGCTGCAGTAATCGCCGCCGGGGCATGAAATCACATCGGTCAGCAGGCCGACATTGGGCGTCGCCAGGCCAATATCCCCGAGCGCCTGCCAGACCAGATAGAGATCGCCCTTGCGGATATCCGGCAGTACCAGGTTCTGCTCGTGCGTCACCCTGAGTTCGCCGAAGCCGTAACGATCCGCCAGGTCGGCAACGGCACGCATCTGGGTTGCCGTCGCATCCCCCGGCGAGACATCCTGAACCGGCTTGGTCGACAGCACGACAGAGGTATAACCGGTGACCTTGTGCGGCCGGGTATTGGTCTGCGTCCAGCGGGCAAAGGCCGGGTCCCGCGCCAGCCAGGCGCCGTACTCCGGATCCAGGGCATCGAGTCGCAGGTAGTTCGGTGATGCAAACCCCTCGGCGACCCGCTCGTACTCCTCGACCGTCAGTTCGCCGGCGCCGTCGCGGATCTGTTGCCACTCCCGCTCGACCTCGGCCGCAAAGGCTTCGACACCCAGGGACTTGACCAGTATCTTGATCCGCGCCTTGTATTTGTTGTCCCGGCGCCCGTAGCGGTTATAGACCCGCAGTACCGCCTCGACATAGGTCAGCAGGTGTCGCCACGGCAGCGCTTCACGGATCGCTTCATTGAGGATCGGCGTACGCCCCAGCCCGCCCCCGGCCATCACGCGCAACAGCATCTCGCCATCATCGCCGCGGTAGAGGTAAAGACCGATATCGTGCGCACGCAGGGCCGCACGGTCGGTCCCGGACGACGAAATGGCGATCTTGAACTTGCGCGGCAGGTAAAGAAACTCGGGATTGACCGTGGACCACTGCCGCAGAATCTCGGCCAGCGGACGCGGATCCAGCAGCTCGTCGTCGGCAACGCCGGCAAAGGCCTCGGTGGTGATATTGCGTACGCAGTTACCGGAGGTCTGAATCGCGTGCATCTGCGAATCGGCCAGCAGCTGCAGAATATCCGGCACCCGCTCCAGCTCGATCCAGTTAAACTGGATATTCTGCCGCGTGGTGAAATGGCCGTAACCGCGATCGTATTCGTCGGCAATCCGGGCCAGGGTCCGCAGTTGCGCCGTCGACAGCGTGCCATAGGGAATGGCCACCCGCAGCATGTAGGCATGACGTTGAAGGTAAAGCCCGTTCTGCAGCCGCAGCGGCAGAAACTCCTCTTCGCTCAGCTCGCCACTGATACGCCGCGCCACCTGGTCGCGGAACTGCTCGACCCGCGCCTGGACCAATGCGCGGTCGTACTCATCGTATCGGTACATTCTGTCCGCTCCTGAAGTTTCGCATGGAAAGGCGCCAGACTAATGAAACCGATTCAGCAGGTGCAGGCTCAAAAAATTTAATTACGATCGGTACAGATACGCGATCACCGGCCCAGCAACAGTGCCGGCAGCTGACCCAGCGCCGCGATCCGGCGATCGTCCCAGGGATGCGCGTAGCTGATACGCAGACAATTGCGGAACTGCCCGGAGACCGAGAACAGCGGACCGGGGGTGATCACCACCCCCTGCTGCAACGCCGCCGGATAGGCAGCGAGGGTGTCGACCGACTCGGGCAGTTCCAGCCAGACCGCCAGACCACCGAGCGGTGTACTGACGCGAATCTCCCCGGGCCAGGCATGCAAGGATGCGATCAGGCGGTCCCGTTGCGTGCGCAAGGCGTTGCATTGACGGCGCAGGTGGGTCGCGTAGCTGCCGTCACGCATGAACTCGGCGACGCCCTGCTGCTGATAGCGGCTGCTGGCCAGCTGCGTCACCAGTTTCAGGTGCAGGATCTGCTGATGCCAGCGTGCGCCGGACACCCAGCCCAGGCGCAGGTCGCGGGACAGGCTTTTGGAAAAGGAACTGCACAGTATCACGCGGTCGGCGCTGTCCAGCGCCTTCAGCGGATCGGGCACCTGGCCAAAGGCGGTATCGGCGTAGATATCATCCTCGATGATCGCCAGGTCATGCCGGTCTGCCAGCGCCAGCAGGCGCCGGCGCGCGTCCTCCGGCATCAGGGCGCCGCCGGGCGTGGCAAAGGCCGGCGAAACGACGCAGGCCCTGATGTCCCAGCGCCCCAGCGCAGTCTCCAGCGCGTCAATGTCCATGCCCCGCTCGCTCGAACTCGGCACCTCGATCACCTGCAGCTCCAGCTGTTCCAGCAGCTGCAGCACGCCGTAAAAGCCCGGCGACTCGACCGCCACCACATCGCCGCGCCGACAGCAGGC
This sequence comes from Oceanospirillaceae bacterium, assembly GCA_013373085.1. Lineage (GTDB taxonomy): Bacteria > Pseudomonadota > Gammaproteobacteria > Pseudomonadales > Balneatricaceae > Marinobacterium_A. The sequence goes on along the minus strand of JABXIM010000057.1, from coordinate 50,380 downwards.
CATCAGCGCCAGGAACAGCGCATGCTGGCACCCCGAGGTGATACAAAGCTGCTCCGGCAGTACCGTCCAGCCGCGGCGCGCCGCATGCAGCGACAGCTGTTCGCGCAGCGCCAGATCCCCCGCCGGTGCATCGTAGTACTGGTGATCGTCGCCTTTCTGGCGACGCAGCGCACGCCCCAGGGCGCGATTCAGCGCCACTATGCCCGGCGGTGTCGTGCCGGCGTGCAGGTCCGGCAGCAGGTCGAAGGCGGCGCTGCGGCGCATGATATCGAGAAACAGTTCGCTGACCGTTACCGGCCGGGGCGCTTCAGCCTGGGTAAGGCTGCGCGGCGCCCTGATCGACCTCGGCTGCAGGGTAACGAAATACCCGGCCTTCGGCCGGGCCTCGACCAGTCCCTGCGCCTCCAGCCGCTGCAGTGCATGCTGCACCGTCGCCTTCGATACGCCTTGTGTCTGGCACAAAGTGCGAATCGATGGCAGCCGTTCACCAAGCCGCCAGCGCTGCTCCCGTATGCCCTGCAACAGCCAGCTTTCCAGTTGTTGGTAACGATGTTCCATCGATTCTGTCCCTATCGTATTTATTTTTTTTATACCTGATCCCATTCAATTCACCAAGGTAAGCTGCACCCAACTTCACACTTGCGGACCGCTGCCATGGAAAAAATCGACGTTGTGCAAGACTATACGCCTCCGTTTGCACAGGATGGCAAGTTTCATGTACGCCTTACCGAAGGGCGCTTCCAGAACTGGCGCCGACTGACCAGCTGGCCGCTGCTGGCGCTGTTTTTCGGCCTGGTCTGGGTACAGATCGACGGTCAGCCCTGGCTGCTGTTCTCGTTCGAGCAGCGCCGCATCAACCTGTTCGGCAGCGTCCTGTCCTGGCATGACCTGCCGCTTCTGGCCGGACTGATGATCGCTGGTGCCAGCCTGCTGTTCTTTCTCGCTGTGGCCTGGGGACGTGTCTGGTGTGGCTTCGCCTGCCCGCAGAGTATCTGGACCTGGCTCTTCATCCGCATCGAGCAGTTCACCGAGGGTCGCGCCAGCCAGCGCGCCCGGCAGGAGCACCAGCCGATAAAGGGTGAACTACTGCTGCGCCGTATCACCAAGCACGGGCTCTGGATCCTGCTGGCCACCGCCACCGCTGTCACCTTCACCGGATATTTTGTGCCGATCCGGGACATTGTCGCCGACGCGGTGAATCTGGAGATGTCGCCCGCACTCTGGGGCTGGATCCTGATCATGGCTGCGCTGACCTACGCCAATGCCGGGCTCGTGCGTGAGAAGATCTGCCTGCACGCCTGTCCCTATTCACGCTTCCAGGGCGTGATGTTCGACCGGGAAACCCGCACCGTCAGCTATGACCAGGGCCGCGGCGAACCCCGCGCGAGCCGTCGCAATGCCGGCCCCGACAGCGGCGATTGCGTCGACTGCGGACTCTGCGTCCAGGTCTGCCCGACCGGCATCGACATCCGCGACGGCCTGCAGGCGGCCTGCATCGACTGTGCGGCCTGTATCGATGCCTGCGACGACGTGATGACAAAACTCAAACGCCCGACCGGGCTGATCCGCTTCGCGTCCGAAGCCGAATTCGCCGGCGAAAAATACCGCCTGATGCGCCCCCGGCTGGCCGGCTACGGCGCCGTGATTATCGCAGCCTTCGGCGGCGTACTCTGGGGCTTTGCCGGCACCACCGAACTGCTGGTCGAAATCCGCCGGGACCGTGGCGCACTCTTCACCCAAATGGATGAACATACCGTCTGCAACAACTATCGCGTCAAGGTTGAAGGTTTTGCCGAAGAGCAATCGCTGATCAGCGTCTCGGTTCAGGGACCGGGCCGGTTCAGGCTGTTCGGTGCCGAAAACATCGACCTGAACGAAAGCAATTCGACCTGGCTGCCGTATCGGGTATGCGGAATCGATATCGAGCAACCACGTTCCGCGTTGACGTTCAGTTTCGCGGGTCAGCAAGTCTCGGCTTCCAAGGAAACGACCTTCCTGACCCAACGCAAATAGAGAACCGGGACCCTTCTGATGCACGAAACAGCACTGCTACTGGCTCGCATCCAGTTTGGCTTCACCGTGTCCTTTCATATCGTCTTTCCGGCGATCACCATCGGGCTGGCCTGTTACCTGGCCGTCCTGGAAGGCTACTGGCTGCGCACCGGCAAATCCGTCTACAAACAGCTCTACCGTTTCTGGAGCCGTATTTTTGCCCTCAACTTCGGTATGGGGGTCGTATCCGGTCTGGTGATGGCGTACGAGTTCGGCACCAACTGGAGTGGCTTTTCCAATTTTGCCGGCAGCATCACGGGGCCGTTGCTGACCTACGAGGTACTGACGGCCTTTTTCCTCGAGGCCGGCTTCCTCGGCGTGATGCTCTTCGGCTGGAATAAGGTGGGCAACAGGCTGCATTTCTTCGCGACGATGATGGTCGCGATTGGCACCGTCATCTCGGCCACCTGGATTCTGGCGTCGAACAGCTGGATGCAGACGCCCGCCGGGTACGAGATTGTCGACGGTCAGGCGATCCCGACCGACTGGCTGGCGATCATCTTCAACCCGTCGTTCCCCTATCGCCTGGTACATATGGTGCTGGCCGCCTTTCTCAGCACCGCCCTGATGGTCGGGGCTAGTGCGGCCTGGCATCTGCGCAGACGCAACGACTCCCCCGCCATCCGCAAGATGCTGGCCATGGCCATCGGCATGCTCGCCCTAACGGCGCCCCTGCAGATGTTCATGGGCGATCTTCACGGTCTCAACACGCTCGAGCATCAACCTGCCAAAGTTGCGGCAATGGAAGGGCACTGGCAAAACGGAACCCACGGCGAAGGAGTTCCACTACTGCTGTTCGGCTGGCCGGACAATGAGACGGAAACCACTCGCTTGGCAGTCGGGATTCCCCACCTGGGCAGCCTGATTCTGACCCATAGCTGGAACGGAACCTTTGCGGGGCTCTCTGACTTCCCGGCCGATGAGCGTCCCAACGCGGCAGCCGTCTTCTGGTCGTTCCGGGTCATGGTGAGCCTCGGCATCCTGATGCTGCTGCTCGGGCTCTGGGGCAGCTGGAACTGGTACAGAAATACGCTGTATGACAACCGGGCGCTGCATCGATTCGCGCTGTCAATGGGACCGGCAGGACTCGTTGCGCTGCTTGCCGGCTGGTTCACGACCGAGCTCGGGCGCCAGCCCTGGGTGGTCTACGGCTTGCTGCGCACGGCCGACGCCGCGACGCCGCACGCGACAACCGAAATGTCCATCACGCTGGTGTTATTCGTCCTGGTCTATGTGCTGATCTTCGGTGCCGGCATCCGCTATATGCTACGCCTGATCAAGGCGGGACCGGCCAACGACGCCAGCCACTGACCGCAACGCAGGATATTCCCATGAACGTCGTCACAACCCCACCCGCTATAACCGGAGGTGCCTGAGATGGGCGTCGATACCGCACTGATCTGGGCCGTCATCATCCTGATCGGCGTCATGCTTTACGTGATAGCAGACGGATTCGATCTTGGCGTCGGCATCCTTTTTCCCATGGTCCCGTCCGAAACGGACAGGGTGCGCATGATGGCCAGCGTGGCGCCGGTTTGGGACGGCAACGAAACCTGGCTGGTCCTCGGGGGTGCCGGTCTCATGGCGGCCTTCCCGCTGGCGTACTCGGTCGTGCTGAGCGCGCTGTATATACCCATCGTACTGATGCTGCTGGGACTGATACTGCGTGGCGTCGCGTTCGAGGCACGCGCCAAGTCCCGCGACCGCAGCCGTCACCTCTGGGACAAAGCCTTCTTCGGCGGCTCCCTGACGGCAACGCTGTTCCAGGGGGTTATCCTGGGGACCTATATCGGCGGCATTCCGGTCGAGGACAAGGCTTTCGCCGGCGGCGCCTGGGACTGGTTCAACCCCTTCGCGCTGTTCTGTGGCGTCGCCCTGATCGCGACCTATGCCCTGCTGGGCTCCAGCTGGCTGATACTGAAGACCGACGGCGCACTCCAGCAGCGGATGCGCGAACTGACCCGGCCTCTGACCTGGGTGCTGATGTGTTTCATCCTCGTGATCTCCGTCTGGACACCGCTCGAACACCCCGAGATCGCCGCACGCTGGTTCAGCCTCCCCAACTTTTTCTGGCTGGCGCCGCTGCCCCTGCTGACGGCAACCTGCTGCATTTTCCTGCTGCGATCGATCAGGCATGGCGAAGCGACCCCCTTCGTCATGACACTAATCGTGATAGCGCTGGGTTACCTGGGCCTCGGCATCAGCCTCTGGCCGAACGTGATCCCGCCGGACATCGACATTTGGGAGGCCTCCTCCCCGCCGTCCAGCCAGGGATTTGCACTGGTCGGCGCGCTGCTAATTATCCCCATCATTTTGGCCTACACGGCCTGGTCCTACTATGTGTTTCGCGGCAAGGTCCAGGCCGATGACGGATACCATTAAACGATGAAACGGGAAACCCGCAGGCGGCTTGGCTGGCTGTTGTTGATCTGGCTCCTCAGCGTCGCGACGACCTATGCCGTGACACTGATTTTGCGCCAGTTCATACCGCCCTACTGAGCACGGCCCACCGGTCTGTAACGGGTGTTTCGCACGCCTGGTCGACAGCATCTCGATCAAATACTCAACCGGTTATGAAATAATTTCTGGGAAGGCGACCAATGCGTACAGTTAATACGGGGAGCGTGACACATCCCCAAAACCAGCAGCAAGCAACGGCATATACGCTTGAAGTGACGGGTAAGGACATCCGTCAGGTCGAGATGTCTGCGTCGCAGATTCCGCCGGGCACTCCGATCAACATCGCGTTTCTGGGAAATGAAAACCACGGTCAGCGCGTCAATGCCGCCCGAGTCATACGGGCGTGCGGATTCGAGCCCGTCCCGATCATCTCTTCTCGCCGCCTTTGCTCCGAACGAGATCTCGAAAACCTGCTTGATCTGCTCAACCAGGCCGCCAGCCCGTCACGCTTCATTTTCGTAGGGGGAGATCCTTCCACGCCTGCAGGCCCGTACAGGGATTCGCCGGCGCTCTTTGCAAGCGGGGTGCTGCAACGTCACTCCATTCGTCATGTCGGGATCGTCGGCTATCCCGAAGGGCACCCGAAGATCGATACGGAGACCCTCTGGCGATCACTTAAATGGAAGCATCACTTTCTTCGGGACAGCGGCTGCACGGTGGAGATAACCACCCAGTTCGGTTTCGATACCGATGCCGTCCTTCACTGGACTCAACGGCTACGCGATGAAGGCATTGACGCGCCCGTTCGTATCGGCGTACCGGGACCGGCACAGGTGGGGAAGCTTCTTCGATATGCGAAACAGTTCGGAGTCGAAACATCCACGGCAATCGTCCGGCGATATGGCCTGTCGTTGACCAACCTTCTGCGCCAGTCCGTCGCCGATCGCTATTGGAACGATCTTGGCACCGGCATGGCGGGGCAAAACCTTGGAGATATCCGTTACCACCTCTATCCGTTCGGTGGAATGATGGAAGGCGTCCGCTGGATGAACGATCGGGTATCGGGTTTCAGCTCGTAGATAACGCGCGACGCCTCTCCAGGCTACCCGTTCGGTCACATCCTTGGCGAAGATGCGCAGGATCTGCGATAGGGAGCTCTGGCGTCCTTCCTTGAGTTCCTTGCGGCGATGCTCGACCCACGCCTGAAAGACCGCCTCGAACGTATGCTCGTCCGCCAGGCGCACGGCCCGGCGTTTTTGCTTGCGGTCGGTATGGGGGTTGATGCTTTTGGCCAGCAGCTCGCGAGCCTCATCACGCAGGGCACGCGTCTGACGCAGCCCGACCTTGGGATAAGTGCCGAGCAACATGCGCTTCTGCTTGCCGAGCCACAAGTAGCGCAAGTGCCAGGACTTGCCACCAGTGGGAGACACGACCAGTCCCAGGCCGTAGGTATCAGGGAGGTTGTAGGTTTTTCCGGTCGCCCTGGCCTGGCGGACGATCAAATCGGAGAGTGCCATCTCATAGCGCCTAAGCTGAGACTGAGGCTCTATGCTCGTCACGACTCCCGTCCAACCCCAGCAACAATCCGGAACTGACACCACCCGTTTAGTTTGGCCTTAATTTTGGTTCATCGCAGATTAGCGTGAAAGTGAGGAGTGCGGCGGCGAGAAGGGGTAAGGTTGTGTTCGCCAAAACATCACCAACAACCCGACCGCCGCCGACGTCATGGATGCTAGTCTGTGATGAAAATTACTAGGGCCAGCATGGATTAGAAAGTGGGGAGCAGGTCATAATGTATGTAATCTTCCCAAGGACCGGACTTGTTCACACCTTCCCCGTAAACGATCCTGTAACTATATCCATGCTTGGCCTGAATACCCTCCGCATCACGGCTCATGCTCCAGTAACTAACCAATGACAAACAATAGTTCTCGGTAGGCTGCTGCCCTATCAGACCTATCATTGACTTGGCCCGAGCATTAGCTAACATACATAGCTATCAATAAAATATTAAGGTGTTGCATGCATGGCCATCGCTAAAAAGTCAGAAACGCCCTCTAAGGGCAAAACAGTCACCCTGCCGTCATTACTGGATGACGATCACAGTGATCGGAGTTTTCGCCAGTTCATCCATAACATGTTTGCTTTTTCTAGCAAGCTGGAGGCGATCCGCAGCGAGTTCGGAAAACTGATCGATCTGACCGGCATCGAGTATACCTGCCTGATCGCCACTGCCTATCTGCAGCAAACCGGTACCGTCCACGTCAACAGCCTCGCGGAGCACCTGCACCTTAGCGGCGCCTTTATTACGCTGCAGACCAACAAGCTCGCGAAGAAAGGCTACCTGATCAAGCGAAAGGATCCGGACGACGCCCGTCGCGTCCAGCTCGAAGTGACCGAACTGGGCGGTGAAGCACTCGAGAGCCTGGTACCCGTTCAGCGCCAGGTGAACGATGTTCTCTTTACCGGCTTGGATCATGATCAGTTCCTGGCGATGGCGACAACCTTCAACCGGCTGGTCGGCAACGGTGATCGCGCCTCAAGCCTTGCCAGCTACCTCACCAAGGCAGAGCTCGATCAGCGTTAAGCCTTGGCCGGGAATTAGCGCTTTCGCTCATATTCGTCGCGGGCTGCACGCGCGGCGCAGTTTCTAGCTCTGCCCGCGCTTCCGTTTGCATCACATAGGAGACGGGTTTGACCCGCCGTCCTCCCACACCCCCGTAAGTACGGTTCCGTATACTGCGGTTCATGTTGTACTCCTGAGACGACGATACAGAACCATGAGCAAGATCAGACCCAACCGCTCGAACCGCCATCTCGGCAGCGCCTGGTTCATATGCGAGGCACCCGCTATCCACCAAGGACCGCGACCATTGGTCTCGCTGATCCTGGCCGTGCTTCTTCCAGTTTTCGCCGCATCAGCATCTTCGCGCGCGTAGACACCCGCTTCCATTGACGCCACAGGATCTTGCGCAGGTGACGGCGTAGCCAGCCATCCAACTCCTGCAACATGCCGGTTACTTCAAGGTGGGCGATAGTAGTTCAACCAACCACGCAGGATGGAGTTGAGCTCCTTGAAACGGGTCGTCATCCACCGTGACCGCTGGGACCACCGACGGCTTACCAAGCGGATACTATCCTTTGGGATAGAGATCGGCAGCCAGCATCACAGCCGACTTGTCGGTGTGTTGTTGCGTCATCGAGAACTCGGGGTTTCCGTCCTTCAAACAGTTTCGCTCCTTGAGCCTATGGTGACAGGCCTACGATGACCGCTGCTGAGTTCTGCCAGCAGACCCCAACACCTCGCGGCGCTGGTAGCTAGTGGCGGGCTGGCAGACTTCCTAGGGTAAGACGCGTGACCTTCGCACTTATACCCGCCGCAAGTATACCGGGCTTTGAAGATATGCGACTTATCAGCCAAGTCGACCGCCTCCTATGCGATTTTTGTTCGTCGAGCCAGTGCTTTGCCTTCGGCTACCTTAGGATTCCATATCGCGATGGACACCCTTGCCATTCGGCTAATCGTTCCCTCTGCCGGGCCGATAGCGTACTCTCACCGTCAAGTCATCTTGCCGCCACCACGCGTACCGGAACAGCGCCAGTCAAGACGCTACGCGCCATGCCTGGCGCACATAAAAAAGGCCGCAGCGTAGCTGCGGCCAAACACGGTTGATAGGTACTTGTTAGCCGGCTCAGATTTCGTCTTTCAGTTCATACTGGGAAGCGAAGCTGTCCAGTAGACCGGTGCTCTGCTTCCAGTCGAAGGTTCGGAACGAAGCACCTTTAGTGACGAAAGTCGCGCCAGAGTAGAACATCTCGTATTGGGTGTGGCGCGAGGCGAACTCGGAGCCGATGGCATCCCAGGCCAGATTGAAGAACTTCACTCGCTCCTCGGAATCGGCGACCGGCGACTGCTGCGTTTTCTCGATCATCGCCCGCATCTCCGGGTTGGCGAAGTCCTCTGTGGACGACGGTAGCATGATCACGCCGCCACCGGCCAAGTCGCGCAGCCGGGTGATGAAGTTCGGATACAGCTGCTGCGCCACCACCTGGGCGGCGTACAACAGGTGGCGGTCCGGCACGTAGTATTCGCCGACGTAGCGTCCCTTGTTTTCCATGCCGTTGACGAAGGACTCGGAGATCGCCGCTTCCGCCGCGATCTGACCGAGGGTCTCGCGCACCGGCGGGAAGTTGATGATGCCGTTCATCTCGGCGGTGCGGTACGCCACGCCGGCCAGGAAACGCATCTTCACCATCAGGCGGATCTGCGCCTGGTAGTTCTGGTAGACGTGGGCCGGGGTCTCGTGGAACTGCGCCAGGCACATGTCGGTGTCGCGGTGGACGAAGACGCGGTCCCAGGGCACCTTGACGTCATCGAAGTACAGCAGGGCGTCGTTCTCGTCGAAGCGGCTGGACAGCGGGTTCTGGAAGACGCTGTCGTTGTGCTCGGAGTAGGACTTGCGGGACAGGATCTTCAGCCCCGGCGCGTTCATCGGGATGGTGAAAGATACCGCGTACTTCTCCTCCTCGCCCTTCTTCAGCGGCTGCAGGCATGTGACCAGCACCTCGTTGGCCATAATGCCGCCGGTGGCCAGCATCTTGGCGCCGCGAATGGTCAGGCCCTCGTCGTCCTCGGCCGCGATGCCCGCCGCCAGGAACTCGTCCTTCTGCTCGCCGGCCGACTTGGAGCGGTCCGCCTGCGGGTTGATGATGACGTAGGTCAGGTAGAGGTCGTTGTCACGGGCGTAACGGTAGTAGTTCAGCAGGTTCTCGGCGCGCTCGGCGTCGTATTGTTTGAACCGGTCTATCCCCATCACCATGCCGGAGATGCAGCTGGCGACGTGGTCCGGGGCACGGCCGAGGAAGCCGCAGCTCAGGCCGGTCCAGGCTTCCAGCGCGGCACGGCGCTGCTTCAGCTCTTCCGGGCTTTTCGGCAGCTGCCAGATACGGTTGTAGCGCTCGCCGGACTCGGGGTCGACGGTGGTCATCAGCTCCTGGTTTTCGTGCTGGAAGTCGTAAAGCTTGCTGAGCCATTCGATGGTCTTGGAAAAGGCCGGGTGGGTGGTGACGTCGTCCACCAACTCGCCGTTGATGTAGACCTGGCGGCCGTCGCGCAGGGACTCGATGTGCTGTGCTGAGGTTTTTATCATTTTGCTGGCTCCGGTTGCTCTCAGAGTAAGGGAAAGATCCGTTGTTTCAGGCGATTTCGGCGTAGCGGCCGCGACAGAACACCAGCGGCGCGCTGTGATCGCTGCTGGAGTAGCTGACGACTTCACCGACGAAGATGACGTGGTCGCCGCCGTCGTACTGGGCGTACGGCTTGCACTCGAAGTGCGCGATGGCGCCGTTCAGCAGCGGCGCGCCGGTGGTCCGGGTCTCGAAGCCGACATCTTCCCACTTGTTTTCCATTGCGCGGGCGAATTTGTTGGACAGGTCCTGCTGGTCCTGGCTCAGGACGTTGACGGCGTAGTGATCCGCCTTCTCCATCGCCTCGAGGCTCAGCGCACGGCGGTCGAGGCTGAACAGCACCAGGGGCGGGTCCATCGAAACGGAGTTGAAGGAACTCATGGTGATCCCGATCAGCTGATCGTCGCCGTCCTGGGCGGTGATGATGGCGACCCCGGTGGGGAACTGGCCCAGGGCGTTGCGAAACTCTCTTGAATCGAAAGGCATGGCGTTTCTCCTTTATTTATTAGCTTTGTTCCAAAGCTATATTAACAAATAAAGACTCTCAGTCAAGCTTTATAAGTTAGCTGTTTTCAAAAGATGAAACCCGGCGCCGAAGCGCCGGGGAAACCGTGGGGCTCAGGCCCCCCGCGCTTCGTCGAGCAGCCGCTCCACCGCGCGGCCGATGCTCAGCAGGCGGCGGTCCGCACAGGTCTCGCCGGTCAGCATCAACCCCACCGGCGCGCTGCCGGGGGCGTGACACGGCAGGCTCAGGGCGCAGCGGTCGAGGAAATTCGCCACCGAGGGGTTGCGCAGCATCAGCAGGTTCACATCGTTGAAGCGCGCCGGGTCCTCCAGCTCAGCGAGGGTCGGCGCCACGGTCGGCACCGTCGGGTACAGCAGTGCATCGTACTGGTCGGTGATGGCCGCCACGCGCCGCTGCAGATCCGCCCGGGCGCGGAGCAGGTCGATGTAGTCCGCCGCGCCTTGGTGCTGCCCTTTCTCGATGCGCACCACCACGTTGGGATCGTAAACGTCACGTCGTGCGGCGATCAGGTCCCGGTGCCAGGCCCAGGCCTCCGCCGCCGCGAAACCGCCCTTGGCGTTGATCGCCGGCAGCTCGCCGAGCTCGGCCAGGGCGATGCGCTCGATGCGCACGTCCGCCGCCTTCAGCCACTGCAGCGCGCGCTCGAACGCCGCGGCAACGGTGTCGTCCATGCCGTCCAGCACCAGGGTTTCAGGCACCGCCAGGCGCAGCCCTTCCAGCTTCACCGGCGCCAGCGGCGTCACCGCGTCGCCGGCGAGAATGTCGTTGAGGATGGCCACACATTCAACTGAGGCGCCGAGCGGCCCGACGGAATCGAGGCTGGTCGAAAGCGGTGTTACGCCGGTCTGCGGCACCCTGGTCGCGGTCGGTTTGAAGCCAACGATGCCGCACAGCGCCGCGGGGATGCGGCAGGAACCACCGGTATCGGTGCCGAGGCTCGCCACCGCCATACCGTCGGTCACAGCCACAGCGGCGCCGGACGAAGAGCCCCCGGGAATACGTCCGCTGGCACGATCCCAGGGATTTTCTGGCGTGCCGAAGTGCGGATTCAGCCCCAGTCCCGAGTAAGCGAACTCCGTCATGCTGGTACGGCCAACAGGGATGAAACCTGCATTGCGCAGGCGGCGCACCGCCTCGGCATCCGCGGCCGCCGGTACTCGGTCGTCCAGCACCCGCGAGCCGCAACGGGTCACTTCGCCTTCCATGTCGAACAGGTCCTTGATGCTGATCGGGATGCCCGCGTAAGGCGGCAAAGGCACGCCCTGTTCCCGCAGCTTGTCATAGGCCCTGGCTTGGGCCAGCGCCTGGTCACGAAGCTGCCGGGTGAAGACCCTGGCCGCCAGCTCCGGCTGCCGGTCCATCTCGTCGAAACAGCGCTGCACCTGCGCTTCGCTGCCGCGCGCCTGCGCGACGGCCTGGTTGATCGTAAGTCGCGTCATAACTGTTACCTGCGGAATCTGACAGGGGCCCGGGAATGGGCACGAAAAGAAAATGCATGAAACCGGCCGCGGCAAAGCAACGGCGCCCGGGACGGGAGGTGGGGTTGGTCCCGGGGCACGATTTCATGCGAAGTGGTGCTTACTCGTAGTAGTGGATTTCCAGCAGCACGCAGCCGCCTTCCGACTTGAACGGACCGTGGTAGGCCCCCGGCGGACGGCAGGCGTAGGTATTCGGTTCGAACGGCTCGCCCCCTTTGCCTTCCGCGTCGTTGCCCACGGTCAGGTCGCCGGACACCAGGTATACCTCTTCCCAATAGTCGTGCACGAAAGGCGCGGTAGTGAAGATCCCTGGCGCGAAGCGCAGCAGGCGGGTTCGGGTACCGGACTTACCCGGTTCATCAAGCGCGCCAGCAAGTATCTTCTGTTCGATCCCCTGCGGATAGCCCGCCGGGGTTTCCCAACCGGATGCCATGTCGACGGTATAGAATTCCTTGTGTTCTTTTTTAATCATTCAATAGTCTCCCGTTTTGAGGTTGAGCGTTCAGTGGTTAACCCATTCGACCTTGCTAAGGTCGACACCATCCTGGTACATGTCCCAGAGCGGCGACAGGTCCCTCAGTTTGATGACGGCAGCGCGAATCAGCGCCACCGTTTTGTCGATATCCTCATCTGTGGTGAAACGGCCCAGGGTAATTCGAAGCGAACTGTGCGCGAGTTCGTCGCTTCGCCCCAGCGCCCGCAGCACGTACGAGGGCTCCAAGCTCGCCGAGGTGCAGGCCGATCCCGACGACACCGCCAGCCCCTTGAGCGACATCATCAGTGATTCCCCCTCGACGAAGTTGAAGCTGATGTTCAGGTTGCCCGGGATGCGATGCTCAAGGGAGCCGTTCACGTACACCTCCTCCATACCGTCGAATCCCGACAGCAAGCGCTCACGCAATGCGAGCAGGCGAGCGTTCTCGTTATCCATCTCCCCGGAAGCGATGCGAAAAGCCTCGCCCATGCCGACGATCTGGTGGGTGGGCAGTGTGCCGGAACGCATGCCCCTTTCATGGCCGCCGCCATGTATCAGCGCTTCCAGCCGCACCCGCGGTTTGCGCCGCACGTAGAGGGCGCCGATCCCCTTGGGGCCATATAGTTTGTGCGCAGTGAACGACATTAGGTGCACATTGAGCTTCTTCAGGTCGATAGGCACCTTGCCGGCGCTCTGAACCGCGTCGACGTGGAAGAAAACGTCCCGCTCGCGGCAGATCTCGCCGATCGCGGCAATATCGTTCACCGTGCCGATCTCGTTGTTAGCATGCATGATGGACACCAGCGTGGTGCGCTCGGTGAGGGCGTCCGCCACAGCCTGCGGCGGGATCAGGCCCTGGTCGTCCGGGTCCAGGTAGGTAACCTCGAAGCCCTCCTGCTCCAGGTATCGGCAGGAGTCCAACACCGCCTTGTGCTCGATGCTCGAGGTTACAATGTGGTTGCCCTTCTTACGGTAGAAGCGCGCCACCCCCTTGACCGCCAGATTGTCGGACTCAGTCGCGCCGGAGGTCCAGACGATCTCGCGCGCATCGGCATTGACCAGGTCGGCCACCTGCTTGCGCGCCTTCTCGACCGCCGCTTCAGCCTCCCAGCCGAACTGATGGGAACGGGAGGCGGGGTTGCCGAAGCGCCCCGAGAGGGTCAGGTACTGGTACATCAGCTCCGCGACCCGGGGATCTACCGGCGTCGTCGCCGAGTAATCCAAGTAAATATTTTCGCTCATCAGATACCCTCTCTATTTAGCTCTCAATATTCACTTTATCACAAAGCTAAAAGGCTAAAAACACACCGAATATCGGGTTACTCCCCACCGGAGCACGCCAGGCCTGGCTGTATCGGCGCAGCCTGGCGGCCTGTCGGACTTGACCGATCGTAGCGAGGGAAAGTCCGTTTTGAGTCAGCTTTTTGAGCGACTGTGCGGCGAATAGTGGTTCTATTTAACAAGCAATCGCTCAAAAAGCGGCCAGAATCGGCTTTTCCGCACGACTGCATGGATGCAGGAGGTAGGGCGAAGCAGGATGCCCGAGCCGAGTAGATCAGCGTCAGGTCCGCCAGGTTGCTAGCGCCCCTGTCGTGAGAATCCCCGGCCTGCCAGTTTCTGGATCTCACCAACGATGCCGCTGCGGAACGCCAGCACGCAGATCACGAAGATGGCGCCCATGATCATGTGGATGTAGTTGCCCAGCTCCCCGCCCGACAGCTGATTCTGGATCGTCACGATCACGCCGGCCCCCGCCAGCGGCCCGAGGATGGTGCCCACGCCGCCGAGCAGCGTCATCAGCACCACCTCGCCGGACATCTGCCAGTGGGCGTCGTTGAGGGACGCGAGCTGGAACACCAGCGCTTTGGTCGAGCCGGCCAACCCGGCCACGGCCGCAGACAGCGTAAACAGCAGCCACTTGAAGTCGTCGGTGTTGTAGCCGAGGGACATCGCCCGGGCCTCGTTCTCACGGATCGCCTTCATGACCTGGCCGAACGGCGAGTGCACCGTGCGGTGAATCACCCAGAAGCCCAGCAGGAACACCGCCAGCACGAAGTAGTACAGGGTCAGGTTGTCCTCCAGGCTCAGCAGCCCGAACAGCTCGCCACGCGGGATGCCCTGCATGCCGTCCTCGCCGCCGGTGAAAGGCGCCTGCAGGTAGAAGAAGAACACCAGCTGCGCCAGCGCCAGCGTGATCATGCCGAAGTAGATGCCGCCCCGCTTCACCGACAGCTTGCCGAACAGGGCCCCCAACGCGGCCGCCGCGGCGGTGCCCGCCAGGATCGCGAGCTCGGGCGTCAGTCCCACCCGGGTCGCGAGATAGCCGGTGGTATAGGCGCCGGTCCCCAGGAAGGCCGCGTGCCCCAGCGACAGCAAGCCGCCGTAGCCCAGCACGAGGTTGAAGGCGCAGGCGAACAGGCCGTAGCAGAGTACCTTCATCAGGAAGACCGGATAGAGCACCAGCGGCGCCAGCAGCGCCAGCACCAGCAGGGACAGGTAGAGCTTGTTGATTCGCATGCGATACTCCTCAGGCTTCTTTGCCGAACAGGCCGGCGGGCTTGAGCATCAGCACCAGCACCATGACGAGGAAAATCACAGTACTGGACGCTTCCGGATAGAAATACTTGGTGAGGCCCTCGATCACGCCCATCAGCAGGCCCGCGAGGATGGCGCCCGCGATCGACCCCATGCCGCCGATGACCACGATGGCGAACACCACGATCAGCAGGTTGGCGCCCATCTCGGGGCTGACCGAGTAGATCGGCGCTGCCATCACCCCGGCGAAGGCCGCCAGCGCGACGCCGAAACCGAAGGTCGCGGTCACGATCAGGGGCACGTTGATGCCGAACGCCTGCATCAACTGGGGATTCTCGGTACCGGCGCGCAGGTAGGCGCCGAGGCGGGTTTTCTCGATCACCCACCAGGTCGCGAAGCACACCACCAGCGCGGCGACCACCACCCAGGCGCGATACATCGGCAGGTACATGAACGGCAGCCGGAAACCGCCCTTCAGCGCCTCCGGCATCGCGTAAGGCAGCCCGGACGAGCCGTACAGATGGGTGAAGAAGCCCTGGATGATCATCGCCAGGCCGATGGTCAGCAGCAGGCTGTAGAGGTGGTTCTCATTGGCGATCGGGCGCAGCAGGAAACGCTGCACCAGCATGCCGACCACGCCCACCAGCACCGGTGCAACGACCAGCGCCGCCCAATAGTCGAGGCCTACCAGGTCGAGCCCGAACCAAGCGACGAACGCGCCGAGCATGTACATCGCGCCCTGGGTAAAGTTGATGATGTTCAGAAGGCCGAAAATGATCGCCAGCCCGAGGCTCAACAGGGCATAGAAAGAGCCGTTGATGAGCCCGATCAGCAACTGGCCAGACAACGCCATGATATTGATATCAAACATACAGACACCTGCGACGAATCAGCTTGTCCTCTGCGAAGGCACCGCTGCCGGATGCCTTCGCCCATGGAGATGGCCTCAGTTGAACTCACACTGGGCCAACATCGGCGCGAACGCCTGATCGCCGGCGATCACATTTTCGATCTCGAAGATATCGTTGCCGTCGCGGCGCTCGTCGGCTTTCTTCACCCGCACCTGGTACATATCGTGCACCATGCGGCCGTCGGCGCGCAGGTAGGCGTTGCGGGCGAAGAAGTCGTCCGGCTTGTGCGTCTTGAGGTAGCGCATCACGGTTTCGCCGTCGTCGGTATCGGTCGCCTCGATGGCCTTGAGGTAGTTCATCGTCACCGAATAGGCGCCCGCCTGACCCATGCTCGGGATGCGGCCGTGACGCTCGATGAAGCGCTTGCTCCAGTCGCGGGTCGCATCGTCGTAATCCCAGTAGAAGCCGGTGGTCAGTTTCATGCCGCCGATCACCGCCGGATCCAGCGCCTGTATATCGGGCGTGAACACCAGCAGCCCCACTAGGTCTATCATGTCGGTGAGACCGAACTCGGCCGCCGTCTTGGTGGCGTTGACGAAGTCGGTACCGGTGTTCGCCAGCGCCACGACGTCGGCGCCTGAGGCCTGGGCCTGCAGGATGTAGGAGGAGAAGTCGGTGGTGCCGAGCGGTGCGCGCACCGCTCCGACCACCTCGCCGCCGTTCGCCGCGACCACGTCGCTTGCGGTCTCCTCGAGCTTGTGGCCCAGGGCGTAGTCGACGGTGATGAAGAACCACTTCTTCTTGCCGGCGCTGACCATCGGCTTGACGGTGCCGTTGGCCAGCGCGACCACGTCATAGGTCCAGTGAGCATTGAACGCCGAGCACTGGCTGGTGGTGAAGACGTTGGAGGCCGAAGTCGCGATCAGCGCCGGCTTGCGGTTGTCGGTCAGTATCTGGCTGACGGCACCGGTGACCGCGGAATTCACCAGACCGGTGATGGCGTCGACGTTTTCGCTCTCGATCCACTCGCGCGCCTTGGCGGAGCCCAGGTCCGGCTTGTTCTGGTCGTCGGCGGTGACCAGTTCGATCGGCGCGCCGGCGACGCTGCCGCCGAAGTCCTCGACCGCCATCTCCACGGCGGTCACGCAGCCGCGGCCGCAGAGGTCGCCGAAGGGGCCGCCCATGTCGGCCATGACGCCGATCTTGACCTTGCCGTCGGAGATGCCGTCGGCCAGCGCCGCGCCGGACAGCATGGCGGCCACGGCGGCGGTCAGCAGGGTTTTGTTCAGTGCTTTCATCGTCTTCTCTCCAAGTTTGTTTTTGTTGTGCGAGCGGTTCAAGCCGCGAAATCCTTGACCCGAGGGCGCGGCCTCAGCCGCGAAGCGCGTCGAGCCGTTGCCCGTTCGCCCGGAGACCGGGCTAAACCCCGAGGTAGGTTTTCAGCAGCCCGGTCTTGGCTTCGAGTTCGTGCGCCGCCACCTCCTCGACGATATGGCCGTGCTCCATGACGTAGTGGCGGTCGGCGATCGGCGCCGCGAAACGGAAGTTCTGCTCCACTAGCAGGATGGTCAGGCCGCGCCGCTTCAGGTCCACCAGCACCTCCGCCAGGCGTTTGACGATCACCGGCGCCAGGCCCTCGGTGATTTCGTCCAGCAGCAGAATGTTGGCCCCAGTGCGCAGGATCCGCGCCAGCGCCAGCATCTGCTGTTCGCCGCCGGACAGCCGGGTGCCCTGGCTGAAGCGGCGCTCGTAGAGGTTTGGGAACATCTCGTAGATCTGCTCCACCGTCATGCCGTCGCTGCGCACCGCCGGCGGCAGCCTGAGGTTTTCCTCGACGTTGAGACTCGAGAAGATGCCGCGTTCCTCCGGGCAGTAGCCGAGCCCGAGGTGCGCGATCCGGTGCGCTGGCAGGTCCAGCGTCTCTGTGCCGTTGATGACGATGGAACCGGAACGGCGGCCCACCATCTTCATGATTGCGCGCAGCGTGGTACTGCGGCCGGAGCCGTTACGCCCCAGAAGGGTCACCAGCTCGCCCTGCATCACCCGAAGATCGATGCCGTGCAGGATGTGCGACTCGCCGTAAAAGGCATGCAGATCGCTGATACGAACCTTCTCGCGGTGGGGCTTCGGCGCCGCGGTCGGCTGGGACAGCGGCAGGGTGACGGGCTTGTTCATGCGGGCACCTCCAGTTTCAGACTCGTCTCGGGCTCCCCGTCGTCCACGGACGTACCGAGGTAGGCCTCCATCACGCGCGGATCCGCCGACACCTCGTCGTAGCCACCCTCGGTCAGAACGGCACCGCGCTGCAGCACGGTGATGCGGTCGGCCAGCTTGGAGACGACGTGGAGGTTGTGTTCGACCATCAGGATGGTGCGGTCCCGGGAGACCTTCTTGATCAAGTCGGCGACCCGATCCACGTCCTCGTGCCCCATGCCCTGGGTGGGCTCGTCGAGGAGCATCAACTCGGGATCCAGCGCCAGGGTGGTGGCGATCTCGAGGGCGCGCTTGCGACCGTAGGACAGGTCGACGGTACGGACCCGGGCGAATTCGGCCAGGCCGACCGCATCCAGCAGCTCCAGGGCCCGCGCATCCAGGCGCTCGAGCACCCGCTCGGACCTCCAGAAACAGAAGCTGATGCCCTCTTTCTGCTGCAGCGCGACGCGCACGTTTTCCAGCACGCTTAGTTGCGGGAAAACGGCGGAGATCTGGAACGATCGCACCACACCCAGGCGCGCGATGGCCGCCGGTCTCACCCGGGTGATATCCCGGCCGTTGTAGTGAATGGTGCCGCGCGTCGGGATCAGGAACTTGGTCAGGAGATTGAAGATCGTCGTCTTCCCCGCGCCGTTCGGCCCGATAAGGGCATGGATGCTGCCCCGCTCGACGTTCAGGTCGACGCCGTCGACCGCGGTGAATCCCTTGAACTCTTTTACGAGATTGGAGGTTTGCAGAACGTAATCAGCGCTCATCGTCTGGCCCGCCTTTTGTTACATCGTTGTTCTTATCGTCACGCTATGGGCTTTGCTTGTACGACAGTATCTAACATGATTAGCTTATTATGCAAGCTTTAAAAGAAAGTTATAATACAGACAGGCCCGGTCCGGTTGCGCTCGGTGTCGCGCTCCGGATGACCGCCTCGCCTGCGCACCATCGTCGCGGGCTCGACGGTACGGGATGAATAAGCAAACAATTATTGCTTTCTTTGTTAGCTTTTTATATAAGTTAAATCGAGATTCGGGCCGCCCCTATACGAACAGGGGCGCCGACCCAAGCCAACGATAAAGAGTGAACAAGAATATGACGACGCTGACGTTCAATTGCGTAAGCCAAGACGGCGAATCGCAGCGAGACTTCGATATTGACGAGGTGATCATCGCCGGCTGGACCGGCCGCGACCGCGATGCGGTCGAAGCCCATATCCGGGAACTGGAGGAACTGGGCGTGAAACGCCCGGAGACGGTGCCCTGCTACTACTACGTTACCAACGACCGCCTGAGCCAGCGCGACTGCATTCAGCTACTGGGCGAAGCCTCGACCGGCGAAGCCGAGTTCTTCCTGGTACACGACGGCGAGCAGTTCTGGGTCGGCATCGGCTCCGACCACACCGACCGCGAGGTTGAGGCCTACGACATCACCGTCTCCAAGCAGATTTGCAGCAAGCCGGTCAGCCGTACCCTGTGGCCGCTGAAGGAAGTCCGCGATCACTGGGACCAGCTGGAATTGCGCTCCTGGCGAAACGACAACGGCAACGAGGTGTTGTACCAGGAAGGCCGCGTCACCGCGATGCTCGAGCCCGAGGCGCTGCTGCAACGCTTCGCCGACACCAGCGGCAAAACCTTCAAGCCGGGTATGCTGATGTTCTGCGGCACCCTGGCCGCCATCGGCGGCATCCAGCACTCCGACAAGCTGACGCTGGAACTGAACGATCCGACACTCGGCCGCAGGATCCGCTTCGACTACCGCATGCAGAGCATCTGAGGGCACCCCGCGCGACCTGGCCCCCGGGCCTGCGTCGCGCACCTCTTCTTCAACGGGGCCGATCCCGGCTCACGCCATCCAGCATGCTCCGCACGCCGTCGCCGGACCTGTCCATACAACGCAATAACAAAAGGAAGCCAAGATGCTGATACCCGAACAGCAACTGCCTACGGTCATCGGCCTTACCGGCGCCTACGGCGTCTTTATCCTTATCTACGCCTACTACTTCTACCGCAGGGTGAAGACGTTCGCCGACTACAATGTCGCCGGGCGCACCATGCCGCTGGTGCCGATGATTCTGACCATTATCGGCACTTCTGTCGGCGGCGCCACCCTGCTCGGCCTGATGGCCAACGCCTACAGCACCGGGATCAGCCAGCTGTGGATGGTCTTCCCGCTGATCGCCATGGTACTGACGCTCACGGTCTTCTTCGTTAAGCGACTGCGCCAGGCCGGCGACCGGCACGACCTTTACACCGTCGGCGACTACGCCGTCGTACGATACGGCCCACTGGCCCGCTACCCGGCTGCCATCGCCAACTTGGTCGCGCTGTCGGCGCTCACCGGTATGCAGTTCGTCGCCCTGGCTACCATCCTCGAACTGCTGTTCGACCTCGACACCACCTACGGCATTCTGATCGCCTGCGCCTTTCTGACGCTCAAGACCTACCTCGGCGGCTTCACCTCGGTGGTCTGGTCCGATGCCGTCCAGGGCACCATCCAGACCCTCGGCATCGTGGCGCTATTCATCGCCGTCTACCTGCTGTCCGATGGCTGGGGTGGCGCCCTCGAAAACGCCTGGGCGAGCGGCCAGGAAGCGCTGTTCGAACTCGGCAACATCTCGCCCTACCAGATATTCTTGTTCACCTTCACCCTCGGCGCCGCCGGGCTGGTCCGCCAGGATTTCTGGTCGCGAATCTGGGCCGCACGCAATCTCGATACAACGGTCAGGGCCTACTGGTGGTCCGTGGGCCTTTTGCTGTTGACCGGGCTGCTGGTGGTGTTGATCGGCGTCTTCGCCAAAGTGGGGCTCGGCATCGTCACCGACCAGCCGGCGATGATCTACTATCAGGTCACCCGGGAAGCGATGCCTTTCTGGTTTTTCGCCCTGATGCTGGTGACCGTGATGGCCACCGTGGTGTCCTGCGCCGATTCCTTCTTCATCGCCGCCGCCTCGACCCTGGTCAGCGACTTCATCCAGCCCGCCTTCAGGAACGCCAGCGACCGCCAGTTGCTGCGCTACAGCCGCCTTTCGGTCATCCTGATGGCGCTGGTCTCGCTGGCGCTGGCACTAGCCGTTCCCAAGCTGATCCAGCTCTGGATCACCGGCTCCGCCATCCTGGTCTCGAGCCTGCTGGTTCCGTAGCTGCTGGGCGTGCTGTGGACACGCCCGAGCGCACGCGCCGGTAGCGCCGCGATGTGGGTAGGCCTTGGTGTTGCACTCACCTGGCAACTGATCGGTCAGCCCGGCGACATCAGCCCGGTCTTCATCGGCCTGCCGGCGTCGGCGCTGACGTTGTTCGCCGTAATGCTGTTCGAGGCAGGGCCCGCACAGGCTAAATTGGACTGAAGAAGCCTATGCCGGAAGCCCCTCTTCGTCACGCAGGGTAACGTCTAGCAAAGTGTCGAAAAGTGGTGTCGAAGCAGCGACGCCGTAACGGGCCAGTACCGCAGCGAGCGGGCCAGCCGTTCCGCTCGACTCACTAGTTCGACATGGCTCTCACCACACCCGCATGCTTTCCCGCGCTCCCCCGGACTCGGAGCGCGGTATCCCTGAATAACCCAACCCCTCATCGTAAAGACGCTGACCGTTCGCACCGGGCCCAACGGCCGGGACCCTGCGCATTTTCAAGCCGCAAGCATTTGCCGTTTACGGATCTCCCTAAATGTCATCACTTCCCCTTAGATGAAACCAGTTACCTTGCATAAACCGGTGTTCAACTCCCATACCCGTCAATGACTCGGTCCAAATCGCACAAGCGGCGGTACTGATCGGCAAATACTTCCCGAGCCAAATTAGGCAGACTATTTTCCGAATCCTCCAGAATGTCCGGTAACCTCGATCGCACCTGAAGCCGGCCCTGCGGCAGCACAATGCCGTACTCCGTCAGAAATCCCCGAACCTGATTCACCAGCGCGACACGCTCGCCGACCAGCAAAGCACGTGCTCGGTGGACCGTCAGCGTCGCTTGCTGCTCTTCATCCTTGGTCGGCACAAACCGCATGTTGGGGCGCCCCGCCGCCTCGCAGATGGCCTCGGCATCGTTGTGATCGTTCTTGTCGCTCTTGCGGTACGGCGTAACGAATTGGGGGCCATCATCCGTATCTCGTGCCCAATATACCGACCACGCATGGCTCCAACTGAGCAAAGAACGCCAACACCTTGTTGCGTTTGAGAGTTTTGCGAAACAGCGGCTGCTCCTGGTGATCGACGGCGAAAACCTCGAAGACGTTCTTTGCTAAATCCAGGCCGATACGCATACTTTTCACGATGGACTCCTTCTTTTTGATTGGTCGCGTCAATTACCAATCTGGCACATAGATGCCGATGGAGGGGGAGTACGTCCCATTTCCCTAGGGCAAGGTCAAGTAATCCTATGGTCTTACGTAGAACCCCGTAGCCATTGACAGCCCTCTCCGAAATTTACAGATTGCTGATAATTACGCCGAGAAAGCGTTAATCCTGTGTTGCCGAATTAGGCCTTGAAGCGGCCTTAAATAAAAAACCGGCTGACAATATTTTGTCAGCCGGTTTTCAGCGCTTTCAGATCTAAAAGTCACTCAAAGCCATAGGTCCTGCTTACGGCTTTGATGCATTTTCAACAGTTGCTGTCGTGGAGCATCCGTTAGGCTCATGCGGGATCACAAGAAGCCAAGCACCAGGAAGCCGGCCGCGGCAATCAGGCCGCCGATCAACGCGTAGGGCAGTTGGGTGATGGCATGGCTCATCGGGCTGATGCCGCAGGCCTTGGCCGAAAGCAGCGTCGAATCGCCATAGAAACAGGCGTGGGAACCGAAGGCTGAGGCCGAGACCATGGCGCCGATAACCAGCGGCAGGTTGGCGTCGGCACCGATCGCCAGTGGCAAGATGATCGGCATGCCGATCACGAACATCGCCCAGAAGGAAGCGGTCGCGAACGCCAGCAGCGCCAGCACTACGAAGGCCACCACCGGCAGCAGCGACGCGGTCATGAAAGGCGTGGTGGCGTTTATCACGTACTCTGTGGTGCCAAGCGTATTGTTGACCTCGGACAACATGAAGCCGCAGAACAGGCCGCCCAGCGGCATCACCATGCTGAAGAAGCCGCTGAGGATACCGTCGAACATCCGGCCGAAGCTCAGCAGGCGCTGCACGCCGTAGAATGCCAGCGTCAGGATGATCGCCGCCATGGCGCCGGACATGATGTCGATATTGAAATACCAGGTGAAGAAGATTAGCGCCGCGATCGGCACGAAGAAGTTCATAGTGCCGGAATTCTCGACGCCGCCCTCCATCTCGACGTCGTGAACGGCGTCGGCATCGCTCACCAGCTTGCCGGTTTCGGCCACACGCTTTTCGGCCTCCTTCATTTTACCCAGCAACGGTATTTTACCGCTGATCGTCAGGAACACCACCAGCAGGCAGGCCCAGGCATAGAGCATGTAGGGGATCGACGAGATAAATAGATCGATGCCGGCGCCCTTCTCAGCCACCTGGTTGTCCTCTAAGAGGCCGGCGAAGAACACCGCCCAGGTCGAGAACGGCAGGATGATGCAGACCGGCGCCGCGGTCGAGTCGACGACATAGGCCAGAAACTCACGCGACACCTTCATCCGGTCGGTGGCCTTGCGCATCGACGAGCCGATGGTCAGGGCGTTGAGGTAGTCGTCGATGAAGATTGCCAAGCCCACACCCATGGTGGCAAACAGCGTCCCTTTGCGAGTGTGGACACGGGACGTCAGCCAGCGGCCGAAAGCCTCAGCGCCTCCGCCCATGGTCACCAGTGCGATCATGCTGCCCATCAGGCCGCAGGCGATGAAGATCCAAGCCACGGTTTCGTTCTGAAATACGGTCAGGAAGGTACCGCCCAGTACCGGAATGAACTCCGCTGGCGAATTGGTCATCAGCAGCCCCACCAGCACGCCCATGAACAGCGACTCAATGGTTCTCTTGGTATAGAGCGCCATAGCGACGACCACTGCCGTCGGCAATAGGCTCAGCGGGCCATAGACGCCCTCCTTGCCAATCGCCTCTGCGCAGTACATGGCAAAAGCGATTACGCCAAGGGAGATGACACCGACGACGAGGGTTTCGCTCGATCGTGTTGGACTCACGGCTGGTTGAGCATCGGTAGAAATGGACATTGACATTCTCCATTATAGTTGTTGTTCGTAATGCCCCGGGACCCTTACAACGACCCGGGAGTACCGGGCGAGGCAAGGAGCCACATCAGTTATGCGCCGGGTAGAAGCCGTCTTCAATCAGCGACTCAACGGTGGCCAGAATGCTCTGGCGCAAGATGCCGACGACCCGATCTACGGTGTCTCGGTTCCAGATCAGTGGCGGCGACAGCACGTTCAGATGCGCGATCGGGCGCACGATCAGGCCTCGCTTCTGGCACTCCTCGGCGATGCGCTTCCCGACGTTTGCCTGGGGCGCCAGCAGCGCCTTGGTTTCCTTGTCAGCAACGCTCTCGATGCACATCATAAAGTGGCTACCGCGCACGTCGCCGACGATCGGCAGATCCTTCAGGGTCAACAGTTGCTGCTCCATGTAAGGACCGACCTCGCGAACATTGCCACATATGTCCTCGCGCTCCATGATCTCGATGTTCTTCAACGCGGCAGCGCAGGCAACCGGGTGGCCGGAATAGGTGAAGCCTGTAGTGAAGAGTCCGCCCTCGCACTGTGGCTTGCTGATCACCTCGTAGATCTCGTCGCTGAGCAGGGTGGCGCCCAGTGGGATGTAGCCCGAAGTCAGGCCCTTGGCACAGTTGATAATGTCCGGTTGCACGCCGAAGACGTCCTCGGAGGCAAAAAAGTGCCCCAGGCGACCGAAAGCGGTGACCACCTCATCGGAGATGTACAGCATGCCGTACTTCTTGCAGACGTCGTACATGCGACGGTGGTAACCCTCGGGCGCCACCAGCACGCCGCCGGCGCCCATGATCGGCTCGGCGATGAAGGCCGCAACCTTCTCTTCGCCGCCCAGTTCCTTAATGCTGTTTTCAAAGTCCTCGACCAGGTAGTCGCAGTACTCGGCTTCGGTCATACCTTCAGGACGGCGGTAGCAGTTGGCTTCCTTGACGTGCTGCACGAACGACTGGACGGTGTCGAAACCCCAGTTGTTGGCAGGAATGCCGGTGAGGGAAGCCGACACGTAAGTAGTGCCGTGGTAACCGTTGTTGCGTGAGATGATGATCTTCTTGTCAGGCTGGCCCAGCTGGTTGAAATAGAAGTGGACGATGCGGACGGTGGTGTCGTTGGCCACCGAGCCGCCGCAGCTATAGAAGACGTGGTTTAGGTTGGCCGGGGCCAGCTCCGCCAGTTTGGCGGCAAGCAACGTGGCCGGGACGTTGGACAGGTTGTTGAACGGCGAATAGTAGGCCATCTTCTCGGCCTGCTCAGCCATGGCCTGACCCATTTCCCGGCGCCCGTGACCGATATTCACGCACCAGAGGCCGGCAATGCCGTCGAGATACTTATTGCCCTTGCCATCATAAACATATTCACCGTTACTTTCGGTGATAATATCGCAGCCCTCCTGCAGGAAAACAGAGAAGTCAGTGAAGGGGTGGACGAAGTGTGCTTTATCCTGCTCCCAGAGCCTGTTTATATCCAAAGACATAAAAACCGCCTATTTATACTGTTATTAGTTGCGTATTTCCGGCCGAGACTCGAAAATCAAGCCCGACTCATGTTCACTAACGTACTCCCTGCGATGCGAAGGTTTCTATACCACTACAGGCATAATTGAATAATCGACCTATCAAAACGCAAATAAAAACTGTCAGAACAAATAGTTACAGAAGACGGGACATGACAGCAGACGGCATTGTTGTGTTAAAGTAAACAGAGATTTCAGCAAGGCGCAGCCAGGCATGAAAAAAATAGATCTCGAAACTCCACCGTCCCAGAGCTGGCACAGGGATCTCGCACTACTGATAGGCCATAACCGCTCGCGGAACTTCCCCGAGGTTATGAACGAGAGCCTTAGCCATCTCGTCCGCTTCGATGCCAATCTCACCGCGACCTACAAGGGAAGTTACAAGCCGATCGAGGTGTTCAGCACCCACAGCGGGTGCCTCAAGCCTCCTCTCGAGAAGTATCTCAATGAGTATTACATGCTCGACCCGGTGTTCAATTCGATCCGCAAAGGACTGCCCGCCGGCGTCTACCGTCTGCAGGAGATCACGCCCGACGCGATCGTAACCACTGATTATTACCGCCTGTGTTATCAGGAGTTCGACCCTGGCGACGAGATCATTCTGGTGATCCCGCTGGAGCACGGAGTCGTCTTCACCATTGCGCTTGGACGCCACTCCAGTCTCGGAGCGATCAGCCGTGCCGAGCGCCATGTGCTGAACAGCATTTTTCCGGTGATCAGCGCCCTGGTGCAGCAGTTCTGGATCGCCCAGTCCGGTGCATTCCTTCACGATGAGCGAACAAGCAATACACTGGAGCGTGCACTTTCCTCCTTCGGCAGCGGCGTGCTGACCCGGCGTGAACAGGAAATCACCGGCCTGGTGCTGCAGGGCTATTCGTCCAAGTCCATCGCAGAGCAGCTCCACATCAGCTCGGGCACCGTAAAGGTCCACCGCCGCAACATCTATGCCCGACTTAGCATATCGACGCAGTCAGAGCTGTTCTCGATCTTTCTCGACCACCTTGGCAAACTGGAGGAGCCATAGCCGACACGGAATGGGACCTAGGCGCACATTCTTCCATAACTGGTTCCGTGGAGCCCCGAACGTGCGGAAACCTCTCTGCTTTGTTCGTAATGCGCGGTTCCACCCATCCTACGAAGACACCCATTTTCGAAGGTGATCGTAGAAACGCTGCTGTGCCGGCGTCAGGGGCCTGTTGCGCCATACAGCCTTCAGAAGGTAACGCCTATCGACATTGGCGAGTGGCCGTATCACCACGCCCTTGCGCATGTAATTCCCGGCACATTCCAGGTGAATGCTGACCCCGGTACCCGAGGCCACCAGACCGAATATCGACTCGCTGTTGAAGCCCTCCTGCACGATATTCGGCCGCATGCCGCACTCCTGGAAGATCGCATCCAGGTCACGACGAAAGGGCCCCCAGTTCTTCTCTGCGCCCAGCACCAAGCGCTCTCCCTGAAGGTCCTCGACACCCAGACGGGCTTTACTCGCCAGCGGATGCCCCTCGTAGAGCAGGACGACGAAAGACTCTTGCTGCACCTCCAGACACTGGATATCTGTCGCGTCGCCCGTTTCCGAAAGAAAAGCGAAATCCAGCTTGTCGTCGTTCAGAGACTGCATCTGGACATGGCTTGGACCATAGAACAATTCGATGTTGATCTCCGGAAAACCCTGCCGGAAACGCTCAATGATCTCGGGCAGCGGCCCCATGATCGCAAAGTCGGTATAGCCCAGGCGCAGCCGGCCAATCTCACCGCTGCCGGCACGTCGCGCCTCGTCCACGGCGTCGTCGAGATCCTCCAGCAGCCGCCGCGCCCGTTTCAGGAAAACGCTCCCGGCCTCGGTCAGCGCGACATTGCGGTTCGAGCGCATCAGCAATGCTACCCCGACCGCGTCCTCGAGTTGCTGGATGGTCCGGCTAAGCGCCGGCTGGGTAAGACTCAGCGCGGCGGCAGCCTGCCCGAAATGCAGCTTGTCGGCGACCATGACGAAGGCCCGCAACTGCCGGTTTTCAATCCGCACTTTGATACTCCTGGCGCATAAAGCGATAAATAATAAACATTATACTTCCGCAGCCACCTTCCTATAATCGTAACCAAGGTACTGTCCATAGAAAGTTCGCGACCGCTGCTCGATAATATTTTACATCAGACCTGATTCGTTGGCTTATTTAATCAGTTCTCGCGCTCCGGTTCGTCAATAATACCAAGCCTTTGAAAGGTGAGATCATGAGCACCCTGGTTTTTCGTGCAAAAAAAATAATTACAATGAATCCATCGCTTCCTGAAGCAACCCATATCGCCGTCCGCGCCGGTCGTATTCTGGCCGTCGGCGACGAGGCAAGCATGAGGGCGCTGGGCGACTACCAGCTCGACGACCGTTTCGGTAACAAGGTAATGATGCCCGGTCTCGTCGAGGGCCACAGCCATGCACTCGAGGGGGCGCTCTGGGCCTTCCTGTACCTTGGTTTCTATCCACGTCAGGACCCAAATGGCAAGACCTGGGACGGCATCGAAACCGTCGAGGCAATGCAGCAACGTCTGCAAGACGCCGCCGAGCGCGCGCCCGCCGGCGAGCCAATCATCGCCTGGGGCTTCGACCCAATCTTCTTCCGCGAACGCGAGCTGGACCGCCACGCCCTGGACGCCGCAGTTTCCGACCGACCGGTGGTCATCCTGCACACCTCTTGCCACGCAATGACCGTAAACACCGCCGCGTTGAAGCAGGCCGGCCTCGACCGTCACGCCGGCGTCGAGGGCATCATGCTGGATGCGGAAGGTCGGCCCAACGGCTCAATCAAGGAGATGGCGGCGATGCACGCCATCCACGAGGGGCTCGGTATCAACCTCTTCGACAGCGTATCCAAACCGGAAGGACTCCGCCTGTTCGGCGAAAAGGCGCGCAGGGTCGGCGTCACTACCGCCACCGACCTGTACAACCCCCTCACTGACGAGGGCATTGCCGCCTTGCAGGAGGTCACCGCCGCCGATGACTTCCCGCTGCGCCTGGTGCCGGCCATGACCACCCTGGGCCGCCCCGTCGACGAGGGCATCGAGCGTCTGCGCGCCTGTCGCAACAAGGGCAACGACAAGCTCTACTTTGGCCTCGCCAAGGTGATGACCGACGGCGCCATGACCGCCTACACCGCGCGTCTGAACTGGCCCTACTATCACAACGGCCAGCCCAACGGCGCCTGGAACGCCTCCCCCGAGGAACTAAAGGGTATCGTCCACGCCTACCACCAAGCAGGCTGCCAACTGCAGATCCACGCCAACGGCGACGAAGCGCTCGACATCATGCTGGATGCAGTGCACGAAGCGCTGGAAATGTGGCCGCGTCCGGATCACCGCATCACCCTACAACACTGCCAGCTTGCGAACCAGGCGCAAATGCGCCGCGCCGCCAGCCTCGGTGTCTGCTTCAACCTGCTGATGAACCACCTCTACTTCTGGGGAGACATCCACCTCGAGCACATCCTCGGCTACGAGCGCTGCCAGCGCCTGAATCCGTCCGCCTCGGTGGCCCGCCACGGTATCCCGTTGGCGATCCACAGCGACGCTCCGGTGACCCCGCTTGGGCCTCTGTTCACCGCCTACGTCGCCTGCGTGCGAAAGACCGCCGGTGGACAGGTGCTGGGCGAGCACGAACGGCTCAACGTGCCGCAGGCGCTGGAGGCGATCACGCTGGGCGCCGCTTATACCCTGCGGCTCGATCACCTGATCGGAAGCCTCGAGATGGGAAAATTCGCGGACTTCGCGGTACTAGACCGGGACCCGCTGGTCTGCGGCCCGGACGCCCTGGCCGACATCCGCGTCGAAGCGACCGTCGTCGGAGGACGGGTCCATGAGTGCTGAGCGCTGCCATCCGATACCGCTGACGGTCATCGGCGGTTTCCTAGGGGCCGGCAAGACCAGCTACCTAAACGGCCTGATACGCGACGGCCTCGAGCCCGGCTCGCTAATCCTGGTCAACGACTTCGGTTCGATCAACATCGACAGCGAATTGATCGAGTATCAGGACGACCGCCTGATCAGCCTCAGCAACGGCTGCGCCTGCTGCACACTCGGCGGTACCCTGGCCGAGCAGCTGGCCGAGGCGATGCGCTTCTCACCTCGTCCGACGGCGGTGTATATTGAAGCCAGCGGCGTCGCCGACACCGCGCGCATCGCCGACGTAGCCCGCGTCTCGCCGAACTTCAGGCCCGGCGAGGTGCTGTGCCTGATCGACGCAAGCCAGGCGCTGGCCAATGCCCGGCATCCGCAGATCGGCGAAGCCTGGCGTAACCAAGTGCGGGCCGCCAGCCGCCTGCTGATCAACCGCCAGGTGGACGATGACACTCACCGTGCCCGTGTCACGGTGCTGCTAGATGAACTCAACCCCGATGCCAAGCGCATCGAGCTGCCGCTGCCCGAGGGGGCGCCGGTACCAGTCGCGGCCCCGTCCAAACCGGTGGCTGCTACGCCGCGCGCACTGGTCAGCGGCCGCCATCCGTGGACTAGCGTCACCCTCGACATGGTGCGGCCGGTGGACCCGGCGATTATCGACCAACTTCTCGAGGAAAATGCAGACGTCCTGGTCCGCGCCAAGGGCTTCGTCACCTGCCACGACCGGAGCGTGCCCCGACTACTGCAATTCAGCGGACGTCACCCGCAATGGCAGTCGAGCCTGCATACACCGGCTAAACCTCAATTGGTATTAATCGGAATCTCCGGTCAAGCGTTCGACGCCCTCTGCTGTCGATTACGGGCGCTGGGCAGCATGGACTGAAGGATTGCTCTCTGGCGAGCGTGCGCGGCTGAAACTCCTTACACAAAGCCACTGAGCGCCGACTGTATTTCGGTGGGAGTAGCTCTAGCCAAAAGGAAATGCGGCAAAGGCTCCTTTCGTCCTCCGATTCAGGGCAAGTCCGACTGAGCTACAACTTGTTGTAGCCGCCCTCCATATTTAGAGCTAATATAGCTATCATATATAGGTATGTTAAATAGCCTTCACGATGATCAATTACCGAACCCATGGGCACAGGTCAAAACTATGGTTACAGAATACTGGCCCCCAATCATGTGCAGCCAGACCGAAGCTTCGGGCCGCCCTTGCCGCGTGTCGGGCTCGCCTACTGCCCCCACGCCCTTTCTCGTAGAATCGATTTACTGTTTTCATCCTTTAACCCCCAGTGATCAACAGAAAACCGCGCTGCCCACCCTTAAAACCAAAGTCAGAGGAGATGCACTGCATGCCCATCATCGATGTGACCATCGTCGGAGGAACGGACGAGCAACAGCGAGAAAAATTCATGGAAGAGGTTACCGAACTCGCCGTCAAAACCTTTTCAGTGCCGGAAAACACTGTTCG
The DNA here is from genome assembly GCA_013373085.1 of Oceanospirillaceae bacterium. Lineage (GTDB taxonomy): Bacteria > Pseudomonadota > Gammaproteobacteria > Pseudomonadales > Balneatricaceae > Marinobacterium_A. The sequence goes on along the minus strand of JABXIM010000057.1, from coordinate 19,682 downwards.
CTGCATTATCCGCGATATCCCCACTACGCACTTTTCTGTTGCCGGCGTACCGAAAAATCGCGCGCAATAATTCGCGTTCTACCACTCGTGCTAGAACGCCATCAGTGAAAGCTACGCCACGCAGTGAATAACGCCTACCCCGATGTCTACATCCGCACCGGGGAGGCATTCCTGCGCACCTCAAGAGCCTTAGCTGATATTTAACAGGAATATCGCTATATCTCGCAACAATACCCCAACCGTACGAAATAAAAACATCAGATCATCCGGAAAGATGTTACAGAACAAATTTATACTTGCTGCGCCACAGAGGTAGGTGGCGTTCATGCCCTGCAGTGCACGATTCGCAGGGGCTTGAGGCGCTTTCCCACCTGACTTCCGCTAGGTGGATATTGCGTCCACAAGGTATAAAGGAAGTGATCAAAAATGAAGCTACAGGATTGCTCAAGGTCGATATAAATTGCTGATTTTCGCGATTTATATAAAAAAATTAAGGCGAATATCTATATAAAAAAATACCCCAAACTTTATGAAAAGCGTATGAGTTACCGCTATTCATATTTAGCATAAAGCTTCCTAACTGCCGACGAACCCACCCTAACCGACCACTAAAAACACGCCAAGGAATAATTCACGACCACCATCAGAATCTGTCGAATATATCTTTATCGATCGTCATTCTGCCTACCCCAAAATAACCATTATATCAATACCACTACAAGTATATTGATATACAACCGCAGCGATGTAGATAATAAGACCTAGGCCTCTTAAACAACTCAAACAAACAAAAAAAATGGAATAAAAAATAATGAAACTCTACTCAGCATCACTTCTGATTGGTCTAACACTCGCAGCGCCCCTTGCTCTGGCCGAAATCACCGGCAACGTCTCGCTGACGAGCGACTACCGCGTCAAGGGCATCAGTCAGACCGGCGAAAATCCCGCGCTCCAAGGAGGCATCGATTATGTCCACGAGTCCGGATTCTATTCCGGCGTCTGGGGCAGCAACGTCGATTTCTTCGAAGCCGGCGACCCTTGGGACAACGACGAGAGCGTTGAGATCGACGTCTACGGCGGCTATTACGGCGTCGTAAACGACGGTCTGACCTACGACGTCACGCTGTTCCACTACTTCTACCCGGGCTCCATCGTAGATGTCGATTTCAGCGAAATCTCCATTGGTGCGAACCTCGGCGCGGCGCGCGTCGAATACAGCTACGCCCACGACTACATCAACATCGGCGAGGACTACCAGTACCTCGAGGCGAACTACACCTTCGCGCTACCGGCCAAATTCAACCTCGAACTGCACGCCGGCTACTCGTACGGAAGCTTCTTCGACGACCCGGCCATCTCTTTCCTCGAAGAATACGCCGATTACAGCCTGTCACTGTCCCGCAACGTGGCAGGCATCGACGTTGCACTGGCCTATATCGACACCAATATCGACAGCCCGTACGCTATCGACAACGACTTCCTCTCGAACCAGGACACCGTCATCCTGAGCTTCACCAAAAGCCTCTGACCGTAACAGCCCGCCTCAGGGAAAGCGCCGTTCAATCGACGGCGCGCATCCCCTCGAACAGCAACGTGAGAAACCGACGCGACGCTTCGAGATGAGCCTCCATGTCGAGCGTCTCGCTGCGCACCATACGCCACATCAGCAGGTGCGAATAATCGTTCACCAGCTGCGCCACGTAATCAAGATCCAGGTCGGCCCTCAGGCTACCAGACGCCTGCATGTCCCGCAGCAGCTGGCGCAGTTCCAAAATCAGAACTTCGTTGACGTTCTGATAGGCCTCGGGCAGCCCGGAGCGGTTCTCGCCCAGGCTAGGCACCAGCAGCGGAAGGATCTCCAGCCAGAGCGCCGGCGACAACGACTCGAAGGCAGTCTCGATTAGCCTTCGTTCCAGATAAACCAGAACCCCCACTGGGTCGCCGCTGCACTCCATGAGCTGGCGCGTATCGCTGAACGCCTGCCGATCCGCCTCCCGCAGCATCTCCAGCAAGATCTCCTGTTTGCTGCCGAAATAGGCGAAAACCGTGGGTACCGACACGCCCGCGGCACGGGCAATTTGCTCCATGGTCGTTGCCTGGTACCCCTGCGAATCGAAAAGCGCAATCGCGCTCGCGCTGATGACGTGACGCCGCCTGGCCTTTTGCTGTTCTCGTAATCCGCTCACTACTGCCTCTGTTCCCCGGCCATCCCGGGCATTGAAAACTGACGCAGAGCATAGCAGAGCCAGCATTGCGCTGAAAAACTTTATTGACTTAAATGTTTAAGTCGATAAAGTTTATACCAACGACGACTTAGCGGCTAGCTAACCAACCGCGCAGTCGACGGACGCCACTCCGTTGATAACAATTAGAGACCGCCCATGACCCATCTGCACAGTCCGCAACCGGCCGATTACATTATTCGCAACGCCCGCGTTTACACCGTCGACCCCCACCATCCCTGGGCCAGGACCATCGCCATCAAGGGCGAGCGCATTGTCTACGTCGGCGACGAAAAAGGCGTGTTGGCCCACGCCGGCAACGCAACCCGATACATCGACGCCGAAGACAAGCTGGTACTGCCCGGCTTCGTCGAGTCGCACTGGCACTTCTGCACCACCGCCTTTGCCTTCCAGGCGTTCGTCAATCACGAGGACCCGCAGGAGGTGCTGGCGATGCTCAAACGCTACGTCGAGGAGCACCCAGAAGAAAAGGCCATTACAGGGATGGGCTGGATCCAGCCGCTGATGCCGCCCGAACTGCTGCGAAAGGAGACCCTGGACGCCATCTGCCCGGACAAGCCGGTGTGCCTGCTGTCCACCGACTACCACACCATGTGGGTCAACTCGAAGGCACTTGAAGTCGGTGGTATCACCCGCGATACCCCGCCGGTGGAGGACGGGGCCAGCTGGTTCGAGAAGGACCCGGTCACAGGCGAACCGACCGGCGTGGTCGTCGATGGCGCCGCCTACTTCGTGCTGATGCAGAACATCAGCGAGGCCGGCTACCTGCCGAAGGGCATAGAACTCTATCTGCGTTCGATTGGAACCTGGCAGGACAAACTGGCCGCGGCCGGAATCACCACGGTGTTTGACGCCGGCTTCTGGGACGTGAGCGGCGACCAGTCGCTGCTCTTCGAAACGCTGCAGCAGATGGAGCGCGAGGACCGTCTCAACCTGCGCGTCGTCGGCAGTTTCGTTTCCCACGGCGAGGACCAGGATCCGGTCGCGTCGCTGCAGGAGATGCGCGAGAAGTACGACTCGCCGCTGGTCAAGGCGCAGAACCTCAAGCTGATGCTCGACGGCACCGAGATGAACCACACCGCCTACCTGCTCGAGCCCTACGCCGACCGTCCCGATACCTGCGGCCACACCGTGATGCCGGCCGAGGTGTTCGAGAAACACATCCGCAAGGCCGACGCCAATGATATCGACGTGATGGTGCACGCCGTCGGGGACGGCGCGGTACGCCTGGCGCTGGACGTCTTCGAACGCACCAACGCGCACAACGAACCACGCGACCGCCGCCACGTCATCACCCATGCCTTCTTGACACACCCGGACGACATCCCGCGCTTCCGCCGCGTCGGCGTCATGGCCAACACCCAGCTGCAGTGGGGCGTCGTCGACGCCTACTCCGAGGCGATACGCGCGTCCTACGGCCACGACCGCTGGGCGTCGATGTACAAGTTCCGCACCTTCATCGAGGAAGGCGCCACCGTGTCCATCGGCATGGACGGCCTGGCCTGCCAGTGCCGCTGCCAGCACCGCCCGGTGGAGCACATAGAATCGGGGCACACCCGCCAGTTGGCGGGCGAGCAGGACTCTCCGGTAATGCCGGACATCAACGAAAAGCTAAGCATCCCGCAGTTGATCGCCGCCTACACCATCAACGGCGCCTACCAGCTTCGCTTGGAGCACGAGGTCGGCTCGATCACTGTGGGCAAGAAAGCCGACATCATCATCATGGAGCGTGATCTGTTCGAACAGGACCGATACGAGATCGGCAAGACCGAAGTTGGCTTCACCATGATGAACGGCCGCGTGACCCACGACGCCAACGACTACTGCAATCCCTGATACCGGGACAGATAAGCCCGAACCGGGTGCAACGGAGGCATCCGGGCGAAGCTCTGCATGCAGGCTATGCCTGTCCGCGGAGAATTGTGCCGAACGGGCGGGATACCGGTTCGGCCAGTGGAGCGATCGCGGCGCACAGTGGGGTAAGATCCATCAGGCGCCCGGTTACTGACAAGCGCATGCACCTCCTCGCGAGGTCAGGACAGAATAATGACTACAAATACCACTCTTTTGCGTGCAATTTTCATCTTCATGGCCGCCACCTCGATCATCACGATCGGTGTACAACCGATCCTGGTAGGGCTGCTGGCCGACCATTTCCAAATCGCCATCGAGTCCCAGGGCTGGCTGATTTCAACCGAAATGACCGGCATCGTCGTCGGCACCCTGATGGGCGTGAACCTCGCCAACCGCGTCGGAGCTTTGCGCTTCTGCATCGCGGCCGCGCTTCTAGCGCTGCTGGGCAACGCCCTCACCGCCTTCGCGGATGGACAGACCATACTGCTGGGCTTTCGCTTCGTCGCCGGTGTTGGTGCCGGCCTGCTCTATGCCTATGCCATCTACATCCTCGGCCAGTTGCCGGGCTATGACCGTTCTTTCGGGCTGCTTCTTTTCGTCCAGACTGCCGCCTTCTGCCTTTTCGCCAGCACATTGCCCGGAATTGCAGAATCGTCCGGCTTCCAGGTCGCGATCTTCTCCATCGCCGCTTGGTTCGTGGCGATCGGTATCAGCAGCCTGGCGCTGCCGAAGCACATCGAAGCTAACGATGCCAAAACCGATACCCGGCTGCACGGCGGCGTCAGGGTCGTAGGCCTCTTTGCCCTGCTCGGCATGCTGTTCCTGCAGCTGTCGATCTATTCGATCTGGGGCTTTGTCGACGGCATCGGCGAAAAAGCGGGCATTTCGGCGATGGATATCGGCTGGGCCTTCGGCATCGGCTTCTTAGGCGGCCTGCCTGGCGCCGCCCTGCCGAGCCTCCTCGGCGGGCGCCTGAACCGCGGCCTGATGATCGTAATCGGCTCGCTGATCGTGCTGCTGTCGGTGATCATGCTGGCCAACGTCGTCCAGAGTGCCACAGGCCTCGCCGTCGCCATGTTCCTGATGAACCTCGGCTGGATGCTGGCGCTGACATACTACATGTCGCTAGTCGTCGCCAACGACCCCAGTGCCCAGCTGGCAAAATGGATCAGCCTGGTTCAAGCCGGCGCCTCGGCGATCGCGCCCGCCCTGATCGCTGCACTGATCGATATCGTCGGCGGTAATATTTTCTACATCCTCTCAGCCTCCGCAGTGGTGCTGGGGTGCATCTTGACGCTCGGTGCCCTTCTGACCTGGGGCCGACCGGCATCTGCCGTCTGCACCGGTAGCGCATCCTAGTCATTAACAGACTGGTCCCCTGACAGCGCCGGCGTCACCGCCGCCGGCACATCCTCGCGACTGATATCAACCCAGCGGGTATGAACGCCGTGATCTCAGAATCGAGGACAACAGGCAGCCGCTGCTAGTTGGCATTTTTCATCACACAGCGCCAAATCCTCTTGCGGCGCTAAAATGCTTTCACTGCCACAATAATGACGGTTCCAACCGACGGGTTGGCCTCAATGCTGGCCTCAAAAAGGCTGGCCGTCGGTGGATTTCCGCGGACTGGCTGGAACGAAAAAAAGAGGCTTTCGCCCCTTCTTATAACGCCTCACAGACACCAGTGGACGTCTGTAGACGAATATCTGGAGCGGGAAACGAGACAACCGGCCGGCGTTCCGGCGGCCGGCGTTCCGGCGGCCGGCGCTCCGGCGGCCGGCGCTCCGGGCGTGACCCCGACGCATAAAAAGAGGGTCGCCCACCAGCCTGGCATGAGCCGCGGCGGGCCCCGAATGCGTCAAACCGTCGGCAGGCAATCATGCGCGACGAGATGCAGATTTTGAGGGGACTATGACACTCGCGCGAAGCCGATCAGGGCCGTCGGCGAAGTCGATGGAGCGGCGAGTGCGTCGCCCTGGTTTTTACCGGAGCCTCGAACCTCTCAAGGTTCGGAAGCTCCGGTAAAGCCGGGGCGGTTCATCATGGATCCGGATGGCTTGCTTGCGAATGTGCAGTGGGCCCCTGCGTGAACTTTTTTCATACCAGCCTTTACACAAAAAGTACATTTAGGATAATAAATCCTACCGAACGCACGTTTGATATCGACCCGGATATTACCGGTAAATACGCTCGAATATCAGAAGAGCGCCATTGGGAAACGGGCGGCTTGTTCACCTTTACCCAGCCCACTTTTCACCCGCTGCCAGTTTTTTAAACAGAGAAATTTTTAGCAACGCTATAAACACGATTATTCTTGTTTAAATGTATAAATATCCCCATTCAACCGATGAGCATCGTCCTTGGCTCGCAACCGAAGTAGCGCCTCAAAGTTCGGAGTTAAGGAACATCGGCACTTTTCATCCTTGAATTGGTCTTTTTTTGGCGGCATCATATTTGCAAAGATATCGTTGATCAACTCCTGTTGTTCCGCAACCGAGCTACGTACGTCAAAATCACGGGGCCAGGCTCGATAGTCGAAAGATTTATAAAAGCTGTTCATGAAGCACCCTCCTTAACCGAATTCATTGTCAACCTGAACGGTATGCAGAGATCTAATCGCGCCATTGGCTATGCAGACAAGATCTCTAAATGAAAGAGCATTCTTTCCTATTCAGCGTCACCGTCTCAGCTAACACGGTTGGTATTGTCACCCTCAAAAAAACGCTGCATGTTTTGTATTACTTCAGACCATACTGTCGCCATGGCCTCCTGGCTGGACCAACTGACGTGGGGGGTAATCAGCACGTCCGGCCGGTCTGCTATACGCAACAGAGGGTGATCGTCCGCCGGCGGCTCGACTGACAGACAGTCGAATCCGATTCCGGATATCTTGCCTTGTTCCAGCGCAACGACCAGATCGGGTTCATTGACGATGCCTCCCCTGGCGGTATTGATGATCAAGGGACGACGACACATGCGCTCAAACTCAGCGCTCGATATAAGGTTGCGGGTCGCGTCGTTGAGCGGGCAGTGCAGGCTGATGACGTCACTCTCCTGAAGCACCTGGTTGAACTCAGTCTCGCCAGCCTGCGGCTCAATCCCCTTGTGCGCGGCAATCAATACCTTCATACCGAAAGCCCTGGCTATCTCCCCTACCCGCTGTCCAATCGCACCGGCGCCAATCAGGCCCAGAGTGGAATCGCTCAAGTCCCGGATCTCGTGGCTGAAGAAACAAAAGCTCTTACTCGCCTGCCACCGTCCGTCCAGTACATCATTGCGATAGCCGATCAACTGCCTGCGTAGCGCAAGTATCAGACCGAAAGTATGCTCGGGCACCGTATTAACCGCATAACCCTTGACGTTGTAGACGGCGATGCCACGATCACGACAGGCGGCGACGTCCACCACGTCGTAACCGGTCGCTGCGACCGAGATCATTTTGAGTCCCGCCAGTCTGGAATCTGCCAGGGTCTCAGCGCTGATGGGGACTTTATTGGTAATGGCAATGGTGGCACCGGCAAGGCGGTCTGCGACCTCGGACGCGACGGTACGGTCATACTGGCCCCATTCGTGAGCGAAACCGGGACGATGCAACTCGACGCTTGGGCCAAAGGTGCAACGATCGAGAAAGACGATGTTTTCCATAGAGATCTCCTATTGTTCGTATGTATTTAATAAGAGCCGCGAAACTACAAACCTAAGGCTTGAAACGTCCAGCTGCCCCTACCCGGTATTACGCATACCGGCGGAAATGCCCGACATCGTTATCATCAGCGCCCGCTCCAACCGACTGTCGGGTTGGGTCCTGTCGCGCAGCAGCAGTTCCGCCTGGAGGAAGTGGAGCGGATCGATGTAGGGGTTTCGCACCTCGATCGACTGACTGATAACCGGGTTATCGGTCAGCAACCGGGGCTGTTGTTTAATCTCGTTGACCAGCCCGACAGTGCGGTCCAGGCGAGCGCGCAGGCTGGACCCAAGCAACTGTAGCTCTTCCGACACCAGTCGACTGTCGTAATAGGCAGCGATATCCGAGTCGCTTTTGGCCAATACCATATCCAACAAATCGATAGTGGCATGAAAGAACGGCCAGTCACGGTACATCCTATGCAGCAGCGGCAACTGTCCCTTGCCGATGGCCGTATTCAGCGCGTTGTCGGAACCCAGCCAGGCCGGTAGCATCAACCGGGTCTGGGTCCAGGCGAATATCCAGGGTATCGCCCGCAGGCTCTCGATGCCGCCTTCGGCCCGGCGTTTGGCCGGACGTGACCCCAGTGGCAGCTTGGCCAGCTCAAGCTCCGGCGTTGAAGCGCGGAAATAGGGAACAAAGTATTCGTTGCCCCGGACCACCGCACGGTACTCGCGCATACCTTCGGCCGCCATCTGTTCCATCTGTTCGCGCCACTCGGGCTCCGGGCCCGACGCCGGGTCCAGCGTGGCCTGCAGCACCGCGCCGGCGTACAGCTCCAGGTTCCGTGTCGCGATCTCCGGGATACCGAACTTGAAGCGAATCATCTCGCCCTGCTCGGTCACCCGCATACTGTGCTCCACCGACCCCGGTGGCTGCGCCAGGATCGCGGTGTGGCTCGGACCGCCACCGCGGGCCACGGTGCCACCGCGACCATGGAACAGCGTCAGCCGCACGCCTTGCCGATTGCACAGCGCCGTCAGCGCCTCCTGCGCCTTGAACTGCCCCCAGGCCGCCGCCAGCTGGCCGGCATCCTTGGCGGAGTCCGAGTAGCCGATCATCACCTCCTGGTGCCCCTGGATGTAATCGCGGTACCAGTCGACCGATAGCAGCGCCTCGATGCAGTCGCCTGCGCCGTCGAGATCGTCTAGGGTCTCGAACAGCGGCACCACGCGCATATTGTGGCGGATGCCCATCTCCTGCAGTAACAGTACCACTGCGAGCACGTCGGACGGGTTGCTGGCCATCGAAATCACGTAGCTGCCAAGGGAGTTGGCCTCGGCTCCGGCCACCACCCGGCAGGTATCGAGCACCTCCTGCACCGATGGCGACGGCTGCCAATGCCGCGGTATCATCGGACGCTGGCTGCGCAGCTCGGCGAGCAGGTAGTCGCAGCGCTGCTCCTCGCTCCAGTTTCTGAAGCATCCGAGACCGTAGAACTCGGTAAGTTCGTCGAACACTTCCAGATGGCGGTCGGCGTTCTGACGGATATCGAGCCGCACCAGCGTCATGCCGAAGCAAGCGACGCGGCGGATCAGGTCCTGAAGAAGCCCTTCGGCGATGGTCTGCATGCCGCAGTCGCTGAGGGAACGGTAGCAGAGCAACAGCGGTTCGAGCAGCTCCTCCTCGTGCAGCAGGATCCCCTGCGTCGGTACTGTATCGCCATCCAGCTTCGCCTTGATCCAGGCCTTGGTCCTGGCCAACGCCTCCCGCAACCCGCCCAGCAGCTCGCGGTAGGGCTCCGCCGCGTCGCCGACCAGGCTGCGAAGCTCGTTGTTGCAGCGCCCCATTGACAGCTCCGCCCGCAACCGGTCGACGTCACGGTAGTAAAGGTCGGCGGCCTGCCAGCGCGACAGCAGCAGCACCTCTGCGGTCACCGCCGCGGTGACGTTGGGGTTGCCGTCGCGGTCTCCGCCCATCCAGGACGCGAAACGTACCGGGCAGCAGTCCAGCGGCAGGCAGACACCGAGTACCTCGTGCAACTGCTCGTCGAGCTGGCGCAGGAACTTCGGCACCGCCTGCCACAGCGAGTTCTCGATCACCGCGAAGCCCCACTTGGCCTCGTCCACCGGCGTCGGCCGCTGCTGGCGAATTTCGTCGGTGTGCCAGATCTGGCTGATCAGTTCGCGCAGCCGGTGCTCGACCTTCTCGCCGCGATCAAGGCGCTTGAGGCAGTCGGCAATCTCGTCGAACTTCTGGATCAGGGTGCGGCGGTTCACTTCGGTCGGGTGGGCGGTCAGCACCAGGTCGACCGTCATAACGTCGAGGCTGTCGACGATCTGCTGCACGTTGAATCCGCGCTCGAGCAGGCGCCGAAACAGCTGGCCGATCGACTCCGGCGTATCCTGGCCCACCGTTTCAAGATGGCGGCGCACCCGGTGGTGCTCCTCCGCTATGTTGGCGAGGTTGAGGAACTGGGTAAAGGCCCGTGCCACCGGAAGCACTTCCTCCTCGCTCAAGTCTTCGAGGGCGCTGATCAGTTGGTTATGCTCGCTGTATTCGTCCTGCCGGCCGGCCTTGGCGAGCTTGCGAATATGCTCCACCTTGGCGAGAAAGGCTTCGCCGAGCTGACTCTCGATCGTCTGTCCCAGGCAGTCGCCCAGCATCCGGACGTTATCCCTTAAGGCTTCGTGCAAATCGGTCATTGCGTCCCCCTTAGCGAACCGGAAAGGCCGGTCCTTTTTAATATTGTTTGTATTTATTAAATAAGAGGTGTGGGGCGGTAACAATAAACATTTCAGAAAGGCTGAGTTTCTAAAATATGAAGGGGCAATCAATAAAGAGTACGGCACAAAAAATAATAAAACGCAGGCTGCAAATAAGCTTTAACTTGCGGCATTTCGCGTATTACTATCAACAGAAAACGGTTAGCGTTCGACGATATTATTCGCTATTTCGATCAGATTAAGATCCGGGTCGCGGATATAAACCGATAAAATGGGACCTACAGAGCCTGTTCGCCTGACCGGCCCTTCGATGATGTCGATCCCTTGCTCCCGCAGGCGCAGGTCGACCTCAGCCAAAGGCTCCTCGGTAACGAAGCACAGATCGGCGGAGCCCGGCGTTGGCCGCAGTGCCTTGGGCTCGAATTCCTTTCCGGCCTGATGCAGATTGATCTTGCCGCCACCAAAGTTCAGCGCAACGCGATTGTCGCCAAACACGACCTTCTCCATCCCCAAGCAGCCTTCGTAAAAACTGACGGTACGATCTATCTCCCGTACCGTCAGTACCAGGTGATCCAGTTTAACCATGTTTTTCCTCCGCTTGAGCTAAATGTTCCAGCAAGTGCCTCGCCACAAGGGGCAACGATTTCTGCTCGCGTACCACCAGTTCCAGCGTACGGCTGGCCCATTCATCTTTCAGGTTGATAATCTTGAAGCGTTCGGGATCCACATTCGCCTCGATCGAGCCCTTTGGCAGAATCGTAATACCAAGCCCCGCTTCCACCATCTTGCGGACGCCATCGAAGCCCATCACCGACACGCTGAAATTGATCGAGCGCCCCAGCTCCTCGGCTTTACGCACCAGCAGCCGCTGGATCGAACTGCCCTGCTGCAGGCCGACCTGACGGTATCGCAGGGTTTCCTCGAAGCTGACACTGTCGAAAACGGCAATCGGATGCGACAGCGGCGCCAAGACCGCCAACCGGTCCTGCCGATAGGGCGTGACTTCCAGTTCCGCGGCTTCAACCAGCCCTGAGGTGACGCCAATATCGGCGAGTCCATCGCGTACCATGCGGAGAATCACATCGGTCACCTCCTCGACCAGATCTACCTTGACCAAGGGGTTGGCGTCGATATAGCCGGCCAAGTTCTGGGGAAGGAACTGCGTGATTGACGAGGGGCAGGCAGCAATACGGACACGCCCCTTGTCACCCTCGCTGAACTCACTCATCTCGCCTTCGAAACGCTCGACCAGCCTGAGGATATTACGAGCATACTTGTATGCCACCTCTCCCGCCGCAGTCAGCTCGACGCCACGGCTCTTGCGGTGCAGCAGCGGTACGCGCAGTGCGTGCTCAAGATCCGAGATGCGCTTACTGACCGCCGACGGCACGATGTTTCGAGTTTCCGCAGCCTTGGCCATATTGCCCTGTTCTGCGACGGTTGCGAACAGCTGCAGGGTGACAAAATCAATATGCATCGTTGATACGCTCAGGCTGGTTGACGCCTCATTATGCCAAAATACGCGCCCGTGGCAGCGAACGAATATGCCCCCCGCTGCAGGCACCCTCGAGCGATGCGGCGCGATCGGCAACCGCCAGCAGCTTGCTCAGTTCGACGCCGGTGTCGATACCCATGTTCTCGAAGGTAAAGACGATGTCCTCCGCAGCGGTGTTGCCGGTTGCCCCGGGTGCGAAGGGGCAGCCGCCAAGGCCCGCCGCGGCGACATCGAATACGTGGACGCCGGCGCGGTACGCCGCCAGCGCGTTGGAGACACCGAGCCCATAGGTGTCGTGCCCGTGAAAAGCCCAGCCGGCCCGCTCCGTGCCGAAGCGCTCGATCAGGCCTCTGCACAGACTCTCGACATGATCAGGCATGGCCCGGCCGGTGGTATCACAGATACCGAACTCCGGTTGTGCGCCGGTCGCTAGGATTGTTTCGACGGCTCGATATACCGCCTCTTCCGGCACCCGGCCATCGAAGGGGCAGTCAAAGCAGGTCGCAAGGTTGACCCGTAAGCCCACGCCACTGCCACCGTACAGCTCTATCATGCGACTGAGTTCCGCCAGCGAGTCCTCGACCGAACGGTGTACATTGGCCTGGTTGTGGGCCTCCGAGACCGACACTACGTAAACCACTTCCCGCACGCCGGCAGCAACCGCCAGCTCGAAGCCCTTTGCGTTGGGCACCAGGAAGGAAAAACGCACATCCTTATGGTCCCGCACCTCCTGCCAGATATCGACGGCGTCCTTCATCTGCGGTACCGCCCGCGGGCTGACGAAGGCGCCCGCCTCGACACGGCTGAAGCCGGCCCGCACCAAGCCGCGGATCACCTCCAGCTTGTCCTCGGTGCTGATCCAGGGTTTGATCGGCTGAAAGCCGTCGCGCGGTGAGACATCAACTAAAGTTACGGACTTCATACCAGCCCCTCCTTCTTCATTGCAGCCAGTTCGGATTGGCTCTTGCCGAGCAGCTCACAGTAGATGTTGTCGTTGTGTTCGCCGACCTCGGGGCCGGTCCAGAAAATGCCTCCAGCCGCCGTGCCACTGCCGAAGGCAGGTACCACGCCCGGGTGCAGCAGCCTGCCAAAACGCGGATCCTCGACTTCGCGCACCATCTCGCGCGCCAGGAACTGGGGGTCGCGGATGCAGTCCTCGATGGTGTAAATCTTGGTCGAGGGAATGTCCGCCTTTTCCATCAGACGGCTGACTTCGTCCGATGCTAGACCAGCAGTCCAGGCGCTGATCTCGGCATCCAGCCGTACCGCATTGGCGACACGGGAAGGGTTGTCGCGGTAGTCCGGGTTATCCAGCAGCTCGGTGCGGTCCATAGTGGTGCACAATTTATTGAACAGCGGGTCCGAGTTCGCTGCAATCAGTACCCAGGCGCCATCGGCGCAGCGATAGGCGTTGGATGGCGCGTTGGTCGGCAGCGTCGAACCGCTCGGCTGGCGAATCTTGCCGAGCGCCGAATACTCCGGAATACAGCCTTCCAGCAGGCTCAGCACCGATTCAGTCAGCGCCACATCGACTACGCGTACCGGCTGCGGATTGTCGCTGCTGCGCTGCTCGTGCAGGGCAACCATAGCTCCGAAAGCGCCGTAGAGGCCGGCGACGCTGTCGCCAAAACTTATGCCGGTACGAATGGGCGGCAGATCCTCGGCGGTAGACCCCGCCGGATAGGCGGTCAGGTGACGGATACCCCCTATCGCCTCACCGATCACGCCGAATGCCGCCTTGGACTTGTAAGGACCGGACTGCCCGTAGCCGGAAATGCGCACCATCACCAGCCCGGGCCTGGCGGCCCCCAGGGCGTCGGGGCCCAGCCCCCATTTTTCCAGCTGGCCGGGGCGAAAGTTCTCGACCACGATGTCGCATTCGGCCACCATCGCCAGCACCGTCTCGCGGGCGCGCTCGTGCTTCAGGTTCAGGGTCACGCTGCGCTTGTTGCGACCGTGCACCGACCACCAGACCGACTTGCCGTCGATCATTTCGCCCCACTGGCGCACCGGGTCGCCCTTTGCCGGCGGCTCGACCTTGATCACGTCCGCCCCAAGGTCAGCCATCAGGCGGGTACAGAAGGGCGCGGCAATGAAATGCCCCAATTCCAGTACCCTCACCCCTTTAAGCGGCCCATTTTTGTTCTGATTGTTCGACATGTTAAATACTCCAACGTTGCAATGCTTCAAAAGAATATTATCGAGACTACGGAGGATTTAAATTGATTATCCGGCATCTCATCATTCAAATTTAAAGAAGCCTTGAACGGTATTTATCCGAAAATAAGTCCTGGCAATGCCGTCACGATACCGGGGAATATCGCCATTAGCAGAATGGTGACCAAAATCGGAATAAAGAATGGCAACACGGCTTTAACGACCTGTTGGAAACTCATGCCGGTAATCGGCACCATCACGAACAACACTGTGCCGAACGGCGGCGTGATCACGCCCGCTGACAGCGTTACGATCATGAAGACGCCAAAAAATAGTGGATCCACCCCAAGCGTCAGAAGTGCCGGCGCCAGGATCGGTGTTAGGATCAGCACACTTTCGATCACCGACATAAAGCAGCCAACCAACAGGAAGAACAGCATCATCAGCAGAATCAGCGCCATTCCGGGCAGTTCCAGCCCCACCAAGTAGCCAGCAAGTTGCTGAGGAATCTGCAACCGCAACAGCAACCAGCCATAAAAGCCGGAAACGGCAATGATTAGCAGGATCACAGCGCTGAACTCGGCGGACTTACGCAATACCTCGTAAAGATCGCGGAAACTTAGATCACGGCAGACACAGAAGCCGAGAAAGAGCCCGTAAACACAGGCCACTGCACCGGCTTCAGTCGGCGAGAAGATACCGGTCCAGATACCGCCGGCGATGATTGCCGGCGTCAGCAGCGGGAAGAAGGCTTCCTTGAAGCTGTTACAGAACTCCTGCCAACTCGGGAACGCCCGGCGTGGCATCTCGGTACGGTAGGACCAGGCCACCGTCATCCCCATCAGCAACAGGGCCATCAGCAAACCCGGCAGCACACCGCCGATAAAGAGCTGGCTGACGCTGACATCCGCCAACCAGCCGTAGACCAGCATCGCCACGCTGGGCGGAATGATCGGACCGATGACGCTCGAGGCCGCGGTTATACCGGTCGAGTACTTGAGGCAGTAGCCGCGCTCCTTCATTGCCTTGATTTCCAGCGCGCCCAGACCCGCCGCATCGGCTGCAGCCGTACCGGACATGCCGGCGAAGACCATGCTCGCCACGACGTTGGCGTGACCAAGACCACCGCGCATATAGCCCACCAGTACATTGGCGAAGTCGAAGATACGACGTGTCGCGCTGCCGGTGTTGAGAATGTTGGCCGCCAGTATGAACAGCGGAATCGCCAGCAACGGGAAACCGCTCAGTGTCGACATTAATTTAAGCGACAGCAGTTCGACTGGAATGCTCCCGCTGGTCGACGTGGCGATCAGTACCAGCATGCAGGTCAGCCCCAGCGCCACGAACACCGGCAGCCCCAGCCCCATCAGCACGAAGAGGCCAAAAACGAAGATATAGATCGGATCCATCTGGTAGCCCCTCAGTTGCGGATCGTGCCAACCACCGTGTCGATCAAACGCACGAAGGTGGTGATGAAAATGCCTCCAAACGCGATCGCCACGCCGAGGTAGTACCAGGAATAGCTGATTGCCAACACGGTAGTCTGATTGGAAACACTGCGTGACATCATGCTCAGGCTGCCGGTCAGTGCCATCAGGACAAAGATCAGGCAGATGACATCGAGCAGTAACTGATAACGCTCCCGGTTTTCACCGCGGAACAGGTCAGGCACGATCTCAATAGCGATATGAGCCTTACGCACCCAGGCCGCTATCGCGGAAAAAGCCACGAAGTAAACGCACAACAAGCTACCGATCTCTTCCAACCAGGGCGTGGGCAGATGCAGCAGACTGCGGGCGAGAACGGAGTAGAACAGCAGGGACAGCAAGGCAAAGAAAAGCGTCGCCGACACAATGTCGGACAGCCTGCGAATGGCATTATTGACAGTGACTAGGGCGCTCGGCGCCGGTGCCTGATAAACAGGCGATTGAATATTTGCATGCATGGGAATCACCGGTAACAGTTGGCGCCCGAAACCCGCCATGACGGAAGGCCGGGCGCCCGGGACGGAACAGCCGTCCCGGCGGATATTACGGGTTGTTTGTCTGGGCTAAGCCCGCGGCCTTGCCGGCAGTGTCAATAGCTTTGTTGACGTCGTCGACAACACCGGGCGCCAGCACCTCGAGGGCCTTGTTGATGGCTGGGCCCGCCTTGGCGACAAAGGCATCGCGATCCGGCTGTACGATATGCATGCCCTTCTTCTCGAGCTCGGCAAGGTAGAAACGATCCTTTTCGGTCTCGGCGGCATTACCGGCCGCGATAGCAGCGTCCACCGCGTCCTGGATGGTCGCGCGATCCTGGTCGCTCAGGCCATCCCACCACATCTTGCTGGCTACCCAGTGCCACGGCGAATAGATGTGACTGGTCATCATCAAGTCGCTCTGCACCTCGTAGAGCTTGCGGTTGTAAGGGGAGGCCAGGGTGTTCTCATGCGCATCGACGACGCCGGTCTGCATCGCCAGGTAGATTTCCGGCGCCGGGACCACAACCGGTTGAGCACCCAGCGCGCCCCAGACATCGACCCAGACCGGCGTGCCCGGAAGGCGCAATTTGAGACCGTTGAGTTCCTCCGGACTCGAGATGGCGCGGTTGGCAGTCAGATGTCGCGGCGCGCGATGCTGGATACCGAGATGCACCAGTCCGCCCTTGTTAGCGCCAGCCGCGATCAGCTTCTGCCCGGACGGCGTATCCATGTACGCTTCGATGGCTTCGTTGCTGGGAAACAGGAAAGGAATGGCGATTGGGTCCAGTTCAGGGGCATACTGTCCACGCCAGTTGGCGGCGGTCAGCGAAATCTGGGTTTCACCGATATTCAGCAATTCCAGCACCGCATTTTCGCTGCCAAGCTGGCCGCTAAGGAACGGTTGTACGACGAAATGCCCCGGCGCCTTCGCCTCGAGCACCTCGGCAAACTTCTTGACCGCGACTTCTTCAGAACCACCCGGCTTCATGGTGTTGTTCACCTGGATCTGAACGGTCCCGGCAGCTTGTACTGCGACTGCAAATACGGCACTGCTGATGGTGAGAGTCACCGACTGCAAGAGTGTCATGTTTGAGCTCCAGTTGTTGTTATTGAGGAGGTTTCGATGCTATCAGCGTTGCAGGATCACTCGAATCACTCGTTCGGAACGCCTGCATTCCCCGTTAGAGAACACTAATAAAAACACAAGAGATTCAATGAGTTAGAAATAAATAATACGAAAGCAGCCGTTCTGCTCCAAGCATAGTAATGATGTCTACCACCAACTTCGATCGTATTGAGTAATACTGCAGCCGACACAACGACCCAAAACCAAAACGTAGAAATAGGGGTAGCGGAAAACTTTGGAATAGGTAGAAGGACTGCTGGCTACAGACTAGGCTTTCGATCGAGATCGAGATCGAGATCGAGATCGAGATCGAGATGAAGTGTGACCCTATCGAAAAATTAATGTTTAGAAATGGATAGCGCCCGCTTAGACCAGCGGCTTCCTAAATTTCGAGTAAAAAAAAGGCAGGATGGCTCCTGCCTCAACCGAGGAGAGCCTAATGTTAACAGCGACGCAGGGACATTCGGATCACTCATTTGGCACAACAGCCTTCACGGCTAGAGAACTATAATAATTCAATAATTTATAATAAATACAACGAAATTAGCCGCCTCTCAATCGACATCGTGTTAAGTTTGAGCACTAATACGGATCGCTTGGCAAAAACACAAAATCCTGGCTTAAAGCGCTGGCATAGGGATAGGGTTGGATCCCGAAATGCACACAATGACTGGCTTCGAAAGATTAAGCGTTTAGCCTTAACTAAGTCGGTATAGTTTATGCGATGAAGAGTTACTGCCGATAATAAGGCGAAAAGTGGACACATACAGTGCCTTAACTTTTATTAAAAAAGGCAGGATAGTTCCTGCCTCAAGTGGGATTGCTGCGCATGAGCATCAGCAAATGGCCTCTCAAAAATCACAGTCAATATAAGGTGTGCAAGCTTACAGTCTGCCACCAAAACTAAGCTTTCAAAAGTCGAAAACAGCATCAAATACAATGAAATATTTTCTAATAAAAATATCTTTTTTTTAAAAATTCGAATATATCAGATGAACATTCACTTCTGAATAGATCATTCATCAACACTACCTTCTCGATTTTCGATGGCAAATGGAGACTTTAGCTGCCCTATTGAAAACAGTATACGATAGCAGGCTGGCATATCCTCAATAACAGGTTCTTATACTCTCGCATAGTTATACAGCCAAAACCGGATCAGCCCAGATGCCTATTGTTTGCAGCTTCAAGATCTCGCCATGTGCACCATCTCCTCAAACGCTGATCTGACGAAGGAACGCGTGATGGCGCAGCCCGACTGTAAGCGTTGACTGCTTACACCCTAGATAGCTTCAGCAACCTGTGAGCCGTCGAGGTTGATGTTCCAGGGTAGCAGGCTCTCGACGTCCGATGTCTTGGTATTGTTGATCCGTTTCAGTACGGCTGTCAGGCTGTATTGGAACCAGACCGCCGGTGCAGCAGCACCCGCCCAGGGACGATCATCACGCACATAGTTCCAGTAGCGTCCCGTCAGGGTTTTATTGTTCCCAGGCTTGAGCGTGGGCGCCGTTGTGTCATCGGCATGGAGCTTATCCGCTGCCATGACATGGCTACGGATCGTCTGGACCAGGGGTTCCAATAGTGCACCGGCACGACCCACCCAGCCCGCCAGCGTGGAGCGATCCAGATCGATACCCGCACGCCTGAAGCGCTCTTCCTGACGGTAGAGAGGTAGATGATCAGCGTATGTATCAACGATCACTTGTGCGATCAGCGCCGCCGACGCGATCCCCTTATCGATCACACGCTACTGCGCAGATGCCTGGGCGATTCGATCGCAGGCACTACAGCTATATTTAGGTCGAACCTGCCGGATAACGACATACTGCTCTGGAACCACATGCAGCATTTCAGAGGTATCTTCTCCGATCAGCTTCATATCCCCACCACAGTCGGGGCGGTTCACCCGTCAGCGCCCCAGCTTTTTCGCCGACTGCCCGCCGATGCCCCAGTGCTGCTTCGGCATCTCGTTGATCAGCACCCGCACCGTTTCGCGCGGGGCACCGATTGCCTTATAACAGGCTTCGGTGAGTTCGTGAATCAGCGTTTCCTTCTGCTCGTCGGTGCGCCCTTCCATCATATTGACCTGCAGTATCGGCATGTCCGTTTCTCCTGCAATACGTATCTTATCGGATTAAAAATAGCCAGACGAAAAGTAGGATGGGTGAAGCGACGCTTGGATAAGGGGATATCCGGTTCTGACGTCGGCCGGGCGTCGCGTAACCCATCTTCGATTGTCTAATCAACACCACCGAAATCGGATTCAGTGATGGGTTACGCCGCAATCGATCCGCAGCGCGCCGACAGCACGGTGCCACTGCGGCTTTACCCATCCTACGAATTTCGCCTTAAAACCTATCAGGTGCGATTGACCTGATATGAATCATCAGACGAAGCGGCCGCTGATCGAGCCGAGATCCTGGTAATGCACGGTGAAGTTGTCGCCCGGGTTGACCGGCATCGCCGCGGTGATGGCGCCGATCATGATGAAGG
>JABXIM010000067.1 GCA_013373085.1 Oceanospirillaceae bacterium | reverse complement strand
CGTGGGGACGACCCTTCATAGCATCTACAACTGCTGTTACCCGTAACGATTTATGCACCAAAGGCAGGCACCGAAACATCCCACCTACCCCATTCGGTGCAAAAGCGGACTTCAAAAAACACTACCAACTCATGCCAACCATTTGAAATTCCTTGTTTTTATAAAATTGGCACGCACCCTGCTTTAACTGACTCATACAAACGGACGCCCCTTCGGGGGCACTGAACAAAGGCGTTCATCCCCGTGCCCTCGTGCACGGACGATGAGCGCCTTTTTTTGTTGTTTTTCAACAGGAGTCGGCGCTATGGAACGACACAAGCTCATTATCATCGGTAACGGCATGGCCACCAGCCGCCTGCTGGACGAGCTGTTGCGCCGTGGCGCCGGACGATTCGATATCACCATTTTCGGCGAGGAGCCCGGCGGCGCCTACAACCGCATTCAGCTGTCGCCGCTACTGGCGGGTGAAACCGACCTGGCCGCGATCCAGCTGAAAAGCACCGACTGGTACCAGGACAACGGTATCCGGCTGCACAGCGGCGATCCCGTGGTCCGCATCGACCGCGTCGCCCGCCGCATTATCAGTCGCAGCGGCGTACGCTGCGATTACGACCAGTTGGTGATTGCGACCGGCTCCCGACCGGCACGTATCCTGGCGGCGAACCAGGCACTCGAAGGCGTTTTCGACTTCCGCACCTGCGACGATGTCGACCGTATCCTCGGGCGCAGCGGCCACTGCCGCGAAGCGCTGGTGATCGGTGGCGGCCTGCTCGGCCTCGAAGCCGCCCACGCGCTCAACAAGCGCGGCCTCGACGTCACCCTGGTACACCGCGCCGGCTGGCTGATGAACCGTCAGCTCGACCGCTTTGCCGGCCGCCTGCTGCGCCGGTCCCTCGAAGCCCGCGGCATCCGCTTCGTGCTTGGGGATGAAGTCGCTGCCTTCGAGGGCGACTGCGAACTGACGGGCGCCCGGTTGAAGAGCGGCGCCCGGCTAACCGCCGGCTGCGCCGTCATCGCCACCGGCATCACCCCCAATATCGAGCTGGTGCAGGATGCCGGCCTCACCTGCCAGCAAGGCCTGCTGGTGGACGATCTCCTGCGCAGCGAAGACCCGGCGATCAGCGCGCTGGGCGAATGCATCGAGCACCGCGGCCGGACCTTCGGACTGGTTGCGCCGATCTGGGAACAGGCCCGCCTGCTCGCAGACCGGCTGGTCCGGGGTTTGGCCACCCCTTACCGCGCCGCACCGGTCCCGACCCAGCTGAAAGTCTCGGGCATCAGCCTGTTCTCGGCCGGTGAGCACCTGGATGCCCCCGGGCTGGAGGCGCTGACCCTTAGCGATCCGGCGGCTGGCGTATACCGCAAGCTTCTGCTTCGTAACAACCGCCTTGCCGGCGTCGTGCTTTACGGCGATACCGCCGACGGCGCCTGGTATTTCGAACTGCTGCAGCGGCAAGCGCCGCTCGACGACCTGATTCCGATGTTGCCGTTCGGCCGCGCGTACTGCGAAGCCGGCACGGAAGAAGACATCGACGCACCGCCGCGGGACATCGCGGTATGACAGCTGACACCCGGACCGGCCCCGCTTCGACGCGCCGGTCCCTTTGAAGAATTCGCAACGGGAGTAGACCCATGAACAAGACCAAACTGATCCTGATCGGCAACGGCATGGTCGGCCACCAGTTCCTTCAGAGCCTCGCCGAGAGCGGTGAAAGCGCGCGTTTCGATGTCACCGTCTTTTGCGAAGAGCCGCGCCTGGCATACGATCGTGTTCACCTGAGCGAATACTTCGCCGGCAAAAGCGCGGAGGATCTGGCGATGGGCCAGCCGGCCCAGTATGCCGAATGGGGCTTCAACGTACTGCTCAACGAAAAGGCCGTGGCCATCGACCGCAATCGTCAGCTCGTGACCAGCGACAAGGGCACCGAACTGCCTTACGACCGCATCGTTCTGGCCACCGGTTCCTACCCCTTCGTACCGCCGGTACCGGGCCATGAACGCGAGCACTGTCTGGTCTATCGCACCATCGAGGATCTGGAGTCCATCAAGACCAGCGCCGCAAACGGCAAAACCGGTGTCGTCGTCGGTGGCGGCCTGCTGGGTCTCGAGGCGGCGAAAGCGCTGCGCGATCTCGGCCTCGAGACCCACGTGGTCGAGTTCGCACCGCGCCTGATGGCGGTGCAGCTCGACGATGCCGGCGGCAAGGTGCTGCGCGACAAGATCGAGGAGCTCGGGGTGCGCGTGCACACCGGCAAGAACACCCAGCAGATCGTCGACGGCGACAACGCCGTGCACCGCATGGAGTTCGCCGACGGCGAATCCCTCGAGACCGACCTGATCCTGTTCTCCGCCGGCATCCGCCCGCGTGACGAACTGGCCCGCAGCGCAGGCCTCGAGATCGGCGAGCGCGGCGGTATCGTCATCGACAACGACTGCCTGACCTCCGACAAGCACATTTTCGCCATCGGCGAGTGCGCCCTCTGGAACGGCCGTATCTTCGGTCTGGTCGCCCCCGGCTACAGCATGGCCAAGGTCGCGGTGGCGCAGCTGCTGGGCGAAGACAGCCAGTTCCTCGGCGCCGACATGAGCACCAAGCTGAAGCTGATGGGCGTCGACGTCGCCAGTATCGGCGATGCCCACGGCCACAGCGCCGGCTCGCGCAGCTACACCTACCTCGACGAAAATCACGGCGTGTACAAGAAGATCGTCGTCGACGACGGCGGCAAGCAGCTGCTCGGCGCCATCCTCGTGGGCGATGCCGAGGACTACGGCACCTTGCTGCAGTACGCGCTCAACGGTATCGAGTTGCCGGAATTCCCGGACAGCCTGATCCTGCCGCAGCGTGGCGGTGACGCCAAACCGGCCCTCGGCGTCTCGGCGCTGCCGGAAAGTGCCCAGATCTGCTCCTGCCACGATGTCACCAAGGGCGCCATCTGCCAGGCGATCGAAAGCGGCTGCAGCGATGTCGCCGGCGTCAAAACCGCCACCAAGGCCGGCACCGGCTGCGGCGGCTGCGCGGCGCTGCTGACCAACGTCGTCAACCACGAACTGGAAGCCCGCGGTGTCGCGGTGAGCAAGGACATCTGCGAGCACTTCCCCTACACCCGCCAGGAGCTCTACCACCTGGTGCGGGTCGACCAGATCAAGAGCTTCGACGAACTGCTGCACAAGCACGGCAAGGGTAAAGGCTGCGATATCTGCAAACCGACCGTCGGCTCGATCCTGGCCTCGTGCTGGAACGAGTACGTGCTGAAGAAGCCCCACGTCGGCCTGCAGGACACCAACGACACCTTCCTCGCCAACATGCAGAAAGACGGCACTTACTCGGTGGTGCCGCGGGTTGCAGGCGGTGAAATCACGCCGGACAAGCTGATTGTGCTCGGCCAGGTGGCGAAGAAGTACAACCTCTATACCAAGATCACGGGCGGCCAGCGTGTCGACCTGTTCGGCGCCCGCCTGGAGCAGCTGCCGCTGATCTGGCAGGAGCTGGTCGATGCCGGCTTCGAAACCGGTCACGCCTACGGCAAGTCGGTACGGACCGTGAAGTCCTGCGTCGGCAGCACCTGGTGCCGCTACGGCGTAGACGACAGTGTCGGACTCGCGATCGATATCGAGAACCGTTACAAGGGCCTGCGCGCGCCGCACAAGCTCAAGTTCGCAGTCTCCGGCTGCACCCGCGAGTGCGCCGAGGCCCAGAGCAAGGACGTCGGCATTATCGCCACCGAGAACGGCTGGAACCTCTACCTGTGCGGCAACGGCGGCATGAAACCGCGTCACGCCGATCTGTTCGCCACCGACCTCGATCGCGACACGCTGATCCGCTACATCGACCGTTTCCTGATGTTCTACATCAAGACCGGCGACCGACTTCAGCGCACCTCGGTATGGATGGACAACCTCGAAGGTGGTCTCGACTACCTGCGCCAGGTGGTAATCGAGGACTCCCTTGGCATCGGCGGGGAACTCGAAGCGCAGATGCAGCAGGTCATCGGCACCTACGAATGCGAATGGAAGAAGACCCTCGAGGACCCGGAAGCCCTGAAACGCTTCCGCCCCTTCGTCAACGCCGATGCGACCGACGACAACGTGGTCTTCGTTATGGAACGTGACCAGATTCGTCCCGCGTCGCCCGCAGAGAAGGCCGCCGGCAAGGCCGAACCGATCAAGCTTGTCAGCTGAGGAAAATACACATGAACACCAAAACCCACTGGATACCGCTGTGCGGCAAAGACGACCTGATCCCCGGCAGCGGCGTCTGCGCCCTGGTCGACAACCGACAGATCGCCCTCTTCTACCTGCCCGAGGACGACCAGGTCTACGCCATCGACAACCACGACCCGATCGGCGGTGCCAATGTTATGTCACGGGGCATCGTCGGCTCGGTCGGCGATGAGCCGGTAGTCGCGTCACCGCTTTACAAGCAGCACTTCAGCCTGGTCGACGGACGCTGCCTGGAAGACGACGAGGTCCGCCTCGCGACCTGGCAGGTCTCGCTCGACGACGAACTGCTGCTGATAGACCCGACGCCCCGTTAAGGCGCAAGCCCGGGGCGCGGTGCGCCAAACTGTCCCACCCGGGGCCTGCTGTCCATCGAAAAGAAAGCAGCTCCGGGGAGCCGGCCCCCGAATTCACGGAAGATGCAGGGGCGACACAACAAAAATAAAAGTTGGCACGACTTTCGCCTTACTTCCAGTGTATGAAATCCGCCCCTTAGCAGCGGCGGATTTCAAGGGGAAGTTGGCAATGGCGCCATTCCCGTCGGTCACGTGGCGGGAATGGCGTATTTTTTAACCTGGTTCCAACCCACCCGGCCCTAAGGGCTGACAGAATTTTTGCGATCTGGCGCAGCCGCACTGAGATGCGAAACGACCGGCCAAGAAATACCGAGCAAACAAAAAAGCGCCGGCAGACAGCACCAGATCGCAACCGGGCCGTTCGAGAACGGCCGACCCAACCGCCAGCTCCGTGCCGGAGTAAAGGCGGGCAATAAAATAAAAGGCCGGACAGGGATCACCAACCGGCACCCAGGGGACAGTTTTGGCAATGGCGCCACCTTCTACCATTCGGCGGAAGGTGGCGTTTTTTTATGTATAGGATATACGGTATGCCGCGGGCGCAGGGATGCGCAGGAGCGGCGATACATGGACGTATGTCCCTGGGAGCTGCTCCTGCGACTCCAGGATTTCCGCCATCCCTGGCGGTCATCCTGTGGAGCACAGAAAACGCCCCATCCAAGTGCACATAAGCCGTCGGCGCACCCGAAAAGAACCATCGCACCTGCTGTTTTTAACGACAAAACCCGGCTGCGGCTCCCCGGGAGCGGGCCCTGGCTAGCGATTATGCACATTGGCACAATACTCGCATTAATTTATCCATTAACAGACACCAAGCGTGTTTGGGCTCGAAGGGGAAGTTGGCAATGGCGCCATCTCCTGCCACCAGGCGGGAGATGGCGTTTTTTTTTTGCACCTGGACTATCGTTTCCGCTGAACGCAGGAAGCGCGAACGCCACCTTTGGCGCCGCTGCCAACACCTCCGGGCCCGACCCCTGTGTCGCAACAGTTCAAAAAGTAACGGATAGCGACAGGTATGAACCGAACCACTGAGACCACCTGCCCCTACTGCGGCGTCGGCTGCGGTGTCGAAGCAACGGTCGATAACGACCGTCTGATCGCCGTCAGCGGCGACAAACATCATCCGGCCAATGAGGGCCGGCTCTGCGTCAAGGGATCCGCACTACACGAGACCACCGGTCTCGAGGGACGCCTGCTGTACCCCCGCATGCACGGCGAGCGGGTGTCCTGGGACAGGGCCCTGGACGAAGTCGCGAGCCGGTTTTCCCGGCTGATCGAAGCGCACGGCCCCAACTCGGTCGCCTTCTACCTGTCCGGTCAGATACTGACCGAGGACTATTACGTCGCCAACAAACTGATGAAGGGCTTTATCGGCAGCGCCAACGTCGATACCAACTCGCGCCTCTGCATGTCGTCGGCGGTTGCGGCCCAGAAACGCGCCTTCGGCAGCGACAGCGTACCGGCCTGCTACGAGGATCTCGATCTGGCCGACCTGGTGGTTCTGGTCGGCTCGAACGCCGCCTGGGCGCACCCGATCCTCTACCAGCGCCTGGCACGCGCCAAGGAGCGCCGACCCGAAATGCAGGTGCTGGTGCTGGATCCGCGCCGCACCGCCACCTGCGATCTCGCCGACCGCCACCTGGCGCTGGCGCCGGGCAGCGACGGCTATCTGTTCAACGGGTTGCTGTCCTATCTGGCGGACAACGACGCCCTGGACCGATCCTATATCGACGCGTACTGCGACGGCTTCGACGAAGCCTTGGCGGCCGCCCGTGTCCAGTGCCCCGATATCGAGACGACCGCGGCACTGTGCGGACTGTCCCCTGCCGAACTGGAATGGTTCTACCAGCGCTTCGCATCGACGGAGCGCAGCCTGACACTGTACTCCCAGGGCATCAACCAGTCCTCGTCCGGCACCGACAAGGCCAACGCCATCATCAACTGTCACCTCGCCACCGGGCGCGTCGGCAAGCCGGGCGCCAGCCCCTTCTCGATCACCGGGCAGCCCAATGCCATGGGCGGGCGCGAGGTCGGCGGACTTGCCAACCAGCTCGCGGCGCATATGGATTTTGCCAGTAGCGATCACCTGGATACGGTACGCGCCTTCTGGCAGGCGCCGAACTTGGCGCAGGCGGAGGGTTTGAAAGCGGTCGACCTGTTTCGAGCCATCGAAACAGGCGAAGTGAAGGCGGTCTGGATCATCGGCACCAATCCCGCGGTCAGCCTGCCCGATGCCGGCCGGGTACGGCAGGCGCTGGCGCGCTGCGAACTGGTCGTGGTCAGTGACTGCGTCGCCGATACCGATACCACCCGCCTGGCGGACGTGCTGTTACCGGCCACCACCTGGGCCGAGAAGAACGGCACCGTGACCAACTCCGAGCGCCGCATCTCCCGCCAGCGCGCGCTGGTCGCGCCGCCGGGCGAAGCCCGTCACGACTGGCAAATACTCTGCGACTTCGCCGCCCGGCTGGGCTTCGGCGCCGCCTTCGACTACCGTCACCCGGTGGAGATTTTCCGCGAGCACGCCGCCCTGTCCGGTTTTCGCAACGGCGGTTCCCGCGACTTCGACATCTCGGCGCTGGCGAACCTGAACGAGGCACGGTACGACGCGCTGGCACCTATCCAGTGGCCGGTCAGCGAGCGTAGCCCGGAAGGTACCGCCCGCCTTTTCAGTGACGGTCGCTTCTTCACCCCCTCCGGACGCGCGCGCTTCGTTCCGATCGAGGCACGGTCCCCGGCCACCCCCTGCCGGGAGGACCAGCTGGTGCTCAATACCGGCCGCATTCGCGACCAGTGGCATACCATGACCCGCACGGCCCGCAGCCCCAGGCTGATGGAGCACTGCGACGAACCCTACGTCGAAATCCATCCGCACGATGCCGCGCGCCATGATATTGCCGACGGCGACCTGGTGCGCCTGAGTGCCCGCGAACAGCACTACCTGGGACGCGCGCGCATCACCGACGGCCAGCGCCCCGGCTCCCTGTTCGCACCGATGCACTGGAGCGACCGCCACACCGGCGCGGGCTGCGTCGACACCCTGGTCGCACCGGCCACCGATCCGGTATCGGGTCAGCCCGAGTCCAAGCAAAGCCCCGTGCAGCTGCAGGCTATTACCCAACACTGGCAGGGCCTGTTGCTAAGCCTCGATGCCCTGGACGCTCCGGCCTGCGACTACTGGAGCCGGGCAGCGCTGCCGCAGGGTGAACGCTACCGACTGGCGGGTTTCGAGCCGGTCGACGACTGGCGCGGCTGGCTCGAATCCTGGCTGCCGGCTGGCGACGATCGCATCGAACTGCTGGACAGCCGCAGTCGCCACTACCGCGCGGCTTCGTTCCGCGACGGCCGCCTGCAGTGGGTCTTCATCGCGGCCTGCGAAAGTGAGCTGCCCCATCATGGCTGGCTCGGCGAGCAACTGGGCAAGACACTGGAGTCCGGGGAGCGTGCCCGGCTGCTGGCGGGGCGCCCCTGTAATGGCACTGCCGTCGACCAGGGCGCCATCGTCTGCTCCTGCTTCCAGGTAGGGGAAAAGCGCATCCGCCAGGCCGTGGCAGACGGCATCGACAGCGTCGAGACGCTGGGCAAGGCGCTGTGCTGCGGCACCAACTGCGGTTCCTGCATCCCGGAGCTCAAAGCGTTGATCGGCGAGCGCCGCGACTGAGCGAGCGGCGCCGTGTGCGTCGCCCAGGGCAGCCTGACGACTATTGCTTGATCGGTTCGAGCAGCGGGATATTGGCGGTGGTTTCCAGCAGATTGCAGACTTCGTCGAACGGAATCGGGCGCGAGAACAGGTAGCCCTGGCCGATGTCACAGCCGAACCGACGCAGCATGCCCCACTGGGCCTCGTCCTCGATGCCTTCGGCCACGACCTTGAGCTCCAGCGCATGGGCCATCTGAATGACCGTGCGCGCCACTGTGGCATCGTTGTGGCTCGTGGCCATATCGTTGACGAAGCATTTGTCGATCTTCAGTGTCGATACCGGGAAACGCGTCAGGTATGCCAGCGAGCTATAGCCGGTGCCGAAGTCATCGATGGTCAGCGACAACCCCAGGGCACGCAGCTTGTCCAGACGCGGCATGATCACCTCGACGTTCTCCGCCAGCAGCGTTTCAGTGATCTCCAGCTCCAGCGTCGTCGGATCGATGCCGGAGTATTCGATCGCCTCACGCACGTGCCCGATGATGTCGTCGCTGCCGAGCTGCCGTACCGACATGTTGATCGCCATTGTCAGCGGCTTACCGCTGAGTTTCTGCAGACGTGCCAGGTCCTCGCAGCCGCGCATCAGCGCGAACCGCCCCATCGCCTCGATGAAACCGGTTTCCTCGGCGACCTCGATGAACTCGTCCGGGCCGACCTGGCCCAGCACCTTGCAGTTCATGCGCATCAGCGCCTCGAAGCCCACCACTTCGCCGTTGCCGATCCGGTTCTTGGTCTGATAGACCATGTAGAGTTCGCCGCTCTTGAGCGCATTCGGCAGCTGGTTCTCGATCTCCAGCTTGCGCTTCATGCGCTTGTCGAGCTCCGCATCGAAGAAGGTGTAGCGGTTCCGGCCGCGGCGCTTGGATTCGTACAGCGCGATATCGGCGTCACGGATCAGCCCCTGGACATCGGGACTGTCGACCGGGTAGCGCGCGATGCCGATGCTGGTCGATATATTGAGGTTCTTGCCCTGGAACAGCAGCGGCTCCCGAAAGGCCCGCAGAATATTAGCGGCGACCGTCTCGACCTCGGCCACCTCGGTGAAGGGGAAATGGATCAGGAATTCATCGCCGCTCATATGGGCCAGGTGACCATAGTCATCGACAACCTTCTGCAGCCGGTCGGCGACCTGAATCAGCACCTTGTCACCGAACAGGTGCCCGAAGGTATCATTGATGGTCTTGAAGTTGTCGAGGTCCAGATAGAGAACCCCCAGCTGTCCCTTCTTCGACCAGGCGTCGTGCACCGCACCGGAGATGACTTCGCTGGCTCGCCGACGATTCGGCAGTCCGGTGAGCGAGTCGAAGTTGGCCTGCTGGTAGAGACGCGCCTCGGCGTGCTTGCGCTCGCTGATATCCTGCGCGATCAGTATAAAGCTGGACTGGTCGGTTTCCGGGCTCTCCACCGCCGAAATCGAGAACTCGTACCACTGTTCGGTGCCCTCACGGCGGCGCTCGCCGCACCAGCTGCCGGTTTCCGCTACTTTGCTCTGGATCTGCACAAGATCCTGGCGCAGCATGTCATGGGGGGCGAAATTGGTTACCGGCACACCCTTGAGGCGGGACTCGTCCTGCTTCACGTCGCCTTCGAAACGGCGATTGGCATACTCGATACACCAGCTGCTGTCGGTAACGACAACGCTGTCCTGGCTCTGCTCGATCGCCTGGGACAGCTTGGAGAGATTACCTTCGGCAAGCAGGCGGGCATTTTCGAGTCGTGAATTGGCGAGCCAGACGAGGCGATAGACCAGCAGCGATATCAGCAGAAAAAGCGCCAGCAGCAACCCGACCGACTGTACCTTGCCGGTCCAGAGCCAGAACTGCCGGTTCAGCGGCATGAAGGCGACCGAAACGAACTGGTATTGCGGCAACAGCTGCGACTGCACCAGCACCGGCTCACCATCCAGCGTCAGCGGGAACACCTCGCCGCTGGAACCGTAGGCTCCGCGCTCGAGCAGCTGATCGAGCGCCAGCGCATCCAGTTTCCACTGGCTGATATTGCGTAGCAGGCCACCGGTCATGGGGTGAGCGAAACGGGCCCTGCCGTCGTCGCCAAGCAGCCAGAGCCCGGCGCCATCGGGACTGCGCACGGTGCTCCAGATCGAGCGATCACCGTTGATGCTGTAGCCCGCAACAACGAAGGCCAGCGGGTTGCCGTTATCGTCCTGCAACGCCACAAAAGCCGGCAACTGCGGAGAGTTGAGATCGTCGGAAGCGTATAAGGAGCCAATCTTCAGACGTCCGGTATAGCGAGCCTGGGTAATGGCGTCCGACGAAAGGGAAGCGACATTTTTCGGTATCGCAGCACCGACCGTCAGCAGCATTTCGCCACGACGGTCAAGGATACCCAGCGATTGCAGTTCCGGTACTGCGGTCGTCAGCTTGTCGAGCGCCATTTCCAGCTCGGAGCGACGCAGTTTGTTATCACGCACCAGCGGCTGCATCACCGACAGCAGCAATTGCTCCTGATGACGAAAAAAGGCTTCTGTCTGATCGATAAAGTCACTGTTCTGCTGATGCAATTCCTGAGTGACGTCCTGGCGAACCTCTTGCCAGCTGAACCAGCCAAACCCCAGGACCGACAACAGCATCAGCAACGATAGCAGCGCGGTCAGCAGACGTAGCGGCTTGATACTCTCGGTCATCTACACCATCCAATCCCAGGCTTCCCCCCCACACCGGTCTGCAGCGACAGGCTGGGGCTATGACGGCCGACAACAACACCCCCGGTCGCCGGGATCCCTATGTTGTTTCTGAAACTATAAGCGCTTCCGTGCAATCTTGCAGCCGCACAACGAAATTTCCCGGTAAAAACCAATCAAAAATATTGATTTACCGCGTCGTCCGGGCACTTTACCCTTACGCCCTCTTTTCGAAAACCCACCTGCTGCGCAACGGGTATTGCCGTAGCCGGGTGCCATGGAGCCACGTATGCCCGCAAACCGCCTCAGAGCCAACCTGATTCTGCTGCTGGTCGCAGCCATCTGGGGGCTGGCCTTCGTCGCTCAGCGGGTTGGCATGGACCACCTGGGACCGTTCGGCTTCAACGCCGCGCGCTTCGCGCTCGGCGCCTTGTCACTGCTGCCGCTGACGCTGGTATTCCGGGCACGAGCCGGTCAGGCTCAGCCACGCCAGTTGCTGCACGGCGGCCTGCTTGCAGGCACCCTGCTGTTCTGCGGCGCCTCGCTGCAACAGGTCGGTCTGCAGTACACCACCGCGGGCAACGCCGGATTCATTACCGGCCTCTACATCGTTCTGGTGCCGCTGGCCGCCTGGATGCTCGGGCAAGCCATAAACTCGGGCGTCTGGACCGGTAGCGCGCTGGCCGTTGCCGGGCTCTACCTGCTGAGCATTGACGAGACAATGAAGATCAATCGCGGCGACCTGCTGGAACTTGCCGGTGCCGGGTTCTGGGCGGCGCACGTGCTCGTCATCGGTCGCCTGGCACCGACCGTGGACGGCCTGCGCCTGTCGATCGTGCAGTTCTGGGTCTGCGCCCTGCTATGCTTCGGCTGCGCCCTGCTGTTCGAGTCCGACAGTCTGACACTCCAGAACCTGTCGCTGGCCTGGAAGCCGATCGCCTATGCCGGACTGCTGTCCGTCGGCGTCGCCTATACCCTCCAGGTCTATGCCCAGAAAAACACGCCGGCGGCGCACGCCGCCATCATCATGAGCCTCGAGGCGGTTTTCGCCGTGCTCGGTGGCTGGCTGATGCTGCACGAAACACTTGGCCTGCGCACCCTGCTCGGCTGCGCGCTTATGCTGGCTGGCATGTTGCTGGCCCAGTTGCCGTCGCGCCGATCGCCCCCGGGAAGCGCCGGGCAGACAGTAAAGGAGACCTGATCCATGGCGAAGCGAATACCAACCAACATCATCACCGGGTTTCTCGGCGTCGGCAAAACGACCGCCATCAATGCCCTGCTACAGCAGAAGCCTGAATCGGAACGCTGGGCCGTGCTGGTCAACGAGTTCGGTCAGATCGGGGTCGACCAGGCCGCGATGACGGATGGGAATGGCGTACAGATCAAGGAACTCGCCGGCGGCTGCATCTGCTGCGCGCTGGGACCGATGCTCAGAGCCGGTCTGGCAAACCTGATCCGCACCGCGAAACCGGACCGCCTTATCATCGAGCCTACCGGCCTTGGCCATCCCGAAGGCATCATCGATACCCTGCTGGGCGACAGCTTTCGCGAAGTACTGGATCTTCGCGCCATGATCTGCCTGCTGGACCCGCGCCTGCTGGACGACCCTCGGGTACTCCGGCACGAAACCTTTCAGGATCAGCTCAATCTTGCCGATATCGTGCTGCTGAACAAACTCGACCTCTGCAGCAGCGAACAGGTCGAGCGGGCGGAAGCAGGCCTTGCGGGCCTGTTTCCGCCCAAGCAGCTGACCGGCCACGCCCATCAGGGCCGCTTCGACGCCGGCCTGCTGGACCTGGTCCGCAATGACAGGCTCGCCGCGCAGTTCCCGGGCAGCCACGACGCCGAAGACGGCACGGTTCCGGCCCAAAGCCTGCTGCTGCCGGAGCCGGGCAAACCGGTGCGACGCATCGGCCAGGGCAGCGATTTCGTCAGTTGTGGCTGGGTGTTTCATCGCGACGACGTTTTCGACTACGACCGTCTCGAAGTCTGCCTCAACAGCCTCGACGGCGCCGTCCGCATCAAGGGGGCCTTTCGCATCGGCTATGTATGGCTGTTCTACAACCGGGCCCTCGATGAGGCCAGTATCGACAAACTGGCCTGGCGCCGCGACTCCCGGCTCGAGATCATCAGCCGCGAGCCTCGGGACTGGGATGACATCGAGCGCCTGTTGCTCGACTGCCTCGAAGCGCGAGACAGCGACGCCGCAGACGCTCCCGCAACGCCTAGCTGACAGCCCGGTGCGACAATTGGACGCATTAACCGTGATCTGCCCCTGCATTAGAATGTCGCCTCGAGGTGGACATGCCCCTGAAACGAACACTGCAACTGCTGGCGATTCCTGCGCTGATCCTGGTACTGGTCGCCGTCGTCTGGCTGCTACCCCGCTGGCTTACCTCTCCCCAGGCCGCGAACTGGCTGCAGCCCGAGAACTGCGACCTGTCCCTCGGACCCTGCCGTGTCAACGATGGCGTCCGCAGCCTGGAGTTCGAACTTGCGCCACGACAGGTGCGCTCGCTTGAACCGCTGGAGTTCCGGGTACGTACCGAGGGCATGGACACCACGACCGTCAACATCCAGTTGGAAGGACGCGATATGTATATGGGCATTAATCAGCTGCAGCTGCAGCCTGTCCCGGGCGAACCCGGCTTGTGGCGAGGCGTCGGAGAACTGGCGGTCTGTTCCACCGGTGAAATGATCTGGCAGGCCCGGGTTCAGACGGCCGGCAGCGACAACCTCAACGCCCTGTTCGAGTTTCGTGCGCGATGACCGGTAGCCCGCTCAAGACTCTGCGCATACTGCTGGTGCTGACCGCTTTCCTGATGGCGGGCATGACCGCTGCGTTCCTGCTCCGCCCCGGCGCCTCCGAAACCTCATCGGGCAACAGCCTGCGACTGGGTGGCGATTTTCAGCTGCAGTCAGCGGCG
Organism: Oceanospirillaceae bacterium; assembly: GCA_013373085.1. Taxonomy (GTDB): domain Bacteria; phylum Pseudomonadota; class Gammaproteobacteria; order Pseudomonadales; family Balneatricaceae; genus Marinobacterium_A. Next base: position 26,701 of record JABXIM010000067.1, on the reverse strand, counting down.
GGCCCGGTATCACTGTCGGATTTCCGTGGCCATCCGGTGGTCATGTATATCGGTTATGCCTCCTGCCCCGACGTCTGTCCCACATCCCTTGCGGTCATGGCGCAGGGCTTCCGTCGCCTCGACATGGAGCAACAGGCCAGGGTGCGGGGCATTTTCGTCAGCGTCGACCCGGATCGAGACAGCCCCGAGAAACTTGCCGAATACAGTGCTTTTTTCCACCCGAACCTCGTCGGCCTTACCGGCACACGCGCTCAGATCGATCAGGTCGTTCAACAATACGGCGCCTACTACCGCATCGCCAATCTCGACAATTCGGCGCTCGGCTATGCCGTTGACCACAGTTCCCGGCTTTACCTGATCGATGCCGACGGACAGCTCAATGAAGTCCTGAGCCACAGCATTACCCCCGAGGAGCTGGCCACCAAGCTACGCGGCCTGCTCTGAGATCCGCTACTTCTGAAAAGGAACTCGGTATGTACAGTCTTTCACGATTGGGCGCGCCCCTGCTGGCAGCGCTGATGTTTTCCGGTCCGGCCCTGGCCGACATCGAGATTTCGGATGCATTCGTGCGCGCCACGCCCCCCGGCGTCGATGTCAGCGCAGCCTTTTTTCGCGTGCACAACACCGGTGGCGACGACCGGACACTGACCGGCGCCAGCACCGACAAGGCCGCAACGGTTGAGCTGCACACCCACTCGGAACAGGATGGCGTCATGAAGATGCGACGGATCGACGGGATCGAGATACCGGCGCACCATGACCACCGGCTCGCTCCGGGCGGAGACCATCTGATGTTGATCGGTCTGACACAGCCGCTGGTCGATGGCGACCGCGTCGAACTGACCCTGCAGTTCTCATCCGGCGACCCCGTCATCGTTACCGCACCGGTATGGTCGGCCCAGACGGAAATGGACGTCGAAAACCGCATCGAAGAAAACAAACACCATCATAAGATGCCGTAACCCCGTCACGACCGGGTCTATAAGGCCAGGCCGGTCAGGCGGCCTGGTCGTCGAGGCGAAAGCGCGCCGGGGTCAGTACCGGCGTGGCATAGAAGCGTTGCAGGGCATCCACCAGCATGCGCGGACGCTCCGGCAAGCCCTCCTCCAGGTAGGTTTTGACCTGGCGCTGAACGCGCTGCCTGAACAGTTCGCTGGGCCCGAAGCCCGAAGACAGGTTGTCGGCGCTGAAATGAAAACGATGACCGGCGGCTTCGGAGAAGATCCACTCCAGCGCCTGGGGCTTCACCTCCACCCGTTCGAACAGCGCCTGCTCTTCGGCACTGCGACCGTCCGGCTTATACCAGTAGCCGAAATCCACCAACAGACGTCGCTCGGCGCCAGCCACGCACCAGTGCGCGATCTCGTGCAACGCACTGGCAAAGAAACCATGGGCGAACAGAATCCGGTGATGCGGGTGATCGGCATCGGCCGGCAGGTAGATTGGCTCGTCGTCGCCACGCACCAGTTCGGTATTGAAAGTGGGCAGGAACAGGCGGTTGAAAATGGCAATCAGGTCTTGGTACTGCGGTTCGTTCATCGATTGAATTTCTGCCAGGTATCCTGCTTCAGCCACCAGGTTTCGCCACTACGGCGGTCCAGACGGGCGGCAACATACCCCTTGATGTCATTGTCGGCGCGTTCGAGCACCACTTCATAGTCGGATGACGGCAGCGTCGCCGGATCGTGCAGTGACTGCCAGGCCCCCTGATCCGCCAGCCAGCTTTCGCCGCTGAAACGGTCGTAGCGGATCAACACCCATTGGCCGCTGCGCGTGTAATTGGTCGCCAGGCGATAGCCATCTCCTGCGCCGCGCACCGACAGCTCGTTGGCGATCATGCCAAGCTGGTCGATCAGCCCGTCGAGGCTCGAGTCCGGCGTCGTATCGATTGCGGCCTCCGCCACGGGCGAAGCATCAGTGCCGGCCTCCGGTCGGCTCATCATCTGCATTCGCGCCAGCAGCTGCTGGGACTGCTGCGACAGTTCGACGCCCTGCGCCTTGAGCTCGATCAGCTGCTCCTGCACCAGCGTCAGCCTGCCGGAAAGCTGGTCCAGCCGTTGTACGATGTCGTCGCTGTCGGCAGCCGGAGCGCTTTTCGCGACAGCGCCGGCTTGCACTGCCGCTGCCGATTGCGTGCTCGGCGACTTTCCTTCGACGTCGGCTCCGGCGGTGTCTGCCACCGGCTCCGACGCCGCCGCTCCGGGCTGAACGCTGGCGCTGTTGCATCCTGCGAGCAGCGCCGACATCAGTATCGGCAATCCCTTTCGTAACATCTCAATCCGCATCTCAACCCGCTTATCAAAGAAGGCGGCGCCCATTATCGCCAAGCGGACCTCGCTTGTCACGACGACCGGCATCGCCTGCGCGGCTTATTCAGAACCGTGGAGCTTTCGCAGCATGTGCCAGCAGCTCAACAGGGACATGGCACAGCTGAGGGCCAGGTCGGCGCCGGCACGCGCAAGCGCCGACTGCTCCGTTTCGGGCACGCCGCCACGGGCGCACTGTTCGCGAATCTCCTCCAGCGATTTGAGCAGCGCACTGGCACCGGCCACGCTGTCGGCAATCATGATCTGCCTGTCGGTTTCGGCACTGCTGGCAAAGAGCACATCCTTGGCCATCTCGAACACTTCGGCAAGGTCGGTATTGCCGCCGCGTATCTCCGCCGAACGATAATGCACGTCGATGATCGAGCTGCAAACCTGCACCAGAATACCGACGCCGTTGGCAAGCCTTCGTCGCGGCTCCATCGCTTGCTGCTCCAGTCGCAGCCAGCCTTTCAGCAGCTGCTCGGTGGTCACCTCTTTGAACTCTTTGTCCTCCGCCTTGGGCGCAGCGGAACCTTCCAGCGCCTCCAGCAGCGGTTCGAACTCCCTGCGGATCAGCTCCTGTCGCTCGATCTTGCTTGCCACCTGATATTTCATCGCGTGCCAGAGGTCGTCGAGCTTCTCGTATTTTCCCAGCATTTGCGGCATCACCGACTGCAACGACCCAACGCCGAGCAGTTCGTCCCGCAGGCGCTTGTAATGCGGCGCCTGTGCAGGCCCGCCGGCAATGTAGTCGAGCAGCAAGGCCTCCATTTCCCGAGCCTTGGCGAGCATAGTGCTTTTATCCAGCTGTGATTCGTTCATGGCGTAGCGTCTCCCTCACGCTCTCTGTCAGACCGGCAGTAGCCGGGCAAATGGCGACGCCGGCAGGCGACGCCCTCAGTCCTTGTCATCGTGAAACGGCGATGGCGCGCTGTCACGCACCCGCCGGACGTCGTCCGGGTGCGTCATCCGTGCCTCGGCGAATAACAGCGCACGTGCCGCCTGGGCCGCCAGCGGCTCACGGTATGCCTGCACCTGCAACCGCTTCAGGGTCGAAAAGCTTTGCTGCAGCGCATCGATCACCTCGACCTGGGCCGCGCCCTCACGGGCAATAGCGGTATAGAGGTTGTCGAACCAATGTGCTTCACATGGCCCCGGCACCCATATGTCCGGGAATCTGATTTCCGGATTTTCGTCTTTATGCCCGTTTTCGGCCCAGAATACCAGCAGCCGCAGGCCAGTCTGGATCACGTCAATCGCGGTACCCGGATCGTTGACCGCCGGCGACAGGGCCCTGGCCGCGATTTCGCCCAGCACGACGAAGCCGAAACCGGGGTCCTGCTCGAAGGTCCTTTCGCTGCCGATGACGAACGCATCGCGCAGGCGCTGCGCGGTATCGCCGTCCGGCTCGCAGGATATCCTCAGTATCGGCCGGGTCGGTTCCACGCTATCCCCCGGCATCGCCAGCACCCAGATACGACACTCCAGTTCCTCACAGAGCGCCTGCAGGAACCCCAGGTCGACATGCTGTATGTAACCGACGTCCCGCGGCAGCACGGCAAAGCCCTGCTGCGGCTCCCGCTCCAGCAGCCGGGCGCCGCAGGCAGGACTGCTGGCCCGTTGCTCCAGCGCCGCGCGCGTTACCGTCTCGACCCGACGGACGGTTTCGCCGACACGGCCCAGGTTCGACAATTGATCGATCCAGCGTAGCAGCGTCAGCACCACCAGCACGACCACCCCGACCGTAACGAGCAACAGCAGCAGCCGTCCGCCGTTGCCGTAGATACCGCTGCTCAGGGCAATGATGCCGACGACGGCAAACAGAAAGGCACCAATGAAAGTCGCCAGGGCATTCTGGGCGACGGAATCTTCCACCAGCAGACGGGTCGCACGGGGCGTCGCGCTGGTCGCAGCCGCGCTATAGGAGGACACCAGCGTCGACAGGGAAAAGGTAGCCACCGTCAGCATGCTGGCCGCCAGGATACCCAGCAGGTTGCCGACCGAGTCCGCGCCGACCCGGGTCGCCAGCGTCCCCGGGATCCGCTCATCGACCATAGCCGCCAGCAGCGCCGTGACGACCGCCACCAGGCAGTATAGCGATGCCCGGAACCAGAGCCGGCGCATCTGCTGACAGGCCAGAAATATCCATTTTGACGACAGTAGCTGCATCCCCGGCCTCCTCCAAGTAGCCGGCGAGCAAGTCTCATTGGGACTTGTTCGCAGGCTCCTATGAGGATAGCCGGGTGAAGCGCGGACTGGGGATCAGAGTGACAGAATATCGATGCGATCGCTCACCGGCGCCAGGTCTTCATCACGGATGCCGTGCGCAAAACCCAGTTCCAGGCCCGCGAAATCGAACAACTGCGTATCGGCGAGGTGGCTGGGCACGACGTGCTGCAGCGAACGGAACATGGTTTCGATGCGTCCCGGATGGGTACGGTCCCAGCCCTGCAGCATCTCCTTGATCACCTGTCGCTGCAAATTCTCCTGCGAGCCGCAGAGATTGCACGGAATGATCGGGAAGCCTTTCAACTCACTGTAGGCGGCGATGTCTTTCTCGCGCGAATAAGCCAGCGGTCGGATCACCATGTTCTTGCCGTCGTCGGAGACCAGCTTGGGCGGCATCGCCTTGAGCTTGCCGCCATAGAACATGTTGAGGAAAAAAGTCTCGAGGATATCGTCGCGATGGTGGCCAAGGGCGATCTTGTTGGCGCCGATCTCGTCGGCGAAACCATAGAGACTGCCCCGGCGCAGACGCGAGCAGAGGCCGCAGGTGGTCTTGCCCTCGGGCACCACCGACTTGACGATGGAGTAGGTATCGCGCTCGACGATATGGAACGGCACCCCGACCGATTCCAGGTACGCCGGCAGGATATGTTCGGGGAAGCCGGGCTGTTTCTGGTCCAGGTTGACCGCCACCAGCTCGAAACGGACCGGCGCGCTCTTCTGCAGATTGAGCAGGATATCCAGCATGGTATAGGAATCCTTGCCGCCGGACAGACAAACCATCACCCGATCGCCCTCTTCAATCATGTTGAAGTCCTCGATCGCCCGCCCCATCTCGCGGCGCAGCCGCTTCTGCAGCTTGTTGAGCCGGACCTTGCGCTTGCGCTCCAGGCTCGCGTCGGCGTCGGCAGCGCCGGACGGGTCGTCAGGGGTGGCAGTGATGGGTTCGTGGTACTGGATATCGCTCATTGGTCGGTTTCGGCTGGCAGTGTCAAAAGAGGCGGCGATTATAGCGAATGCCTGGTCGTTTCGCAGCCATTCGCAGTGGCATCAGATACCGTCGCCTGCCAGCACCTTGGCATTCGGCGGTAATGGCGCAGAATCCGGCCAGTTGATTTCCCGCGCCGTGGCCGGTCCGACGACCACCTCGCCGAGGCCCGGCGGAATCAATGCCCAGCCGTTCGAAATAGGCAGCCGCCCGCCCATGATCTCGGCCAGGCGCTGCGGATACCGCGGTACCCGGTCGGGCTCCGCGTAGCCTTCAGGCCAGAGCGGCAATCCGGTATCGAGGTCGTACTTGTCGCTGGCGCCGAGCGTATGCAGCAGCTCGTGGGCGGCGACAACATTGTTCTGCCCCTGCTGGCTTTCACTGGCGAAGGCATTGACCAGACCGATCAGACCTTTCTGCAATCCGAGCGAGTGGGCCAGCCGGTCGCGGTTCTCGGGCGAATAGTAGCGCATGAATATCCGGATATCGGGGGCAGGCCCCTGCCAGGTGTCGTTGCGCCAGGCCCACCAACGCATCGACAGGCTCCAGCGGATGTTGTCGAACAGCGAGGGATTGTGCGGCAGCGCCGGCGGCGTCGACAACACCTGGGGGGCCAGCTGTACGAAAACCGGGTCGTCGATGCCGCTGCCGGCGCCGTAGCGGGCCGCTTCGCGGGCGAAGAAGACCTCGATGGCGGCAAAGGTATCCGGCGCCAGGCTGTCGATATAGGTCTGGGTATCGGGCAGCCCATCGCCACTGAGCGGATAGACCAGGACCCAGAGCGGCTCCTGCCAGTCGGTGGTGCGAATTTTCGACAGCCAGCTGTTGAGAGCCACCACCAGCAGGATCAGCAGCAGGATCAGAATACGCAGGTTACGAAACGTACGGGCATTGAGCATCGGCGGTCAGGATCGGCGGAATTTCGTTTATTCTAGACGAATGTGCCAGCATCCTGTCACCGGGCCGGGTAGGTTTGGGGGCGGCGCTACAGATCCATCGCCACCTTGATGCAGCGCAGCAGACCGATCTCGTAGGCACCTCCGAGCGCCTCCTGTACCGGCTTCAGCGCGCCACCCGACTCGGCCTCGCATTCGCGGATCGTCTCCTCGATATGGCGCAGCTCCGCATCCGGCAGCTCGACCACCTCGGACAAACCCAGTTCGCGTTGGGCGATGCCCTGCGCCAGGTGGCCGTAGATGGCGTTGACCGACAGCTTTAGCTGGCGCGCGACCTGCGTCACCTCCATACCCGCGCGGAACAAAGCGATGGACTCGTGCGCCTGCGACGACTGCGTCTCGCCACCGCGGACGTGTTCCTCGATTACCTCCAGGAAGCGGTCGCCATACAGCGCAAGCTTGCGTTCGCCGACGCCGTTGAGTCGGCGTAACTGGGCGTCGTTCAGCGGCCGATGCATCACCATTTCCATCAGGGTGGCGTCATGGAAAATCACGTATGGCGGCACGTCCTGCTCTTCGGCGAGCGCTTTTCGCGCGGCGCGCAGGTCGTTCCAGAGCGCGTAATCCGCGGCGTCCAGTTTTGACTGCGGCGCCGTACCGCGGCTGAAACGGCCCTGTTTGGTGCTGGCCTTTCGTGCGTCGCGTCGCAGCTCGAGGGTCTCTTCGCCACGCAGCAGTGCGCGGCAGCGCTCGGTCAGGTGCAGCACGCCGTGGCCCTGGGGATCAACCCCTAGGTATCCCCGCGCCACCAGCTGGCGGAACACCGACCGCCACTCGTTGCGATCCAGTTCCTTGCCGATACCGAAGGTGCTGAGGCGATCATGCCCCCGCTCCCGCACCTTGTCCCCGGTCTGGCCGAGCAGAATGTCGATGACGTGATTGACGCCGAAACGCTGCCCGCTGCGATACACTGCCGACAACGCCTTGCGCGCCGCCTCGGTGCCATCCCAGACCGGCACCGGCTCGAGACAGGTGTCACAGTTGCCACAGGGCTGGTGATCGGATTCGCCGAAATAGGCCAGCAGCGTCTGCCGCCGACAGCTGGTGATTTCGCACAGTCCCAGCATGGCCTCGAGCTTCTGCCGCTCAATCTGTTTCTGCAGCTCCGGCGCCTGTGAACTCTCCAGCATCTGGCGCAGGAAGATGACGTCCTGCAGACCGTAGACCATCCAGGCATCCGCCGGCTGACCGTCGCGGCCGGCACGGCCGGTTTCCTGATAGTAGGCTTCAACGCTTTTTGGCAGGTCCAGGTGAGCGACGAAGCGGACATTGGGCTTGTCGATGCCCATGCCGAAAGCGATGGTCGCCACCATCACCAGCCCTTCTTCGGTCAGAAAGCGGTGCTGGTGATGCGCCCGCAGCTCGGCCGGCAGGCCAGCATGATAAGGCAAGGCGTTGAATCCTTTCTCGCTGAGCCAGGCCGCGGTTTCCTCGACCCGTTTTCGCGACAGGCAATAGACCACACCGGCATCCTGCGGATGCTCATCCTGCAGAAAACGCAGCAATTGCTCGCGGGCGCGATCTTTCTGGCCAATGCGGTAACGGATATTGGGGCGGTCGAATCCCTGGATGAAACGCGCGGCATCCGCCAGCGCCAGCCGCTCGACAATCTCCTGCTGGGTGCGGCCGTCGGCCGTCGCTGTCAGGGCAATGCGCGGCACACCCGGGAACGACTCGGCAAGACGGCTCAGTTGCAGATATTCGGGACGGAAATCGTGCCCCCACTGGGACACGCAGTGCGCCTCGTCGATGGCGAAGAGCGCCAGGCGGCAGTGAGTCAGCAGCCCCAGCGTTCTCGGTTGCAGCAACCGCTCCGGCGCGATGTACAAGAGATCGAGCTCGCCGCGGCGCAATGCCTGCTCGGTTTCCGCCAGTTCCTCGAATGGCAGCGCCGAGTTCAGGCAGCCGGCCCGGATTCCCCACTGCGACAGCGCGCTGACCTGATCCTGCATCAGCGCGATCAGAGGCGACACCACCACCGCAGTTCCGGGGCGCAGCAACGCCGGCAGCTGATAGCACAGCGACTTGCCGCCACCGGTGGGCATCACCACCAGCACGTCCTGCCCGCCCACCAGCCGCCGGATCACTTCGTCCTGCGGCGCGCGGAACTGGTCGTAGCCGAAAACCTCTTTTAGAACCCTGAGCGCTTCATCCATCATGGAGCGGCATTATCCGGAAAGGCAGCCATGCTGTCACATGAAAATAAGACGGAGGATGGGTTAGCGGTGCCTCGCAGCGTATTCAACGTGGCCGATATTATTTGGACATCGCGCACTGCCCCGTCATATCGATCGCAGTACAGATCGATGGGTGTCGGCGAGCAACGCGTGATGCCGAAGCTCTGGTGTTGGGTTACGTCCCTCCGGGACTCCACCCAACCTACATATAAAGATATTCCTTACGCCGCGACGCGGTTGGCGGTAGAATCGCCCCAGTTGAAACGAATATGGACAGCACCATGCCTATGCAGCCTATTTCCCAGCCCCTGAATGATGACGAGCTGGACCGACTCGAGGATTTCCTCTTCTCCGAGGCGGTTTCCGAGGATTCCCTCGACCTGATCGGAATTCACGGTCTGTTCTGCGCTCTAGCGATTGGCCCCGAGCCGATCAAGGAGCAGGTATGGCTGGAGCTGGTATTCGACGGCGAACCCAAGTGGCAGTCCGCTGACGAGCGCGGCGAAATCGTCGGCCTGTTGCGGCAGTGGTATCAGTCCATCGCCAGCGACCTCTACAACGACGAGGACATGGACCTGCCCTGCGACGCCACCCTGGAGCTGGACGAGGAAGACCGGGAAAGCGGCATCGCGCCGATGACCACCTGGGCCGAAGCCTTCATGGAAGGCGTGTTCCAGCACGAGGAACTCTGGTTCGCCCCCGAACGCGAGGAGCAGGTCGCTGAACTGCTGTTGCCGATCATGGTGGCGTCCGACCTGTTCGAGGAAAACGACATTGCCCAGATTCGCAAGGACAAGCGCCTTTGCGAGCAGATGGTAGGCCAGATTCCGGACCTGCTGGTCGATCTGTACCTGGTGTTCCACGCGCCTGAAAAATAAGGTTCTTCGCACTTTAGCGGAAATTTGATCCAGGCCTCAGGTCACCGCACGGCTGATAGGCATGTCATTGCTGAGGGCAGCCGAATACCCCCTGTTTCGCCCTATTGGACGGCTTCCGTTTCTTTTGCGAGCAAAGAAAAGCAATACTGCGTCAACAACGACGAAGGCCCCCGAACAGGGGGCCTTCGTCGTTTTGCAAGGAACGACATCATTCAATGTCTGATGGCTTTAGCGCCATGGGATACTTTGCCATTACTGTTGTGTCGCAATGAAGTGCACCCTCCCTTCCAACTGATTCACCTTCACAATAGCACAGACTTCCGCCCTGGCAATTGAGAATGATCAAAATGGTGAGCGACGAGTGGCAAGGGGGAGGCTGGTGCCGCTTGCCGCTGCATGTCTGTCGCTTTTAGTAGGTGACCCTGGTGGTGCCGCCGGACTGCAGCAGGCGCACCCGTTCGCCGGGACGGAAAAACTGGCCGCCCTCGACCTCCTGTACCAGCGAGATGGTCTCGCCGTTATCCAGCCGCACCATGATTTCCTGTCCCTGTTTGCGGGTCGCCGACTCCTCGATCTTGCTACCGAGTACACCGCCGGCGACGGCCCCGAGCACGGCTCCGACGGCACGACCGCTGCCGCCGCCGACATTGCTGCCCGCGATGCCACCGACAATCGCACCGGAACCGGAGCCGACGATACCGTCGGTACGCCCCTCGATCACCACCGGCGTCACCGATTCCACCACACCGTAGCGTACATAATGCACCTGCCGCGCCTCATCGCGCGAATAGGTCTTGCCGGTCAACGAAGGGCTGGCACAGCCAGCCAGCATCAGGCTCCCGAGCAACAGCGCCACAACGCTTTTACCACAGCTCATTCAGATACTCCCAGTTGTACGTTTCGATAACCCAGCGTAACCCGCCCGGCAGCGAACTGCATCAGCGAATTCTCAGCACCATCTGGCTGATCCAGGACCAGACATATTCCAGACACTTGCGATGCCAGGGCCTTTCCGACCATCGGGCCAGCGTCACTTCATGGCAATGCTCGAGGTCCATCTCGAGCATACGGCTCACCTGATTGACAAACCCAGGCTCCTGGACCTCAACATTGGCCTCCAGGTTCCAGCGCAGGTTCCAGTGGTCCAGGTTGCAGGAGCCGACAGAGGTCCAGGCGTCTACTAGGCCCACCTTGGCATGGAGAAAACGCGGCTGGTATTCGAAGATACGGGCGCCGGCCTTGAGCAGGTGCTGATAGTGCCGCTTGGAGGCGTGAAAGACCCAGGGCTGGTCGGTATAGGGGCCGGCGACGATCAGGCGCACGTCGACCCCGCGACTGGCGGCGCGGCGCAAGGCCCGGCGCACCGACCGCGAGGGCAGGAAATACGCCGTGGCGAGCCAGATGCGCTGTTGCGAGCGGTTGACCTGCTGCAAAAAGCTCAGCTTGATCCCCTGCTGATACAGCCCTTCGGTGGTCGTGACCTTCATCATCGCCCCACCCACTTCGCCCCCGGCAGCGCCAGGCGGCAGGCGGGTCGCCGTGAAGCGCTGCCACAGACCGTTGTAGAGCGCCAGCAGGTCCGCCACCACCGGTCCGGTCACCGATAGCATCACCTCGTGCCAGGGACAGCCACGATGCTCCGACAGCCAGTACTCGTCGGTCAGCCCCGTCCCTCCGATGAAGGCGCGCTGCTGATCGATGATCATCAGCTTGCGGTGATCGCGGGCGAAATTGCGCGTGAGCTTGTTCAGTGTGACCGGGTTGTAGACCAGGATCAGAATCCCTTCGGCTTCCAGGCGCCGGCGGTCACGATCGCTGAGCTTGCGGCCACCGAAACCATCGATGATCAGACGCACCATCACCCCGCGCCGCGCCGCAGCGATCATTTCGACGATGAAGCGTTCCATGATATGGCCCGACGAAACCAGGTAGAACTCCATCAGCACACTGTGACGAGCGTCGCGGATAGCCTTGAGCATGACCGGGAAAAACTGCTCGCCGTCGACGATCAGCTCGACGGCGTTGCCGGCCCGCCATTTGAAACGCTTATGCTGCTGCATGCATCCTCTGCATCGGTTCTCGGTGTTCGGTGGCGCGCCCCGATCCCTTGCCGGGCTGCGCAAAACCGGATCCCATTTCAGTTAACGGTAGTCGCCGTATAGACGTGCATAGAGGCCGTTCTGCTCCAGCAACGCCTCATGGTGTCCCTCCTCTGCGATGCGACCGTCTTCGAAGACATAGACGTGGTCGGCCTGCCGCACCGCACTCAGGCGGTGGGCGACGATCAGCGTGGTACGCCCGGCCAGAAAGGTCGCCAGCGCTTCATGCAGGCGAGCCTCGGTTTCGGTATCCAGTGCCGAGGTGGCTTCGTCGAGGATCACGACGCTGGGGTCCGACAACACCATCCTGGCAATCGCCAGGCGCTGACGCTGGCCGCCGGATAGTCGCACGCCCTGACGGCCGACCAGGGTATCCAGCCCCGCCTCCATCTCGGCGACGAACGTTTTCAGCTGCGCGATCTCCAGCGCCTGCCAGAGTTCGGCATCGTCGAAGCGCTTGCCCATGGTCAGGTTGCTGCGTACCGTGCCATTGAACAACGCCGGTTGTTGCAAAACGGTGGCAACCCGCTCCCGCACCCGGTCGAGACCGATCTTTTCCACCGCCACGCCATCGTAGAGGATGCGGCCCCGACTCGCCGGATACAGGCCCAGCAGCACCTGTACCAGGGTCGATTTGCCGCCGCCGCTGGCCCCCACCAGCGCGATCTTGCGGCCAGCGGGGATCCATAAACTGATACCGTTGAGCACGTCACGCCCGTCGCCGTAACTGAAATGGACGTCCTCGAGTTCGACCGAGACCGTACGGCGCCCGCTGAACGGATCCACCTGATGCGGGTAGACAGGCTCCTTGCGCAACGCCAGCAGGCCATTGATTCGACCAAGCGCCGCCTTGGCGCCGTAAAAGGCGTACTGGATACCCAGTACTTCCTGCACCGGCGTCATCATGAACCAGAGGTAACCGAACACCGCCATCATCTGGCCGACACTCAGATCCGAGAACACCACCATCAGCATCGACACCGCGCGGAACAGGTCGAATCCGACCATGAACACCATCGAGCTGAAGCGTGTCGCGGCATCGCTCTGCCACTCGAACGCCGCCGAGTGGTCCCGCACGTCGCGGGCACGGTCGACCATACGCGCCAGGTAATGACGCTCGCGATTGGCGGCGCGAATCTGCTGAATGGCGTCCAGGGTTTCGGCAAGAGCCGCCTGGAAAATCTCGAAAGCCTTGTTCTCGCGCTTCTTGAGGCGCTTGACGCGCTTGCCGATCGCCATGGTCAGCGCGATCACCAGCGGATTGAGGAACAGGATGAACAGTGCCAGCTGCCAGTGCATCCACAGCAACACCACGGCGGTTCCCAGGATCGATAACACCGCGATCAGTAACTTACTGACCGAACCGCCGATGAAGCGGTCGAGGGTGTCGAGATCAGTGACGAAGTGGGATGCGACGGTGCCGCTGCCGAGCGTCTCGTACTCGGCCATCGAAATGCGTCGCAGCTGTTCGAGCATGCCGGCACGGATGCGGAAGATGATGTCCTTGGAAATCAGCGTGAACTGGCGCGCCTGCAATACGCCGAGTAACAGTGCCAGCGCGCGCATCAGCACCGTGACCAGCAGGATAACGCCGATGTAGAGCACAGGTCCATGCCAGTCCGCCGGGAACAGGGGGTCGATGAAGGCGACCAGGGGACCTGGCCGGTCCAGCAGCACTTCGTCCACCAGCAGCGGCATCAGCAGCGGCAGCGGTACCGCCACCAGCGTCGCCAGCAGGGCCACGAGGTTGGCCAGCACCAGCTGTCGCCGGTGCTGCAGGGCGATTCGGACGATAAAGTCCCAGTCGTATCGGGCCGGCGCCTGTTGCTTTACTTCTTTCATCGGGCCGCGTTCTGCGCTCATTCACTTCACTTTCAACCGGGCAATTAAACCGAGGTCCGTGCCAATTCAATTGTCGTCCACGCAAACCGGGCGAACTCCTGCGACAGACCCGGTTTTCAGGGAGTCGCATCGACCTGCGGTCACGGATGGTGCATCCATGCACCACGAAACAGAGAGCGGTATTTTCAGACCGTCTTATATATGAATGTACAACAGCTGGAAAATGATACCGATTTTTCTCTCACCATAAGCGCAGCGTCGGCCGCGAAGCCTCTCTTTCCGCTCGACGCCGGTTGCCCACATTGCCAAGCTTTCTGCATCGGGACTCGACTGAAAGCCGGCAAGACAGTACCTTATGGGGCCTGCGCAAACCTGTACACGAGAAATCAATGGATAGCATTACCCTGCAACCGGTCGCCCGCGTCGACGGCCAGGTCCGGATACCGGGCTCCAAGAGCCTTTCGAACCGCATTCTGCTGCTGGCGGCGCTGGCAGAAGGACAGACCCGGATCACCAACCTGCTGGACAGCGACGACGTCCGCCACATGCTCAAGGCGCTGCAGCAGCTGGGGGTGTCCTACCAGCTGTCCGATGACCGTCAGACCTGCACCGTCGACGGTGTTGGCGGCGTCTTCCGCAGCCAGGGCGCGGAGCTGTTCCTCGGCAATGCCGGCACCGCGATGCGACCGCTCGCTGCGGCACTCTGCCTGGGCCAGGGCGACTTCCATCTTACCGGCGAGCCGCGCATGTATGAGCGCCCGATCGGCGACCTGGTCGATGCGCTCCGTGCCCTGGGCGCCGATATCGACTACCTGAAGGACGACGGCTATCCGCCGCTGCGCATCAAGGCTAACGGCCTTAACGGCGGTACGGTAGGGATTCGCGGCAACATTTCCAGCCAGTTTCTCACGGCATTGCTGATGGCCGCTCCCCTGGCGCAGGGCGACCTGCAGATCGACGTCGAGGGTGAACTGGTGTCCAAGCCCTATATCGACATTACCCTGCACACCATGCGCAGCTTTGGCGTCGAGGTCGAGAACGACAACTACCAACGCTTTATCGTACGCGGTGGCCAGCGATACCGTTCACCCGGCGAAATTATGGTCGAGGGTGACGCCTCGTCGGCCTCCTACTTCCTCGCCGCAGCGGCCATTGCCGGCGGCACGGTGCGGGTCTACGGCGTCGGCGCCGACAGCGTGCAGGGCGACAAGCGCTTCGCCGAGGTGCTGGAGCAGATGGGCGCCGAAGTCAGCTACGGACCCACCTACATCGAGGTCAGCCGTGGCCGCCTCAATGGCATCGACCTGGATCTCAACCATATTCCGGATGCCGCCATGACCATCGCCACCACGGCGCTGTTCGCCAACGGCCCGACCGCTATCCGCAATATCTACAACTGGCGCGTCAAGGAAACCGACCGTCTCGCGGCAATGGCGACCGAGCTGCGCAAGGTCGGTGCCGAGGTGGTCGAAGGCGACGACTACATCGAGATCACGCCGCCCAGGCAGCTGACCCATGCCGCGATCGACACCTACGACGACCACCGCATGGCGATGTGCTTCTCGCTGGTCGCGCTGAGCGATACACCGGTTACGATCAACGATCCGGGCTGCACGGCCAAAACCTTCCCGACCTACTTCAGCCTGTTCGAGAGCATCTGCGAACGCTGACCGCCCGTTCTACCGGTGCGGCCCGATAACGGCTGCACCGGCTGCATCCGCTTACCAGACGGGATCGTTCATTTTCAGGACCGCCACAAGCTGCGGCTCTTGCCTGGACGCGCGCCCACCTGGACGAAACCAAGCATCCGCCCGACACTCATAAGGGAAAGAAACCGAATCCCGAGATGCCGATGTCGTTGCACGCCCGCCCGATCGTCCTGCTGCTAACCCTGCTGCTGACTTTGCCAGCCACAGCAGATCAGATCCGTATCGACGGCGTTCTGTTCCGCGACGGCGACTCGGTGGTGAAACTGCTGAACAAGGTCGGTCCGCCGCTGCTGATCAGCATCATCGACAGTCGCTGCCTGGATCGCTACTGCCGCTACACCAGCCCCGCCGAACAGTGGACCTACGTCGACGACGGCAAGGAAATTCGCATCATCGTCATCGAGGATACGATCGAAGCCATCGACTGGAAGTTCGAGGAGCACAGCTGGTAAGTGGTTATGTGGGAGCGGCGCCTCGCCGCGAATAGCCCCGGTGCCAACGAGATTCGCGGCGGGGGAAGTGCCCGTAAGTTTGGGTACGCAGCTCCCACAGGCCACCCACCTCAGCCTTTCGAACCGCCGAGGCACTGCGGCGATTCGGGCGCCTGGCCGTTTTTGAGCTGCCACTCTTCGGCGGTATAGAGGTGCATCGCCAGGGCGTGAATCGGGTTCTGCATCTCCTCGCTGAGCAGGCCGTAAACCAGCTGATGACGTTGCACCAGCCGCTTGCCGGCGAAATCGTCCGAGACCAGCACCAGCCGGAAATGGCTGTCGGTGGCCGGGCCCGAGTGCATGTGGCTCTCGTTGTCGATCTCCAGGTGCTGGATAGCGAGGCCCTGCTGCAGTTTCTGTTCGATAATGCTCTGCACGCTCATGATGATCTCCTGTTACCGCCCCTGGCGGCGCGCTCCTCCCGGGCGAGCGCGTGAAAGTGTTTGTGTATGCGCCGGGTCACGCCCCATACCGTCAGCGCCGCCACGGGTACCGCAACACCGACCGTCAGATCCTTGTGCAACGGCACGCCCGCCTCGTACAGCGCGGTGACGATATATTTGAGCAGACCGACCGCATAGTAGCTGATCGCCGCCACCGACAGACCCTCAACCGTATGCTGCATCATCAGCTGGATCTTCGAGCGCCGGTCCATGGACGCCAGTAGCGCGCGGTTCTGGTCCTGAATCGACAGTTCGACCCGGGTACGCATCATATCCGAAACGCGGTCGATGCGGCGTGACAGATCTTCCAGTCGCCGGCCCAGGGTATCGCAGGTCCGCACCGCCGGCGTCACCCGCCGGGTAACGAACTCGGTCAGGCTCAGGTGGCCGGTCACCTCGTCCTCGCGCAGCTCCTTCAACCGGCCGAGCACCAGCTCATGGTAGGCGTGGGTGGCGCTGAAGCGAAAGGTGGAACGGGCGCGAAAATCCTCCACCCGGGCCGCCATAGCGGTCAGCTCGCCGAGTATCTCGGCTTCGTCGACTTTGCCGTCACCCGCCAGGCGTCGGGTGATACTGGCCAGACCCGCATCCATTTCGGCGAGGTTCGGGGCAATACTGCGGGCCAGTGGAATACCGAGCAGCGCCAGTAACCGATAGGTCTCGACCTCGACCAGGCGCTGCATCATGCGGCCGAGCTGACTCGGCGTCATGCGCCGGTTGTAGATCAGGAAACGGCCGTAACCGTCGCTGTGCAGGCGGAAGCTGGTCCAGATCTGCGCATCACCCTGCTGCGGGCTGCTGCCCACCAGGCGCATGCCTTCGAAATGACGCTTGGCTTCCGGCAACTGCTGCTCGGCGTCACCCTCGCTCGACGCCACCGCCAGGTGGAAGGCGCCGACGACCTGGCCCTGTAACCGCTCCAGCCAGCCCGCGGGCAGCGTCGAGAGACCGGTCTCGTCGAAGGCGTCTGTCGAAGCATGCCCGTTCGGATGCGTGAAGGTATAGGAGACGAACTCCATGTGGGTTTCACGGCGCACGCGCAGGTCGCCGAAGTCGCGGTAAAAGCAACTGCTGGCCTCCTCCGGCGGCTCCGAGCCAAGCAGCCCGCACAGTTCCTGAAGATGCCGGAACTGCGCCTCGCGCTCCGACTCGGAGCAGAGCACCGCCAGATGAGTGATGCGCGCCGGTGCCTCTATCTGCTGGAAAGGCCGGGAATGCAGCTCCTCGTAAAGCTGCTCGCGCAGCGGGTGAAGGCGAATCCCCGGACAGGACAGGTCGGTCATGATCGGATCCCTGAGTCAATTTGCCGTTATTGATAACCCGCCCGGGACGGACGATCAATCCCTCTCCGGCAACAGAGCTTTTCTGCGCCCGCCCCGTCAGCCTTCATCCATCAGCGGCGCCCGCATCAGCGGCTCGGCCGAAAGATCGATCGCCATCAGTTGCGGCTTGAGCTCGAACCACTCGAGAAACTGCTCCCGACTGAGCAGCTCGGGCCAGTGATCGCCGAACTCATCCCAGGCGGCCAGCTCGTTCTCGAACATCTGCCGCCAGTGACGCGCGATCGCCTGATCGAAGTCCGACTCGTTGAAGACTTCGTCGATAAGATAGAGCGTTCCCTCCGCCCGGTGCATCTCCAGCGTCATCACCTGATGCGGACTGTCGCCCTGGGGCAGGCCATTGACCCAGTCGGCGTAAGGTTCGCGGGGCAGCAACGCCAGACCCGCCCGGTTCAACAGTTTCATCTGTCCACCTCTGTCGATATACTTTTTCGTTTGCCGCTAGCGACCCGCCCGCCGATGCTGATTCGCGTACTTCCCGCCCTCGACTGCCGCGCCCACTGGATCGATTTCTGCCGCCGCGACCACAGCCACTGCTTCGTCGAGTCGCCCGAGTCACTGGTGGAGTTCCAGTCCAGCTACCTGCAGATTACCCAGCTGGCCGGCGGTCACCTGGATGGACGCGAAGCGGTCAAGTTCAGCCTAGGCGCCCGTCATTCGGTCGAACCCGCCTGGGCCCTGATCCGGGCCTGCGACTGGAATCTCGATACGCTTCTGAAGGGCCTCGGCGAGCTCGATTTCAACGCCAATGTGCGTGACAACTCGTTGCTCGGCGTCCATACCGATCTCACCGTACGCAAGTTCTTCGCCAAGGATCGCCGCCTGGGTTCCCCCTCACGCCTGGGGCTGCTGGAGCCCCTCAGCGAGGCACCGGCCATCTGGACCGCGGACGCCCTTGCCCGGTTACTGGCAAACGAACAGTGGCGGGAGCTGCAAGGCGAGAACGGCGCCGCCGCAACGGCGGCGGATGGTCTGCTGCTGCAACTGCTGGATGCCCCGAAGCACTGGCTCGGCCTCGAACGCAACGGCCGCCTGTACCTGCTGCGCGCTCGCGTGCCAGTCGCCAGTCTGGTACCGGACTACCGCCCTCCAGCGCCACGCCTGAAGCGTCGCACGGTCCTCTAACGACGTGGGAGCGGCGCCCCGCCGCGAAGCATTTGGCGCCACGCCATCCCGCTCGTTGCGCGAAGCGCCCTTCAGCTCCCTACCGCAGCCGGCCGTCAGGCCGGCTCCAGCGCCTCCGCCAGCTCCTGCTCCATCGCTTCCATTACCTTGCGCGGATTATCCGAGTTGAGCAATGCCTTGCCCTTCGGCGTCGGGAATTCGACGTCGATATCGACCACCCGACCGTCGCGGCAGACGTTGACGATGGTGTCCATGCAGGAGCTGAGCAGCGAGTACTTCTCGTCCGGCGCCGCGATAATGGTCTGCAACCCCAGATCGCTCATGAACGCCAGCGAGGTCATGGTGTTCTCGGAGTCGAGCTTGTTGAACGCCTCGTCGAACACCGACAGACTCATGCCGCCAAGCGGCTTGCCGTCGGCCCCTTCGCGCAGGCGGTAGGTGGCCCCCATCGCCGCCGCGATGGCGACGTAGAACGGCACCTGGTGCTCGCCGCCGGAACCGGTCTTGATGCGCTGGGTCAGCGTGGTCTTGCGGTTGCCGTCGAGATCCTTCACCACCAGCTCGAAGTTGTAGAAGTTACGGTAGTCCTGCAAAAGGCTCGATTCGCCTTCGTCCTTGAGCACATCGTGGATCTTTTCCAGCGCATTGCGGTGCGGCCGGTCGCCGTCGTGCTTCATGTCGAACAGCGAGCCGACATTGGCCTGGTCCATGCGGGTGTAGGCCTCGACCAGCTCGAGGATATCCTTGAGCTCGGGGTTCGGCATCATCTCGAAACTGTACATTTCCTTGTGGAAGGGACGGTTCTTGAGATGGGCGTTGAGTTCGCGGATCAGCTCCTTGATCTTGTCGATCTGGTCGTTGAGATGCGCAACGAAATCGGAACGGAAGGCGGTTTCCGCCTCCAGGCGCGCACGCTCGGCCTTCTGCGCGTACTGGGCCAGCTCGGAATCGCGCAGCGCTTCGACGGTCTTGTCGACGAAGGCCTCGAGATCCTCATGGGTGGAGTCGGCGTTGATCTTGTCGAGCTCCTGATGACTCAGACCGCCGCCGTGGTAACGCGCCTTGTACTGGGCCACGGCATCGCGCACACCGTTCTTCTTCTTCTCGTGCAGCTGCAGCTCGCCCTGGGCCTTTTTCGCCGCCTCGAAGATAATGCGCTCGAGTTCGCCATGGCAGCTCTCGTCGAGATAGTCGCGCTTCTCCTGCGCCGACTGCGCATCGAAATTGGCATTGTCCTCGCAACCCGCGCGCGCCTCGCTGTGCTCGCCGAGTTCCTGCTCCAGCACCTCCATCGCCGCGGTGTCCTTGATCATCGCGGTACGGGCCTTCTGCAGCTTGTCCATCAGCAGTTTCTGCTCGTCGTTGGCCCGTTTCTGGGTGTCGACGAGTTCGGCGATACGCGCGTGGATACCGCTGTCGTCGTGGTTGCGCAGGTCCTCGACCGCCTGGCGCTGCCCTTCGATCTCGGTCTGCAGCTGCTCACGCTGGTTGACCAGGTCGAACACCCGGTCGTTCACGCCAAGCAGCGAACTGGCAAGACTGATCAGGCTGTCACGCAGCTTCTCCAGGGAGTCGTGCTGTTTGCCCAGGGTGGTGAACTCCTGCACCATCTGGTCCACCTGCCGGCCCTGCACCTCGAGTTGACTGGCGCGACGGCGAATACCCATGATCGGCTGCAGCTCGTTAATGGCGGTGGTCGAGCCCTCGGACTGCAGCATGCAGTCGTAGGTCAGCGCACGCTCGTGGCGCAGCAGCTCGTTTTCGGTCTCGACCGCCATGACGCCGCCGAGCGCCCGGTTCATGTAGGCACGGGCATGATCGTTGTCGGTATCGATAAAGTGCGCCAGCGACCCCGGCTTGTGGCGATGCAGCCAGTCGCCGCTCTTGGTGGTGTTGACGATCCGGCAGCCCTTCAGGTGACGCCCCTTGCGACGGTAAAGGGTGATCGCCTCCTTGACCCGATCGGGCTCGACGATCAGCGCTTCGCGCCGCGCACCGAGGAAAGACTCGATCGCCACCCGCCACTTGTCGTCGTTGATGTCGACCAGCTCGCAGATCGGCGTCGACTCGATGCCGTACTCGGCCAGCAGCTCCATCAGCTCCTGGGTATTGCGCCGCACCGGGGCACGCCCGGCCCGCAGCTGTTCGACCGCCCCCTTCTGGTTCTGGATTTCCGAGCGCAGCTCGTTGATGCGGATCACGGAGGTTTCGAAACGACGCGCCACCGCGCGGCGTACGCTGTCGATATGCTTCTTCAGTTCGTCGACGGTGCGATCGACCTCGACCGGCGACTCCGGCCAGGCCTCGGCCATCATGTCGCCGCCTTCCCGCCAGAGGTCCACCGACTGCTGTACCACCGGCATGAAACTCTCCGGCAGAAGGTGCTCGAAGCTGGCGAAGCCGACCGTGGTACGCAGCACCTGGTGCACGCGCTGGATACGGTCCTGAATGGCACCGAGCTCATGCTGGCGCGCGGTGACCGAGGATTCCAGCGCCTTGATCTGGTGGGCGCTGTCGCTGTTGTTGAGACGGGCCCGCGCTTCGGCCAGGTCCTGCATGATCTGATTGAGCTGATCGGACTTCTGCTCCAGCGCCTGCTGCAGCTCGCCCTCTTTCTCCTGGTTCTTCTCCAGCCGCTCCTGCGCCTCCTCCTTCTTCAGGTCGGCATTCTCGAAGCGGGTCTCGTGCACCACCCATTCATACTCGACGGCGTTCTTGACGTTGCGGTGGATGCCCTTGCACAGCTCCTGCACCTTCTCCAGCTCCTGGATACGGTTAGAAACTTCGAGGGTCTTCTGCTCCATCGCCCGGTATTCGTCGAGGGACTTGCGGAAGGCGCCGACGTGGACGATGTTCTCGTCCAGCACGAACTCGCGGATAAAGCGTGTCGGGCTGTCGATCGGCACGAACTTCAGCGCGTTACGGAAGTTCTTGATGAACTTCTCGTCGTCGTTCGGCATCTGCGGGTCGAAGCTCAGATGCGTCACCAGCTCACGGATGAAACGGGCGGCCCGCTTCTCCAGCACCATGTCCGGGCAGGCCTTGAGCAGGTTGGCACGCACCTCGTTCCAGGGTTTCGGCATCCGCCCTTCGCCCTGGCGCACGGTGAAATCGTCCAGTCCGACCGAGAAGTTGGGCAGAATGAAGCGGCCGAGGATATCCTCCTCCGGCGACGCCGTGGAGGCGTTGATGGCGATGCCGACACAGGTTTCCTGCGCCGTCTCGGTATCGAAGAAGCTCAGCGCCATGTAGCTGATCGAGTCTTCCCGGGCATTGCCCTTCTTGCCGCCGTCGTCGAGCATGCCAAGGCAGTAGGTGCGCAGACTGCGCTCGCTCTTTTCGCCCGCCGAGGCGTTGAAGCTCAGGTAGCGCTTGTGACCGCCCATCAGCACGGTCTGGATGGCGTCGAGCAGCGATGACTTGCCGGAACCGTTGGGGCCGACGATGGCGACGTTGCCCTTGATCGGCAACTCGATGGCACCGAGTACGTACCAGTTGACCAGAACGATTCTATTGAGCTGCTTCATCAGCGGCCTCCTCTGCCGTCTCTGATACTTCGCGGGGATCCGCGTCACACAGGGCTTCCAGCTGGCCGACAAAGTCCTCGACCACGACCTGGCGGATGGTGGGGTTGATGCCCAGCGGCACGTTCTTCGGCTCGGTTTCTGCAGGCTTGCCGCGCTCGATCAGGCCGTGGCGCGAAAACAGCGACAGGATCTCCTTGAGACGGGTCTCGTTGGGGATCTCCTTGCCGGTGAGGTTTTCGTACAGGCTCAGCAGCTCGTCGGTGCTGGTATAGCCCTTGCCGCCCTCGACCTCGAAGTTCTCCAGCTTCTGCTCGTACTGCTGCCGCAGGCACAGCAGCAGCAGCGACTCGTCGAGGCGCAGGCGCATCACCCGTTCCTCGCCCTGCGGCAACACACCCATATAGGCCTCGTCGGGCTGGTAGACCAGGGACCAGCCGATCGCCTCGAACAGGTTGGTGAAGTAGTCGATGTGGGACGCGATCAGAAAGTAGCTGTCGCGATGCACCGGCCGGTCGGCATAGAGGAACTGGCTCACCAGCAGCAGGTTGGCGGCACGGGAGAAGTCGTCGGCCTTGTACTTGTCGCTGCGGCCAATGATTTTCTGCAAATCACCCAGCATTTATAGTTTCCTTTGAATCACGAAGTCGCGACATTCGACCATATCGGCGACATTGACGTAGCGGTCCCGGAAGCGGATCGAATAGCGCTGTGCGGTGTTCTTGCCCTTCTTGCCCAGCGACGCCAGGTGGCGTACGTAGCTGAAGCAGATGTAGTCCTCGATGGTTTCGATCTGGAAACCCTGCGCCTCGAGTTCGGCGCGATCGCCCAAATTGCGCTCGAGATAGGCGCCGATACGGTCCGGCGTGACCTCACGACGCTCCTTGTATTCCTTGAACAGGGCGCGCAGCTCCAGTACCCGCGGATCGATGATCTGCTGCTGGATGACACGCGGCTTGGCCTCGATACGGCGCCGGATCGGCGAGCGCACGCTCGACGGCGAGATAAAGCCGACCTCCTCCAGGGTATCGACCCGGGGAATCCGGTCCTCCGGAAGACGGGCAATCTCGCCGATCACCCGCGACAGGCGCGCCGCCATACCCGGCGTCGTCTTGTCCATGTAGCGGACGGTATCGGCCACGCGTTTCTCGAGCCGATAGCGGAAGTCGTCGATGGTCGCCAGGCGCTGGTCGACCGAGTCGAAGATGCGGATGATGCGGTTGATATGCTGATGCACCATCGCCTCGGCTTCCTCTTCGCCGACCTCGA
Organism: Oceanospirillaceae bacterium; assembly: GCA_013373085.1. Taxonomy (GTDB): domain Bacteria; phylum Pseudomonadota; class Gammaproteobacteria; order Pseudomonadales; family Balneatricaceae; genus Marinobacterium_A. The sequence goes on along the minus strand of JABXIM010000067.1, from coordinate 3,328 downwards.
ACTGCATCTGGTAGTGCTCGGAAAGCCGTTCCAGACGCACCAGGTCGAACTGCAGCTCGCGCAGCAACGCCAGGATCTGGCGGCGGAAACGGAAGGGATTGTTCTTGGTCTTCAGCGTCTTGTAGTCCGAGACCAGGATGTTTTCGACGAAACGGTCGAAGAAGCGACGCACGATCTCCTGGGCATGGTTGGTCTCCGCCAGGCTCAGCTTGAGCTCGCGCAGCCCCAGCAGCATGTCGGTGAGGTGGGCGCTGAAGTCCGCCGCGGTCTGAGCCGCCTCCGACAGGGTGATACCGCGACCGGCCGGGTCCTTGATCGCCGCCTCCAGGGAGCTCAGCACGTTCAGCACAGCACCGCCATACGAACGCTTCTCCAGCTTGGCGATCGACACCAGCGAGCGCAGCAGGTGGGAAATCGACGGCGACAGCAGCACGAAGGTGCGGTAGATCCGCTGCTCCTCCTCGAGCCAGCCGGTCTGCACCAGGCGGCGGTAGATGCGGTTGGCGTACTCGGCCGCGGAACGCGGCGCATCGCCACCCTCCTCGTTGTCGTCGCCGTCCTCCGGCTCCCAGCTGCGCACGCCGAGACGCACCACCGCTTCCTCGATGGTGGAGCGCACCAGGTCCTTGGGGATGAAGGGGTCGATCAGGTCCTCGTCGAAGAACAGATCCGCCAGCGCGAGCATAACCGTCTGATAAATATGACGATTGGTACCCGACAACGGCAGGAAGAGATCATCTGGCAGCTTGTTGAACAGCATGCGATTCCGTTCCGGATGGGCCTGGCAGACTGCTGGCCCGTTGCATTGGAAAACCCTGAATTCTAACGGAAATCGTACGGGTTCATAACCCTGTCATGCGCGAATAGGAAAAAGGCTCAAGGGGTGACGGGTGACGCGTAAAGGGCGCCACTCCTAACCGTCCCGAATCCGCGGACCGGAGGGTGGGTCTAGCGATGCACTGCAGCGATGCTCACGTCTGCCGTGGAATTAGGGCATCGCGTAACCCGCCATGCCGATCGTATTGCAGATCGGCTGGTGTCGGTTGGCACTGCGCCCGTTCAGCACGGATTCCGGGCGCCGCGTGACCGCCAGGGATGGCGGGAATCCTCGATGCGCAGGAGCGGCTTTAAGGGAACCCGCTATATCGATCGCAGTCCAGATCGATTGGTGTCGGCCGGCGGAGAATCTGTTGAGCTCCCCAGGCCCGGATGGGTCTAGCCGCCCTGCCGTTTGTCTTGCAGGTTTGGCAACCAAGCCAAATGGCGGCGTAACCCAACATAGGCGCCCCAGTTGCCTTCGTTGCGGTCGGAACGGACCGGGCCATGCCCCCCTTGGCAGATTGGTGGTTCTGCAATGTCGATGCCGAAATTCCTGATGGGTTACGCCGCCGTTAGGGGCCGTGCGTAACGGCAGCTATGTGCCCATGGCGGCTAGACCCATCCTACGGCGCATGTAAGCGCAACCCGTCACGCGTAACCTCTTTACAACGAAAAAAGGCCGGCGTTTGACGGCCGGCCTTTGCTCATTACACGTCAAGCAGAAGCTTAGCTATCGGTGTTAAGGTTATTGCTGGCAACCAGTGTATCGATGATATCCTGATTACTGAGCGTCCCACCGCTTGTCAGATCAACGTCCTGCAAAATGATTTCCTGCGTAACGTTGCCATCGCCGGCTGGCGCAATATGCACCACAGTGTCGGTGCCATCCGATGTGAAGTTAAGATAGTCGACCAAGTTATCGGCATTCATACCGGTACCATCATGCTCACCGACCAGAAGGTCGGAAAGATCGAGGGTATCGTTGCCACTGACATTGAAGTCCGTGATGGTATCAATGATCGGATTTTCAGTTGTTCCGCCATCGGCATCGTTCTCCTGCCACAGGAAAATATCATCCCCGTCGCCACCGGTAAGGATATCGTTTCCATCGCCACCAATGAGCGTGTCATCGGTATTGGCTCCGCCAAGCGCATCATCGCCGGCCGTACCCATAATGACGCCATCATTCGGGGTGACGGTCAAGCCAATGGTTCCGGGTACGCTATCGCCGTCTCCATCCTCCAGCGCGATATCGAACTCCATCGGCACATCATTGCCGGCTACCGGGCTGTCGTAGCCGAAGCCGCCAGCACCGAACGGCTGATAGCCAGAGAAATTCCCGCCTTCCGGATTGGACTCGCCGTTGACGTTGATGATCTCGACCGCCTCGAAGGTTGAGGCGCCGTCAAAGCTGACCGTCTGCCCCTGTTCCAGACCACTGACATAGAGCGTGTTAGTCGCACCATCCATAATTACGTCATAGTTACTTGGATTAACAGGTGTCACGCCATCTGCAGCTGTCACGACCACCGACGCAGCGATGATCGCGACAGACGTAGAGCCCGCCGCCAAGTCTTTCTTGTTGGGCAGAGTGTCGTCGAAGTTGTAGATCCGGAAGCCGACTGCCGAGGAACCACTGCCCTGAACCTGCACCATCTTCATCGAGAAGTTACTGACCATATAGTGGCCGTCGTAGGTGTAACCCTGGAAGTCCATCTCATCACTGGCACCGTCTCGGCGCAGGTCAGTTACGAAGTCGAGGCGTAGCGACTCCCCGCCGTCCGTCCACTGGTTGGCGACACCAAGGTCGGCGGACGACGTGTTGACTTCATCGCCCGGAGCCGTGATCAGCAGATCTTCGCTATCGTTGATATCGGCCATGATATCGCCGCCGTCGCTGTCGAGACCGATCCACTGATTATTACCGGCAGGCGCGGCGCTGAAGTCGTCGAATATAAAGCCTGATCCATCATCGATCTTCTGATGCACCTCAACGGTGTAAAGATCATCCGACTCTTGATCAGCATTCGGATTCAGGGTGATGGTCATTACCGAGGTGCCACCCGCGGTCTCTACGTTAAGCACATTAGTGCCAAAGCCTGTCATGAACAGACTCTCGCCGCCGCTGGTCACTGCAGTCGAGCCATCGGTCTGGAACAACTGGGCTCCATCGGTACCCACGAAAACCGTTCCGCCAAGACCGTCAGCGCCGGTGTTACCAAAGACATCCAGCGAAGCAACCGAAGCCCCAGAGGCTGCATTGGCGACGATCGACGACATCGGTGCGAAGCTGCTCGGGCCGTCGTCGCGCACGCTGAACACCCCGGCGCCCAGGTTGACGTCCGCGGTGTCGGCATCGCCGTCGGCATCGGTGACGGTGGCGCGGATTAGCAGGTCGCCCGCCGACGCCATGGTCAGGGTCTCGACGTCGTCAGGGTTGACGCTGTCGCCGTGCCAGATCGCATTCAGCTGGTCGAAGCTGACCACACCGGTGTCCGGGTTCACCGTG
>JABXIM010000030.1 GCA_013373085.1 Oceanospirillaceae bacterium | reverse complement strand
TTCAAGCTCAACACCCGCGCCCTGCCGTTCGCCCCCGAACCGCGGCCGGCGTTCGAAATCTTCGTCTACGCCCCCTGGGTCGAAGGCGTGCACCTGCGCGCCGGCGCCATCGCCCGCGGCGGCCTGCGCTGGTCCGACCGCCGCGAGGACTTCCGCACCGAGGTGCTCGGCCTCGTCAAGGCGCAGATGGTGAAGAACTCGGTCATCGTGCCGGTCGGCGCCAAGGGCGGTTTCGTGCCCAAGCAGTTGCCCGAGGGCGGCGACCGCAACGCCATCCAGGCCGAGGTCATCCGCTGCTACGAGACCTTCATCCGCGGCCTGCTCGACATCACCGACAACCGCGTCGGCGACGACATCGTGCCGCCGCCGCGGGTAGTCCGCCACGACGGCGACGACCCCTACCTGGTGGTCGCCGCCGACAAGGGTACCGCCACCTTCTCCGATATCGCCAACCGCATCAGCGCCGAATACGGCTTCTGGCTCGGCGATGCCTTCGCCTCCGGCGGCAGCAACGGCTACGATCACAAGAAGATGGGCATCACCGCCCGCGGCGCCTGGGAGTCGGTCAAGCGCCTGTTCCGCGAGCAGAACCGCGACTGCCAACGCGAGGACTTCACCGTCATCGGCGTCGGCGACATGGCCGGCGATGTGTTCGGCAACGGCATGCTGCTGTCGCGCCACATTCGCCTGGTGGCCGCCTTCAACCACCAGCATATCTTCATCGACCCGACCCCGGACGCCGCCACCACCTGGCATGAGCGCGAGCGGCTGTTCGAACTGCCGCGTTCGAGCTGGGAGGACTACGACCAGAGCCTGATCTCGGCCGGCGGCGGCATCTACAAGCGCAGCGCCAAGCATATCGATATCAGCCCCGAAGCCCGGGCGGCGCTCGGCACCGAACAGACCCGCTTCACCCCCAACGAACTGATCCGCACCATCCTGCAGGCACCGGTGGACCTGCTCTGGAACGGCGGCATCGGCACCTACGTCAAGGCCAGCAGCGAAACCCACGACCAGGTCGGCGATCGCAGCAACGATAACCTGCGGGTCGATGCCTCGCAGCTGCGGGTGAAGGTGATCGGCGAAGGCGGCAACCTCGGCCTGACGCAGCGGGCACGGATCGAGTTCGCCCGCAACGGCGGGCGCATCAACACCGACGCCATCGACAACGCCGGCGGCGTGGACTCGTCCGACCACGAGGTCAACCTGAAGATCCTGCTCAACCAGCAGGTGGCCGCCGGCATCCTCAGCGAACCCGGGCGCAACGCCCTGCTCGAGAGCATGACCGAAGAGGTCGCTGAACTGGTGCTGAGTCACAACTACCGCCAGAGCCAGATCCTCAGTACTGCAATGCTGGTCAGCCCGATGCGCATCAACGATCACCGCCGGCTGATGCAGGATCTGGAAAAGGCCGGACGCCTGGACCGCGAACTCGAATATCTGCCCAGCGAAGAGCAGTGCATCGAGCTGGCCCGCGCCGGTGAAGGCCTGACCCGGCCGGAGATCGCGGTATTGTTGGCATACAGCAAATTGTGGCTGTGCGACCAGCTGGTCGCCGACGGGATCGGTCAGGACCAGGACCTGGCCCGGGAGCTCTACAACTACTTCCCGGCTCCGGTCTGCGAGCGTTTCGGGGCGGTGCTTCAGCAGCACCCGTTGCACGCCGAGGTGCTGGCGACCCACCTGACCAACCTGCTGTGCAACCGCATGGGCTCGACCTTCATCGGCTACGTCATGGGCGAGGTCCACTGCAGCGCTCTCGAAGCGGTACGCGCCTGGTACCTGGGACGTGACCTGCTCGACCTTACGACGCTGTGGCAACAACTCGAGGCCTGTGAAAATCACGTCGACGATATCGTCTTCCGGCAGCAGCTGCTGCACATCCATGCGCAGCAGGAGCGCGTCGTACTCTGGCTGCTGCACCGGCACGGCAACCAGATATCCACCGCCGCGCTGCGGGAACGTTACGGCCTTCACATTCCCGAGATGACCGCGACGCTGAAGACGTTCCGCGAGCCGCTGGAACAGCAGGCCTGCGAAACCGAAAGCCGTGAGCTGCAGCAAGCCGGTCTACCACAGGAGCTGGCCGAGCGCCTGGCCAGTCTCAGGGAGCTGTCGAAGGGTCTGGAAATCATCGAGCTGGCGCTGGACAGCGGCCAGGACAGTGAGACCGCACGCCGGGTCTACTTCGCCGTCGATCATTATCTGGAACTGAGCCCGTTGCGGCGCCTGATCGCCGCGCTGCCGAAACAGGACCTCTGGCAGCGCAAGGCCCGCAGCGCACTGGCACGGGACGTGGACTCGGCACTGTCGCACGCCTGCCTGGCGGTGATCAGCGGCCGCTGCGAAGGGGAAACCCTGGACGACCGCCTCGAGACCTGGAAGACGGCCAGCGCACCGGTGCTGGCGCAGTTGCGCCAGCTGTATACCGAGATTCAGGCTCACGAGCACCCCGACCTGCCGATGCTGTCGGTGGCGGTACGGGAGCTGAGCAACCTGCAGCATCTGTAGCGGAGGCGGGTGACAGGTGAAAAGTTACGCGTTACGCGTAGGATGGATCAAACGGCGCCTGGGCTCGGGTTATCCGGCCCTGATACAGCCAGGGCGTCGTGTAACCCATCTTGGGGTGTCAGTTCAGCACCACAATAACCGGTGATTGATGGGTTACGCCGCGACAAGACCGTTGCGTATCGACAGCATGATGCCATCGCGGCTCCACCCATCCTACGGATTCGTCGCCTGCTTTAGCTCCAATCCGGGAAGAACCTGAAAAATTTACTCCGCGGGAGGGTGATATGAGTACACCAAAGGTCAGCCGTGAAACTTTCGACAAGGTGATGGTGCCGAACTACAACCCGCAGGCCATCGTGCCGGTGCGCGGCGAAGGCTCGCGCCTGTGGGACCAGCAGGGGCGCGAATACATCGACTTCGCCGGCGGCATCGCGGTCAACCTGCTCGGGCACTGCCATCCCGCGCTGGTCGAAGCGCTGGAAAGCCAGGCCCGGCAGCTCTGGCACCTGAGCAACGTCTACACCAACGAGCCGGCACTGCGGCTGGCGCAGCAGCTGACCGAGCGCACCTTCGCCGACCGGGTCTTCTTCTGCAACTCCGGCGCCGAAGCCAACGAGGCGGCGTTCAAGCTGGCGCGCAAGTATGGCCACGACCATTACGGCGCGGACAAGTACGAGATCATCTCGTTCGAACAATCGTTCCACGGCCGTACCCTGTTTACCGTCACCGTCGGTGGCCAGCTCAAGTACCGCCAGGGCTTCGAACCGGTGCCGGGCGGCGTCACCCATGTGCCGTACAACGACCTCGAAGCACTGCGCAAGGTTATCTCGGAGAAGACCTGCGCCGTGGTGATGGAACCGATCCAGGGCGAAGGCGGCGTAATCCCGGCGGATCCCGGCTTCGCACAGGCCGTGCGGCAACTGTGCGACGATAATCATGCACTGCTGGTCTACGACGAAATCCAGACCGGCGTCGGCCGTACCGGCGATCTCTACGCCTACGAGGCGCTCGGCGTCACACCGGATATACTGACCAGCGCCAAGGGCCTCGGCGGCGGCTTCCCGATCGGTGCCATGCTGTGCCGCGCCGAGGTGGCCGAGAGTTTCGGTTTCGGCGCCCACGGCAGCACCTTCGGTGGCAATCCACTCGGCTGCGCCGTCGCCGGCAAGGTCCTGGAGTTGTTGCAGGATCCTCAATTGCTGGCGGGCGTCAGCCATCGTCACGACCTGATCGTCGAAGGCCTCGAGCAGATCAACGCCCGCCACCGCATCTTCAGGGAGATCCGCGGCAAGGGCCTGCTGATCGGCGCCGAGCTGGTCGAGCCCTGGCATGGCCAGGCCGGCCAGTTCCTCGCCGAAGGCCGTGAGCAGGGCGTTCTGGTGCTGATGGCCGGCCCTAACGTGCTGCGCTTCACGCCGTCGCTGATCATGCCGGAAGCTGATATCAGGGATGGCCTGGCGAAACTCGAAGTGGCGGTCGGACAGGTAATGGCAGCGAACTGACGCCGGCGCTGCGCTTTTCGACATAGGGCGACAGCATCGCCTGCACCAGCGCCCCGTAGCCGGGCGCGAAGCGCAGCCGGTCGCCCACCCGCCGCTCGGTGGCGACACCCAGGTCGACCACCAGGTGGTCCGATGAGGCGCCGATAATGCCGACACCGGGATCGAGCGGCTGCAGTGATTCGAAGTCGGTGTCCAGGCGGCCCAGGCCGAGTATCCCGCGCACCTGCTCGCCCCGGTCCTCGAACCGGGGCACCCGGCCGAAGGCATCCAGCACCACCTCACCCTCGGGCAGCGAATGCTTGCTGCGTACCTCGATCAGTTCCGCTTCCAGTTCGAACACGTCGCTGTGCAGTCCCGGCAGCGGCGCATCGGTATAAGGGTCGCGTCCGAGCAACATCGAGAAGCCAACCCGCAGATGGTTGATGCCGGCGGGCATCCGGCCCTCGAGTAGCAGCGGCAGCGCTCCCGAGTTGCCACCGGAGACGTACGCCAACCGATAACCCAGCCGTGCCTCGGCTTCGGTCGCCAGCACAGTGAGCTGAGACAGCTTTTCCGCCGTGGTGCGAATGCCGCCGAGGCATCCGAGGTTGGTGCCGATCCCGGCCACGTCGATCGCCGGCAGATGCCGAACCCTGTCGATGAGTGCCGGCAGGTCCTGCGGCAGGATGCCTTCGCGCCGGTCACCGAGCTCGACCATCAGCAGTACGCGATGACGGCGACCCAGTCGCTGCGCCGCCGCGTCCAGCGCCGCGATTGCTGCGTATTCGGAATTGAGGCTGATATCGCACTGACGGACAACCGAGCCGGCTTCGGACGGCGCCGGCAGCCGCAGCAGCATTCGCGGCACCACGGGCCCCTCGCTCGGCAAACGGGCGAAGTTTTCCAGCCGAGAATCCGCCAGCATGGCGCAACCGCCGTCCAGTGCCGCTCGCGCCAGGGCCTCCCAGCCACAGCCGGCCTTGACCACGGTCGCCAGGGTGATGTCCAGCGGCGCGCAAAGGCCCTGCAGGGTCTGCACATTCTCGGTCAGCTTGCGGGCATCGAAATGCAAAACGGTGCTGCTCATGGTGGCTCCATCTCCGCCACAGGGCACCGCGCCCTGTGGATAAGCCGAAATTAGCAAAGCCTCAAGCATTAATAAAAATGTTAATAAAAATCCTTGATATAGATGTAATCTATGCTTTAGTCACCCATCCGAGATGCCCATGACCGACCCCTATCACTCGCACGACCAGCTCGAACGCTTTGCCACCCGGCTGGACTGGAATCTGCTGCGTACCTTCGTCTTCATCGTCCAGGCACGCGGAATCAGCCGCGCCGCCGACCGTCTCTGCCTGCAGCAACCCACGGTCAGCGCCGCGCTCAAGCGTCTCGAAGAGGCGGTCGGCCGTCGCCTGATCGACCGCCGGCCGGGCCGCTTCGAACTCACCCCCGCCGGCCAGAGACTTTATGATGAAGCGACGCAGGTGTTCCGCCAGGTCTCGCGCCTCGGCGATGTCATCGACGATGCCGGCAGCGATACCAGCGGCCATGTGCGTATCCTCAGCATCAGCCAGGTTGCCTGCGAAGCGTTCGACGCGCTGCTGCAACGCTTCTTCCGCCAGCACCCCCGGGTCTCGCTGTCGATTGAGGTTGCCACCACGGCCGAGGTGGTCCGGGCGGTGGAAAACAGCAGCGTGACGCTGGGCATCTGCGATGCCGACATCCGGCCTCCGCTGGCAAAGCGGCTACTCGGACGCGAACAGTACGCCATCTACTGCGGACGGGCACACCGGCTCTACGGACAGGAGGGACTGGCGCTGGAGGACCTTCGCGGCGAGCCCTACGTTGGCTTCACTTCGGACGTGCTGGGCGGAGATTACATGGGACCGGTCACGGCGATGCGGGCGCTGGCGTCGATCGGGCAGCAGGTGCGGGGCGCCTCGAGCAACGTCGAGGAAGTCAGCCGGATGATCGTCGCCGGCATCGGTATCGGCGCCCTGCCGACCCACCTGGTACGCGATCAGGTGGCGCAGGGGCATTTGTGGCAACTGCCTCCGTACAGGGACCTGCCGGAGGCGGATATCAATCTGATCTATAACCCGCAGTCGCGCCTCAACGACGGCGAGCGGGCACTGCTCGAGGCGCTGGGCGATCTGTGAGGCGTTAGGTCAGTTGGTGGTTCCGGCGCTTCGCGCCTTGATCCACCCTACCGAGCTTTGGTAGGAGCCCGGTCTCCGGGAGAACCCAGCCGGCACCGAGGGTATTCGCTCGCGAAGCGAGCGCCTGCGGGTGACGGGTGGGAGCGGCGCCCCGCCGCGAATGGGTCGGTGCCAAACCGGAAATATTCGCCGCGAGGCGCGGCTCCCACGGATCGTGCCACGCGTAACCGCCTAGAAATTGGTGCTGAGGAACTGGCGGAAACGCTCCGACTCCTGGTGCCGGAACAGCTTGTCCGGCGCCCCTTCCTCCTCGACAAGTCCCTGGTGCAGGAACATGACGTGGGACGAGACTTCGCGGGCAAATGCCATCTCGTGGGTGACCACGATCATGGTGCGGCCTTCCTCGGCCAGCTTGCGCATGACCAGCAGCACTTCGCCGACCAGCTCCGGGTCGAGCGCGGAGGTGGGCTCGTCGAACAGCATCACATCCGGCTCCATGGTCAGGGCCCGGGCGATCGCTGCGCGCTGCTGCTGACCGCCGGACAGGTGCGCCGGGTAGTGGTCCATGCGGTTGTCCAGCCCGACCTTGTTGAGATAGTAGCGGGCCCGCTCCTCGACTTCGGCTTTCGGCTCCTTCAGTACCCGCAGCGGGCCGATCATGCAGTTCTCCAGCACCGTCATGTGCGACCAGAGGTTGAACTGCTGGAACACCATGCCCAGTCGCGAGCGGATTCCCTCGACCAGTTTTTCGTCCACCGCGACCGCTTCGCCGTGGCGGTTGCGGCGCAGGTGCACCTGCTGGCCGTGCACCACCAGCTCGCCGGCATCGGGCACTTCGAGCAGGTTCAGGCAGCGCAGGAAGGTACTCTTGCCGGAGCCGCTGGACCCGAGGATGGCGGTAACGTCATGCTTGTGCGAGGTCAGGGAGATGCCCTTGAGGACCTCGAAATCACCGAAGGACTTGTGGATATCGCGTGCAATCAGCGGCGCCTCGGCCGCCTGCACTTGCGGGGTATTCAGAACCTGAGTATTCATAATCGTTATTCCGTAGCGGTGGCGACAGCTTTGGTGGCAACCGGGACCTGGGTCACCCGGCGACGCAGATGCGGATTGATACGGGTCTCGAGATGACGCCAGATCCGCACAATGACCATGGTGATCAGCAGATACAGCAGCGCCGCCCACAGATAAATCGAGAAGTCGAAGGACTTGGCGAAGATCGCCCTTGTCTGCCCCATCAGATCGAACAGCGTGACGACGCTGGCGATTGCACTGCCCTTGAGCAGCAGGATCACCTCGTTACCCAGCGCCGGGAAAGCGATGCGGTAGGCGTGGGGCAGCACGATCAGTCGGTAGCGCAGCCAGGCCGACATGCCGTAGGCCTTGGCAGCCTCGACTTCGCCACGGGGTACGCCGAGGATACCGCCGCGCAGCAGCTCGGTCTGGTACGCCGTGGTGTTGAGCACGAAGGTCAGCAGCGCACAGTAGAACGGATCGCGGAACAGCCACCACAGCTCCACTGCCTGCAGCTCGTGGCGGAACTGGCCGGCACCGAAGTAGACCAGGAACAGCTGCGCCAGCATCGGCGTGCCACGGAAAAACGAGATGTATATGCGCACCGGCAGCGACAGCCAGGCACGCGGCGAACACCGGGCCACGGACATCGGCATCGCCAGCAGCGCGCCGACCAGCAGCGCCAGGCCCGACAGCTGCAGCGTCAGCCAGGCGCCTTCGAGCAGCAACGGGCCGTACTCGGTCAATATTTTCAGCGGATGCATGGTCATGCCCTCCTGACGCCGCGATTAGCCCTGGCCTCCAGACGCGCCAGCACCATTTCCGAGAGGATGCTCAGCAGCCAGTAACCGGCGCAGGCAACGAGGAAGAAAGTGAACGGCTGCTTGGTCGCGCCAACGGCAATATTGGTCATGCGCAGCAGGTCGTTCAGCGCGATGATCGAGACCAGCGCCGTATCCTTGATCAGGTTGACCCAGAGATTGCCCAGTCCCGGCAGCGCAAAGCGCCAGATCTGCGGCAGCTTGATGAACCGGAACTGGTCCAGCCGGGTCATGCCCATGGCCTGGCCGGCCTCGATCTGGCCCGGGTCCAGCGCCTGGAAGGCGCCGCGCAGCACTTCGCCGGAAAAGGCGCCGAATACCACGCTCAGCGCAATCACCCCGGCGATAAAGGGGCTCAGTTCGACGAAGCCGGCGTCGGGGTCGAGCCAGCGCCACAGCGCATTGAGCACCATGGCGATGCCGTTGTAGACCAGGAACAGCGTCAGCAGCTCGGGAATGCCGCGGGCCGCCGTGGTATAGGCGCGCCCGAAACGGCGCAGCCAGGGATGAGCCGAGAGCGAAGCCCCGGCGACCGCGAAGCCGATCAGCAGGCCCAGCGGTAGTGTCGTCACGGCCAGTTGTATGGTGACGAGCAGCCCCGAAAGCAGCTCGTCACCCCAGCCGTCGGCACCGAAGCCGAGTACGGAGAGTTCGTTCATGGGGAGCCCCTCTGAACGACGCCCGGGCGGGCGTCTATTTCAGATCGTAGATATTGATCGAGAAGTACTTGTCGTTGATGGCCTTGTAGGTGCCATTCGCGATGATCGCCGCCAGCGCTTCGTTGAGCTTGAGGCGCAGCTCGTCGTCCTCCTGACGCAAAGCGATGCCGGTGCCCTCCCCTGCATAACGGGCGTCGGTGATCGGCTCGCCGACCATGCGACAGCACTTGCCGTCTTCGCTGCCTTCGACCCAGTCGAGCATCGGCAGCAGATCGCCGACCATCAGGTCGATACGGCCGTTGGCGAGGTCCATGCTGGCTTCGTCCTGGGTGCGGTATAGACGCAGATCCGCCTCCGGGTAGACCGCCTGCAGGTATGCCGCCATTTGCGTCGAGCTCTGGGCGCCGAGAATCTTGCCGTCCAGGCCCTGCGGCGAGAAGTCCGCGGGAACCTCGTCATCGGCGCGGGCCACCCAGGTCATCGCCGCCTTGTAGTAGGGTTCGCTGAAGGCGACCTGCTGCTTGCGTTCATCGGTGATCGACATCGACGCCAGGATGACGTCGTACTTGCCGGACAGCAGACCCGGGATAATGCCGTCCCAGTCCTGGGCGACGAAGTTGCACTTTGCCTGCATCTGTTCGCACAGAGCCTGGCCGATATCGATATCGAAGCCGACCAGTTCGCCGCTGGCGTTGATCGAGTTGAACGGCGGGTAGGCGCCCTCGCTGCCGATACGAATTTCGGTCCAGTCCTTGGCCTGGGCAGCGCCGGAAAATAGGGTGGCGGCGACAGCGGCGCCAGCGAGCCATGATGCAATTTTCATCATCGTATTCCTCGTTTGTCGTTATTTTTGTCCGGGGAGTCCCGGGCAGGCGTAGTTGCGCCGCCCGGGCGGAGATATCTACTTCATGTCGTAGATATTGATCGGAAAGTACTTGTCGTTGATCTGCTGGTAGGTGCCGTCGGCAATGATCGCCGCCAGCGCCTCGTTGAGCTTCTGCTTCAGCGCCTGATCCTCCTGGCGCACCGCCATGCCGGTGCCTTCGCCGGCAAACTTCGGATCCATCACTGGCTCACCGACCAGCTTGCAGCATTTGCCGTCTTCGCTGTTCTCGACCCAGTCCAGCATCGGCAGCAGGTCGCTGACCTGCAGATCGAGACGGCCACTGATCAGGTCTAGGTTGACTTCGTCCTGGCTGCGGTAGAGCCGGACATCGGAGTCGGGGTAGTTGGCTTGCAGGAATTCGGCCTGGGTTGAGGCGCTAAGCGCACCGATCGACAGGTCTTCCAGCGCTTCGGGGCTGGTGTCGGTGACTTCGCTCTCGGCCGGCCCGACGAAGGTCAGCGCAGCCTTGTAGTAGGGATCGGTGAAGGCGACCTGCTGCTTGCGCTCCTCGGTGATCGACATGGACGCCAGGATAACGTCGTACTTGCCGGCCATCAGGGCCGGAATCATGCCATCCCAGTCCTGGGAAACGAAGGTGCACTCGACCGCCATTTTCTCGCACAGTGCACGGCCGATATCGATATCGAACCCGATCAGCTCGCCGTTGGCATTGAAGTAGTTGAAGGGAGGATAAGCGCCCTCGCTGCCGATACGCACCTGGGTCCAGTCCTTGGCCCAGACCGGGCTTGCCGCCAGCCCGACCAGCGCCAGCGCGCTGCAGAGCAATTTGGAAACTTTCATCTTCTATCCTCTCGGCCAACGACGGCCGCTGTGCGGAAAATGCAGGCGCATTTCTGTGCCGCGTTATTCTTTTAGGAGCCGGCAGGCCGGCACGCCTGTTGTGGGCAGGCATCCGCATCGACCGGCTGCCTGCAAGAAGTCAACTTATCAAAATCCCGGCATCCGCTTTTTCGCCTATCGGACATGGTTTTTCACTGTCGCGACCGTATTTGCAAAAGGCACGAAACAGGCGCGCGAACGCACGAAAACAGGGCACAAAAAACGGTTATTTTGCAGGGGGGCGTACCCTTAAGGGCACTTCCCCGCCACGAATGCGCGGCACCGCCTGCGAGGCTATTCGCGGTTAACGCCGCTCCCACCGGTTAGCGCTCGACCGAGCGACCATAACTCGGTTGCAGCTCCCCGGCGGGATGGGCGTTGCGCCGCTCCTGCCGCGGCGTGATGCCGAAGTGGTTGCGATAGGCGGTGCTGAAATAGGAAGCGCTGGAAAAACCGCACATCAGGCCGACCTGCAGAATGGGCCTGTCGTCGGTACGCAGCAGCGTGCGGGCGCGGTCCAGCCGCAGCTCCAGGTAATACTGCGACGGCACCGTCTGTAGATGCTGCTTGAACAGCCGTTCCAGGTGACGACGCGACACACCGACGTGATGCGCCAGATCATCGGGGCTCAAGGGCTCCTCGATATTGGCTTCCATCAGCGTAACCGCTTCGATCAGGCTCGGCTGTTGCGTGCCGAGACGGGTCTTGAGCGGGACACGCTGCGCCTCGTCGCTGGGCCGTATGCGTTCGCAGACGAACTGCTCCGACAGGCTGGAGGCCAGGTCCATGCCGTGCTCGCGCCCGATCAGGAACAGCATCATATCCATCGCCGCGGTGCCGCCTCCGCAGGTATAGCGGTCGCGATCGGTCTCGAACAGGTTGCCGGTCGCCTGGACACGGGGAAACTCGTCCCGCAGGGCCGCCATGTCCAGCCAGTGGATGGTTGCGCGGTATCCGTCCAACAGGCCGGCCCGGGCCAGCAGATAGGCACCGCTACCGATACCGCCCAGGGTGCGAATGGTGCGCGCCCAGCGCTTGAGCCAGAGCGTCAGTTTCTCCTGGCCGCTGCGCGACAGTGTCGCCGGACCGCAGACGAAGAGTGCGTCGAGCATCGGCACCCTGTCGACTTTGCAATCGATCCGGACCTCGACACCGCTGCTGCTGCGCACAAGCTCCTCATCACCGGTGCCGATCAGCGTAACCTCATACAGGCCCTCGCCGCTCAGACCGTTCGCGGTCTTCAGCGCTTCCACCGCACAGGAAAACCCGGTGAGGGAGAAATCCTGCATCAGCACGAAGCCCAGGCGCTGGGTTCTTTTGGGCAGAGCACTCAAAGTCGGCAGTTTCCTGTTCAGGGTTTCAGTGGCGTCTCAGCTGTCACCAGGATCACCACACATCGCTATAAGACTAGTCCGATCGGCGCCCCTGCATCTGTTGCAGTGAGCCGGCGAGCGGATGCCAGCCGCAAGCATCTTAAACGCGCTCGCCGGGAAAAGCGCCGGTGCCAGGGGGCCTTTGTCAGCAGGGTGAAAGTCGGGGTCGCGTGGGCAAAATTACCCCAGTGTTTAGCGCTGGAGGCTTTACGGATAATGATTTCAATCCCCGTCCACCGAACCACAAGAAAGCCAAAAAGCCGATGGATACTTCACTGAACGTCGCAAGTCCCAAGCTTTCCGCGGCCATCGAAGCCGATACCGAAGCCCTTGTCAGCCGCCAGCATCCGGCGTCGGAAGCCGCCGTGCTGCGACGACTGCTGCACGCCAGCTTTCGCCATCAAATGGCCGATCCGCAGCTCTCGCCTCAGGATATCTATGGCGCTCTGATTGCGCTCTGGCGGCGACTGCAACGGCATCACGGCGATATACAGATCGCGGTCTACAACCCATCGGATTGGCATTGTCACCACAGCGTGATCGAGATCCTGATGGACGACCAGCCGTTCATCGCCGCCAGTTGCCTGAGCGAACTGGCTCGTCTCGGCATCCGCGTGCACCACCAGGCTTACCCGGCGCTGTACCTGCGTCGCGACGAACAGGGCGAACTGATCGAACTGTGCGCAAACGCCGCGGCGGATACGCGGGCAGAAGCGCTGGTACGGTTCGAGATCGACCGCCAGGCCGACGCCGATGAACTCGAAAGGATCCGTGACGCCCTGGCCTGCGTTCTCAACGACGTTCGTGCCACCGTTGCAGACTGGCAACCCATGCTGACCCGCCTCGAGGAAGCCGCCAACGCCTGTGAAGCCACCCCGGAGGGCGATGCGGAAACGGTCGCCTTCCTGCGCTGGCTGGCCGACGACCACTTCCTTTTCGTCGGCTTCCGCTACTACGATATCCAGTCCGCCGACGATGGTCTGGAACTGCACTACCGTGAAGGTTCCGGCCTCGGCTGTTTCCGCGATCCCATTTCCGAACCGCAGCGCCGGATTCGCCTGGACGCGGCCCAGAGCGCTCAGTTACAGCAGCACCGCCCGTTGGTGCTGACCCGCTCGACCACCCGCTCGACGGTGCAGCAGAGCCGCCACCTCGACTACATCGGCGTCAAGCATCGCGACGCCGACGGCCGCCTGGTCGGCGAATGGCGCTTCTTCGGTTTGTATTCGAGCAAAAGCTACGACACCCCGGTCAACGCTATCCCGCTGATCCGCGAACACGTCGCCCGGCTGATGCGGGAGTCGGCATTGCCGCAGGACAGCCACGGCTACAAAGCGTTGCGCCACCTGCTGTTCAATTATCCCCGAGACGAAATGCTGCAGAGCGATTTCGAACAGCTGCGCAGCACGGTGTTCGGCATGCTGGTCGCGGTGGAACGACGCCGCCTCGGCCTGTTCCTGCGCCGCGATCCCCACGACCGTTTCATCAAGGTACTGATGCTGGTGCCCCGGGACCAGTACCATACCGGCCTGCGGGTCGCGGTCCAGGAGATCCTGCTGCGTGAGCTCGGCGGGCACAGCGCCGAGTTCGGCGTGCGGCTGTCGGAAGATCCGCTGGCGCTGATCGAGTTCTGCATCCACTGCCGACACGCGCGCCAGGTGAGCTGGGACGCGGAGCGTCTGCAGGCCCTGGTCCTGGAAGCCATGGAAAGCTGGCACGACCGGCTGCACCTGGCCCTGCTCGAGCATTTCGACGAAGCCCGCGCCAATGCGCTGTTCCGGCGTTACAGCCAGAGCCTGCCGGTCGCCTACCGCGAGGCCACCCCGCCGGCGACAGCCGTCGCCGACATTCGTCAGCTGTCGGCCCTCGATCACGCCCACACCCTGGCGACACGCCTGGTATCCGAAGCACCGGGACGGCTGCGTCTCAGGGTCCTGGGCCGCGGTCGCGACATGACGCTGTCAGACGTGCTGCCGATCCTGGAGCATCTCGGTGTGCGCGTGCTGACCGCTGTGCCGTACCCGCTGCGCCCAAGCGACAGCGATGAAGTACCGGCCTGGGTCATCGACTTCCAGCTGGCCTGCGATCCGGCGCTCGACCTCGGACAGGCGGCAGTGCTCGACCAGTTCCAGCAGAGTTTCACCCGTACCTACGGCGGAGAGCTGGAGGACGACCGTTTCCATCAACTGGTACTGCGCGCCGGCCTCGCTTACCGCGATGTCACGCTGCTGCGTGCCGTCAGCAAGTACCTGCAGCAGCTTGGCGTGCCGTTCAGCCAGCATTACATCGAGCAGGCGCTAAGCCGCAATCCGGCGCTGAGCCGCCAGCTCTGCGAGCTGTTCGCCATCCGCTTCGATCCGGCCTTCGATGGCGATCGCGAGGCGATCGAAACCGCGCGCGCTGCTGACATCGAAGCGACGCTGGAGCAAGTCGACAACCTCGACGAGGACCGCATCCTGCGCCACTACCTTGGCGTCATCCGGGCCATGCTGCGCACCAACTACTACCAGCGTGGTGCTGACGGCGACAAGGGCTACCTGTCGTTCAAGCTCAACACCCGCGCCCTGCCGTTCGCCCCCGAACCGCGGCCGGCGTTCGAAATCTTCGTCTACGCCCCCTGGGTCGAAGGCGTGCACCTGCGCGCCGGCGCCATCGCCCGCGGCGGCCTGCGCTGGTCCGACCGC
>JABXIM010000024.1 GCA_013373085.1 Oceanospirillaceae bacterium | reverse complement strand
TTGAAGCCCGCCTAAAAGGATACCTGGAAGGCGTTCAGGCTGACACGGTTGATATGTTCTAGGAATGTGGCGGGGGCACATGGAGCCCCCCTTGCCTAATGCTTCAGCCGACGCTCGCTAATAGCCTTTAGCTTGTCAAGATCGAAGGGTTCGCCCAGAAAATCAAACAGGTCGCGAAGATTTTCAGGTTTGCCTGAATAGTCTTCATACCGCAGCAGGATTGATCGTTCCGGGTATTCTTCCGCATAGGCCATGAACTGCCGGTCGTTCTTCTCTACTTCACGTCGAACCTTGTCGGGCTCATAGTCTTTCCACCAACCAGATTTGGAAACACCTTCCCAGCGGCGCATATTGAAGATGAACTTGGCCGGCTTGAAATGGTCGGCCATAAAATTCAACAGATCGAAGAACTCCTTCGGCCCTGTTTCATTAAACCGAATTTCCTTGAACCCGATAACCCGGGCATCTTCTGGCGGCTGGATTACTTCTTCCACAAAAACGTCAAGAAGCTTTCGGGCATAACGATCAGGGTTGAATTTATCGGCACCGAACCAAGGCCCATGCTCGCCAATTTCTTTATAGCCATGCTCTTCAAGGGCCGAACGAATACGCTTGTAGGTGCGGAAAAGCGGCAAAATCGCATTGTTGTTCTCACCGCGGATAAAATAGCCATCGATTGACTGAAGAACCGTCTGCAACAGGGTCGACCCCGAGCGCCCATAGGTTACAACAAAAACATAGCCGTCTTTTGGTTGCCTGTTTGTCATTGATCTCCGCCCTCAAACCCTTTCCCTGCGTTATCTCTCATATGGTCAGCCAAGCCAATAAAATTTTTAGCCTGTTCCGGCCTTGACCAGAATTGAACAATCCGCTGGTGCCGCCGGTTAAGTTGAACAGTTGCACCGACGCGGATGTACTGCTAATTAACCCAAACTTCAATCTGGATGGAATGACAATGAGCTATATTTTCGTAGGAGGTTCCCAAAGATCAGGGACAACCTTGATGCAAGCGGCACTTTGCTCAAGCGAAGAAACCAATCCCCATATAGGGGAAAGCAGTTATCTCCGTGCTCTACTGGATGCATACCGGCTTGGGTCAAAAAATTTCGATGATGACGCGATTTTCCATTTCAAGGATGAAGCGGCGATGGATGATTATCAATCGTTCGTGATCCGAGAATTTTTGGAACGCATGCTGGCCCTATATACGCCTGCTACATCGCTTGTCTTAAAGGAACCCCACCTTACAATGTTCTTTCCTGAGCTTTGGAAGCTCATCCCTGAAAGCAAATTTGTGATGGTGAAGCGCGACCCAAGAGACATCGTAGTTTCGATGATGCGTGTTGGCGAAAAAATGGCGCAACGTGGCCAACGCCACTTGTTCAATTCCGGCAATGTTGGAGGGATGGCAAAAAGCATCACCAAATTCTATGCACCTACCTATAACCTTTGCAAAACCAACCCGGATTTCAAAAAATCCTGCCACTGGGTGTGCTATGAAGAGTTTATCGAAAAACCCGAAGACGTGATGGATGGCATTCGTGCCTTCACCGGCTTAAAACTGAAATCGTTCGCCCCCCAAAACCCATACGCAAGGGTGCACCCTCACAAACAGAAGGTCGACAACACAAGCGATCGAGTCAAAAACTGGCTAACCCCCTTGAACAATCAGGCAATAGGCCGCCAGAAAGCACAAGGTTTCGAAGAGAAGTTAACCAAAGACCAGATAGTCGCTGTGGAAAAAAATTGTCGAGACCTGATTGTAGCATTGGGCTATACCCCCCTAACGAAGGCGAAGTAGACCAGCTATCCTTTGAGCCATTTGGCTGGTGTTCCAACATAAACCCCAGCCTTCTTTGCATCTGCAACCAATGTCGCCCCAGCCCCTAGCGTCACATGGTCTGCAATGGTCAGTTCATGCTTCACTGTGGAATTCATTCCCAGGAAGCAATAATCCTTAACGGTACACCTGCCACCAACAACTGCACTACTGGCAACGAAGCCATGGTCACCAACAACAGTATGGTGCGATATGATAGCTTGGCTAAGAACCTGTGTGTTTTCACCTATCCGGGCAAAGGGTTGAACAACAGCGTGTTCATGAACGAAGCTATTTTCACCCAACTGAAGGTCTGGCCAAACACTGGCTTTCGAAGAGACATAACTGCCGAATCTGTATCCTTTGTCTTTCCCATCAGCATATCGTCTAGCTCGCAGCCTGTTCCCGGCTACAAACCCCGCGCAGTTCATCATCATATAGTCGGATGGAGAAAAAGCCCGTTCAACCGTTTCAAAGGGAACGACAGGGCGGCCACTGAATGTATCAGTTGTCAGGTAATCGGCATCAACAGTAAAAGCGACCACCTCAAAGCTGCTGTCATGGTCCAAAATGTAGGCAATGAATTCTGCCCACGCCCCATTCCCAAAAAGCACTAAGGGGATCTTTTGCTGCTCCATAGTGTCAACTTCCGTCAGTGGTTACTGATCAAGGGCTATCAATTGATCGTGTGAAAACACTTTTTGGTTAGATGCCATTATCTGTTCGTGGTGCCTGTAAATTTGCTCAAATATCTCTACAAAGTCCGTCATGTCGGCATCCTCTTTTACAAGGAAATGCGATGCCGGGTCTGACTCCAGAATGGATTTAGTAATGGCAACTCGCTCCTCGTGATTATCAATAAGGCGCACAGCCGCATTAATATAGGCTTCCCTGTCTTCCGCGCTGAGCCAATCGGGCTGGCCGATATCACGAAGCATGTCTGAATCAATCATGGAATGGGCTTCATCACCCTTCATATTCACAACTGGCAATCCCTGCTGTGAACCATCCACCAATCCATTCGTAGAGCCAAACGGTGTTGTACTGAGATAAATATCACACTGATTCAGCCATTTGATATAATCATTATAATTTGTCCGCGGCAATACTTTGGCCGGCAAGGCCTCTTCAATGCGGCGCTTCACCGCCTGATACAAAACTCCCAAGCCATTAGGGAAAAACCAAAACTCCACTTCATTCTTCGCCCGCTTCTGTATCTCTGCGCATATACTGATAAAATTAGGCGTCACCTTACGTGACCATGCAGGAACAGCAAGTCGTACTGTAGCAGGTTTTTCCCGAATGACGGGTGGATGGCTACTCGCGTCATCTCTCATCGTGAAATAAGGCTGCGAACGCCTAGTCAGCACTTTCTCAGAATAACAATCCGGGTTCCGCAGATACCCATCAATCAGCAGAATATAGTCAATATACTCTGAATTCGTGGTGGCTGGGTGCCCCGGTGTAAATAACTGAATTGGAGCCATACGCACATTGGACCCCAGAATTGACATCAAACGCATCCCAATGCTTGGAAAATAGATGATGTCAGGCCGATAAGACTTAACCTTGTCAATGAAGGTTTCTGGAGCTTTAACGTCGAATTTCGTTTTATCCACCTTGTCAAACATCGGCACCAAGGCTTCGTCGCAGGTGCCATTGAGGGACATATAAACAGTTTTAAATTTGCTCTTTAGGGCCTTGATAGATGGACCATAACAGCGATGCATTGCATGCTTGCTGTCATAAAGCTCAGCAAGAATCATCACTGTCGGCCTCTTCTTCACAGGCCTCCGTGGTTCAGGCAAATCGGCATCCGTAACTCCGCGACTTTCCAAATAACCACGAGCAAGATGGTTCATTGCTTTCTTGATTTGGTGTTTGTGTGGGGCATCTGCGTAACTGCATCCCATGTAAGCAGGGCCTAGGTTACGAATTACGTCAAAAGTTGGCTTGAGGTTTTGCCATTTATCCCCCCACATCAATAGCGACCCACGCGCTTGCTCCGCTTGTGGGCGCCACAAAAGTTGCTCAGACAAAAAGCCAACCACAAGCGGCCAGGAAAATTCGGGCTTCTGGCGAGCCAAAAGTTTCAGCAGAGTGGGATTGAGCGCATTGATCGACAAGCCAGCGAACAACTTCGGCAATTCATACGGTTTGAAGCTAAAGTTACCCTTTTCATCCTGCTCACCTATTGCCTCAACGAAATGATCCGTTCCTCTATATCCGCTGACCTCAAATACCTGTGATATTGCTCTCTTGAACTGCGCGAACTGACGAAATGAAGTCATATCCATCTTGAAGTCTTTGTCAGCGAGCAGTGACGTGATAGCAGATGCCATCACTGTTGCCTCACGCTCGCTCGGGCTACCAGATACTGCAGGCCCTCCGCCAAAACCCTCGCGAGCGGTTTCAACGATCTGCAAGATAGACGAAAGCGTTTTGATCGCTTCAGCAAATTTCTTCTGGCGTACTTTCTTATCGAACTTTTTAACCAGATCGCTCAATTTCGGCTTGGTAGTCACACAAATTCCCCCGCGACAATGTCGCAAATCTCACTAATATCTTGCTTGCTCAAAAAAGCATGAAATGGCAAGCCAACGAGACTTTTCTTCAACTCGTTACACACCGGCAGTGGCTCACCTGCTTTGTTGCCTATAGTTTTAAGATGTGCGAGTGCAGGATGTTCATAAAGTGGTGGCAAATACCATCTTCGCGTCTGAACACCAGCGCCGTGGAGGCGTTCCACCATCGCTTCCGCACGTCCATCAACATGTATGGGGAAAACCGCCGGTATAAATTCCCCCGTGCCTTTTTGCAGGCGCACCAGATTTCCCAGCTTTCCTAGGCCTTGAGCATAATGATCTAACACCTCTCGGCGCCGATCCATTACTTCTTCCCAGCGTTGGGCTTGCACCAATCCCACTGCGGCGTAATACTCGCCAAATTTTGCGTTTGTACCTGCTTGCTGCACGACCCCCGCAGTACCCTGAAAGCCAAAATTTGAGAGAGACCGGCTTCTCAAGACCAGGTTTTCATCGCCACTCACAAGCAATCCACCTTCGCCTACACCGAAAGGCTTCGTGGCATGCAAACTGAAGCAGTAACTTAACTCTTTATCGATTTGTTGCTGGCCAAGAGCCGCCGCCACATCCATAAGGACGGGAATGCCTGTTTCTTTCTGGAACGCAACCCATGGCTCAGATTCTACCGGACGTCCAAAGGCTGCTACGGGAATAACCGCTGAACAGGCATATTCTTGCATCGCAGCCTTCGCTATTTCCGGCGTCAATTCCCAAGTGTCGGGGTCCACATCTGCCAACACAGGCGTAAGCCCAACGTTCATTACAGCCAATGCTGTAGCAGGAAAGGTTAACGCTGGCACAAGAACCTTTGCGTCCGTAGTCAACTGCATCGCTTTGAGCGCCAATTCCAAAGCTGTAGTTGCCGAAGAAAACGTACCGACAAAACAACCAGATGCACCATTTTCGCGTTCCAGAAAACGCAGCATCTCCGCTTCAAAACGTGTCACAATTGGGCCAAAGTTGGAATACCAGCGATTAGCGTGCATTTCTTCAAGGAAAGGCGCTACTTGCGAGGGGGTTGGCAGGTCTGGTACCAAACAACTAATTCTGAACGATGTAGACAAGGAGCGTATCCACTTGTTGGCCCCGAAGGCTTATGAAACTGATCTTCTATAAAAGCTAAGGCAATTATTTTCAATATCTGGCTGCCGTTCCCGAACGCAAATAACCGCCGATATTTAGCTCTTCAGAAGATTGAAAAAGTCTTGCTGAGACACGAATTTTCCAGGTGGAAACCCCTCGGCCGCCAATGCTGCAAACATTTCCGGGTTGTCACAAACCACGCGCTCTTCCGCATGCTCGAAAGCCAAGATTTTTGCTGTATCCTGGGAAGTCAACGGCCCTGAATCCATGAACACGTCCGTAAAATACACATAGCCCTTCACTCCGTGCTGCCGGGCATCCCCAAATACTTCCAGGAACGCCGTCGCTCCTATCGTAATCAATTGGTCAACCGACCGGGCGATGATAGCACCATCTTCTTTGGATTTAACGGTAAACAAGCTGTAGATACGGCGCCCTAGATACATTCTATATTCAAGGCTGCTATAAACCCGATCAAGCACGATCAAATCCGTGATCAAAGGCCACCAGGCCTCTTTGCCAACCTTATCCATATCAAGCGACCCAGAGCGCTCCAGCACCAAAAGAACTTCCCCTGGTACGTCAGCAAGCTGCGTCAGGACATTGATGAATTCATCCCGCCTAGCCTGATTTTCCAGGGTCTCCTGATCTACTGCTACAAGGGTTCTGCGCACCCGTGTTGTCACAGGAAATGGCTGACGACCCTCCTCTGCACAAACATCATTAATCAACGCTGAGCGCACACGTACAGCACTGGGGCCTGCAAATCGACGAGATGAATGCCTTACGCGCAACCTACGGTTTCTGGCTTCCTCCAGAAGCTTGAGCAGTCTCTTTTCTTGCGATGCTACAGCTTGTTTACCCTGATTATGGATCAGGGCATTTGGCGCTTGAAATACAAAGGACGAAAATTCGGGCAAGGTGTCAGCAGACACAATTTCGTCGCAGCGCAAAAGTTCGTAAAAACCCTCGGCTTTAATAATCAGGATACTATTAGCCATCACAGGTGTATCCTTCGGCAACCCTTCATGATAGGGCCTTGGCCGACTTTCAAAGATCCAGCGCTGGAAAGGTTTTTCGGCTTCCTTGAACGCCCAGAACAGCCACCTTAAATATTGTTTCTGTTCTCGAAGTTGGCACCATTGCTCATCACTGAGCACAATAATAGAGCCGGGGAAAAAATGCTCTCGCTTGTCATACTGCCAGCGATGGGCCAAAGCCGCGAATTCCGAAGCTGTCAAATAGTGGCCGTCTTCGCATGGATCGCTTGTCAAGAAGGCTTCGCCTGTTTCGGCGATGACCACAGCAAAATAGGGCGCTTCAGAATGTTCAAGCGCCATCAGATTCCGTGGTTGGAACAAAGTATCGTGCTTGCGTCGCATCCGCGAAATTAGCTCGTATTCCTGACGGCGAGAGTCCGCGAGCATACTCTCTGGTCGCCGACGATACAGGAAGCCCGCATGCTGAACCCGTTTCCCCACAAAACCAGCGCCTATCGCACTCAGCCAAAAGTCCCAATCCTCGAAGCCGTATCGCATGGTTTCATCAAAAAAAACACCCTGGCGGAACACGTCGGCTCGAACCAGTGAACCTGCCTCAGAGATATTCCCAAGCAAATGTTTCAATCGGCTATAGACCGGGGCTGTTTCGCGTGTATCAAACCCTTCTTCCCCCCAAGTCATTCCCATAAAAGAAATATCAGGATAAGCCCAGCCCACCACTGGATCGTCCCCCAAAATCTCTCTGAAATTCCGCAGGGAATAAGGAGAAAGCCGATTGTCCGCATCGAGAAAATAAATGGCATCCAAGTCAGGAACCATGGACATCAAAAAACGGATGCCGGTGTTTCTTGCGCCGGGTAACCGCGTATTTTCCTGACGTAGATAATACAGCATACCAGGAAACCGCTTCATCAGATTCGCAACAGTCTTGCCTGTTTCTACAAAGCGACAACCATCATCCACCACCACAACCTGGACTGGCTGATCAATATCCTGCGTACACGCACTTATGATTGCTTCAGAGAGAAATTGCGGATGCCCATAACCAGGGATTACGACACCAATTGTACCGTTTCGTAGCTTACGCGTACTCTCTGTCTCCATGGACTTCAAGTCAGTCGTCATCGCCATGATCACCCACCTGACCACCCTGTTGCCGGATAACAGGCGCCGTTGTGATATTGAGAGAATACCATTGACACCAACCGTAAGCCACTGATTCACCTACAGGCTTTACCGCAAAAACAATATCCGCCGGCTCGTCCAGCGGCAATGCCAGCTCAATTTCTATCCGATCAGACCTTCGAGCAAAGAGTGATTTCGCAGCCCATTGAATCGTCTTGCGACCGTTGATTCCTTGCCAAGTTTTTTGATTTTGTGGATCAAGACGAGAGAATACGTTCCTAACCACTCTCTCGCGCTCTTTCACTTCAGGGGATACAACAGCCATCATGTACATGAAGGCAGGTGCAGCGTCATGAGTTGTCTCGACTTCACTTGCTATTCTCAAGGTGCCGCTTGGCACACCGGCCTCCAGAACGGCCGCAGACATTTGGTCTTTCAGAGGGTGTGTTTGCAGGCTGCCTGTTTCTTCACTGATAAGCATAGGAGAAAAGCCAAGGCTTTTCGAGAGCTCGTCCAGTTGGGTTTTTCCAGAAACAAATTCGATCCGCCCAGCGAGATCCGGGAAATGGAATGAGCGCACCCGAAGCCCCATTGAACCATCCGCAATTTTCGGCGCAGATAATTTCGTAACCTGACTGTCAAATATTTTACCCAGCCGAAGGTCGTGCCAACGACACCAGGCATATGCCGCGGTTTTCTTGACACTTTGCACCACCATAAAGAGGTCTGCCGCGCTCTCGAGAGGTTCCTCAAAATGGAGGAACAACTTGCTGTTCAGCATTGGTGCCACAATTTGATGAACTGCGTGCATCCCCTCAGACAAGTTTGCTGAGCCTCTTCCCGCACCCAAATAATCCAATACCTTTGTTCTACGCGCTTCAAAACCTTCAGCAGCACGATGCTCAACGGCAATCAACGAATAGACACACAATGGTGCAGCTTCATGCGATGTACAAACGGAAATAGACGCGTCAAGGGCGCCAACCTCAAGAACATTCCTGAGAACGAACCCTGATGGGTTTCCGGCCTGTGCATGAGTTTGGATCCAGCCCTCTTCATCGTTCACTTCGATCAGTGGGCTTCCATCCAATTCATTTGGAATAGCATCGCCAAAGGCCCACGCATGACGAAATATTACTTCGCTATCGGCCACACATTTGCGTTCTACTGGCTTGACTGCGGCCCCATGTTCCACATCTTCAGGTATTTCGGCCAACCCCTTTAACACTCGAAGGGCAGCAGTCCGCCCATGGCCATCACCAAACCTGTCAGCTTCAACCGAAGAAAGGGCTAACAAAGGCGCATTTTCTAAGTCACCATGCCAGCTAACACGCAATACTGCATCGCCAAAGATAGCACCGCAGGCCTCTTTCATGTCAAACGTGCACCACTCTCTCAAGTGCTGATACCCACGCTGATCTCGGGCCAGGCATTTTCCGTCACTAGCACGAAAAACCTTTACTTCTACATGCCCGTCTACAATCAGAGGCGCTTCAGGTTTCTCCTGAAAATAGAGGCTAACGCCCCAAAGGCCGGCGGAATCGCCCGGCAGCACTTGTTGCAAAAGAGAGGTTTCAATTGTACCGCCTGGTCCTGCCGTTTCATCACCCACGGGCAATTCCATTGCGATTTGCTGCAAACCGTAGCCTGTGCCACGGATCATGCGGCGGGCCTTCTCATAGTTCAGAAGAAGCTGTTCGTTCTTGCGGCGCATGAAAGCAAGGCCAGCTTCCTTCCTTTCCATCTGGTCTTGAAGGTCAGTCGCTTGATTGTGCAGCTGTGAAAGCACAAAGCGTGATGCATCCAGTCTTTTCTTGCCTGCGAATCCAGAAAGGACAGCCACCGGCACTGATGCATGCATTTTCTGCCTCTCCGCGAAAGCCACCCAGCTTCGGGCGGCTTCTTCGGTTTTGGCCCCTGCAAGAATACCACGCAAGCCAATGGCCATACCAACAGGTACGACCCGCGCGTCAAGTGCTTCAGCACTTTGATCAAGGCAATGAACTGCACCTGACCGCGTTAGCACAAGGATATCGATCCCATCCTCTGCCAGCCAACGCACAGTCTCAAGAACATCGTCTCCAACCATGAAAACGCATGCATCGGAGTATAACTTCTTTAAGGCATCAACAGTTAGCTCAAGAGCCACTATAGTCCTCCCCACAATCGCTACATCAGCCTTTGAACATACGGAACGTAAATCGCGTGAACGGACGCGTAATATGCTCCAGGAACGTCTTTGGCTCTGTTTTGATATATACTTCAGCGAAATTGCCCGGCAACAAGTCGGTCGTATCC
This sequence comes from Oceanospirillaceae bacterium, assembly GCA_013373085.1. Taxonomy (GTDB): domain Bacteria; phylum Pseudomonadota; class Gammaproteobacteria; order Pseudomonadales; family Balneatricaceae; genus Marinobacterium_A. Next base: position 6,039 of record JABXIM010000024.1, on the reverse strand, counting down.
TCGCCTGGATCAATCGTAACATGCGCAACATAGCTGCCAATTGGATTTTGATCTGAAACCACAGCATCGGCTGATAGATACACCAAGTGACCAGGTATCGGGCTTAGCGCTTTTTCCCTGTTGGACGGAAACACCACCTGAACTTCCTGACCAATATGCACCTGCTCGATATCGTAAAGCTGAACATAGGCTTCAATCGTCAGAGCATCGTTGTTCGGGAAAATTTCCATGATCGTTTCGCCCGGACGTACCACAGCCCCAAGCGTGCGGGTCGCAATCCGGAAAATCGTGCCATCAACAGGAGACCTGATTTCGCCACGCTCAGCCATGTCCTGAAGGCGCTCAACTTGCGATTCAAGTTGGTTCAAGCGCTGCTGGACTTGCACGACGATCTGGTTAGCGTCCTTTAAGTAGGAAAGTGTCGTCTGGCGTTTTTCACGGTTCAAGTTATCGATGTTGTTCTGCGCCTTATCAATATCCAGATGCGCATTCGCAATCTGTGCCTCAACCTCGGCAACTTTACGCTCCGTGGCAAAGACCTGGGTCCGCTTAATAAGCCCTTGCTCCAGCAACTGTTTAAAGTCCCTTAGCTCAAGGCGATATAGCTCCAGTTGCTTCTCAAAAGCCGTCAAAACTTCGCGAGTACCCTGAATGTTTGACCGCTGACCCTCGATCTTGGTGTCCGTAATATCAATTTTGGCAAGATAGAAACGCCGCTGTGCGTCGAACTCTTTTTGTTCACTTTCCACAGTCTCTTGATAGCGTTCCGTTTGAGCTATCTGGGGTTCAACATCTGTCGGGAAATCGATTGTCGCTGCAAGGTCCGTTTCCGCCCGGCGCCGTGCAAGCTGTGCCATCAACACCGCTTGCTGCAGCTTAGCGGCGTTCAACTGTGCCATAACCTGCGTGCTATCAAGCCTCGCAACTACCTGACCTGCTGTAACGCGATCACCTTCACGGACGGTCAATTCATTGAGAATACCGCCCTCCAGGTGCTGAACAACACGGTTTCTGTCTTTTGCGATCACACGGCCGCTGGCGATAACAGCGCCACCAATATCAACAGAGACCGCCCACAAGCCACCGAAACCAAAAATCAGAATAAGAGCCCACATGGCGCGCTTAAGAATAGGTGTTACATCGGTATCTACTGTGTCGTGCCACTTCTGCAGCGCAGGGCGCTCGAAGCGGTCGTTCGCCAAGGCTGGGACCATGTGCGGTTTTGTTGGCGTAAGTTCTTTTGACATTTACGCCTCCTTCTTCTTGGCTGCAGCAGCGTCTTCTTGCAAACCGGCTTGTTGTTTCTTGTCATCCGCAGGGACGGCGGTGTTCTTTTCCGAAGCTGTTTTAGCTGCCTCAGATTTTGCGTGGACCTGCGGCTTAGGCTGGACCTGCGGTTTCGCCTGTTGCGTGGACTGAGCGTTCGGCTTCGCACCTGCTTTAGCTGCGCTAGGAACCGCCCGTACGGCACCGCTTTTCATCACTTCTTCTTTAGGGCCAAATTCCTTGATCGCACCATCTTGCATCAAAAGAACCTTTGAAACATGCTGCAACACGCTAGGGCGCTGCGTTACGACGATTGTCGTAATCTTGCTTCTGGTTGCGCGGTGAAGCGCCTTGTGGAAAACCTGCTCGCCCGCTGTATCCAGCGATGCGTTTGGTTCATCCAGAACCAGCACAGACGGACTGCCATAAAAGGCGCGGGCCAGCGCAATAAGCTGTGCCTGCCCGCCAGACGGATAGAATCCATTTTTGGAAATCACAGTGTCATAGCCTTGTGGCAGCTTCAGCAATAGTTCGTGCACGCCCGCCATCTTGGCTGCTTCAATAGCAAGCTCTTCCGGATCATCTTGCCGAAGCCTCGCGATATTTTCCCGCACTGTCGCCTCAAAAAATGTGCTTTGCTGTGGCATGTATCCAATATGCAACCCTTTTGCGACTGGGTCCCAGACCGTGAGGTCCTGCCCGTCCAGTGCTACGCGACCGGCGCTTGGTAGCAAGTAGCCAACGATAATGCGCGCCAGTGTCGATTTGCCGGCCCCCGAGGGGCCGATGATTGCCAAGCTGTCACCGGCTTCGATACGGCCATTAACACCTTTGATAATCGGCGGCACACCGGGCTGCGGCACATACACAACCCGCTCCAGCGTAATTTCGCCCCTTGGTCGAGGCAATTTGGTGCGGTTTTCCGGCAGTGACATTTCTTCCAATCGTTGCATCAAGCGGCTACGCGTTGCGTATGCCTGCTTAAGCGCGCGCCAACCACCAACAATCTGCTCAACCGGCTGCAGCGCACGGCCACCGATCATCGCAGTGGCGAAGATCACACCTGCAGTTGCCTGATCGGCCAATACGAGTAGCGCACCAGACCCGATCATAAGAACCTGAATAATTTGCCGGACGGCCTTTGACGAGGAGCTGAAAGCGGATCCCTTCATGGACGCTGTCAAAAAGCGATCAAGTTGCTCCCCTTGCTGTTTGCCCCAGTGGTTCACCACTTCGCGATACATGCCCTGCGCCCGGATAATTTCCTGCGAATTCATGTGCATATCCAGCACCTGATGGGCCTTGATCATAGACTGCATGTGTTCCTGATGCAGATCAGCTGTCGCCCGGTCGCCCCAAATACCCATGAATGCCAGAATACAGGCCCCGAGGAACACGACACCGCCCAGTACAGGGTGAATCATCACAATCAGCAACATGAAAATGGGCATGAAAGGCAAATCAAACAAGGCACTGAATGCCGGTGATGCCACTACCTGCCGAAGGCTTGCAAGATCGCGCAGGCTTTGTGCGTTTGCCCCATGTTGGCGCGATAATTCGCCCGCCAGCAGCAAACCTGCCATTCTTGACTCCATTTCAACACCAGCCTTCATCAAAAGGCTGTTGCGTACTGAGTCAAAGATACCGTAGCCAATCAGCACAACAACCGCGAAAATAGCCATGCCGGCCAATGTCTCAAAACTGCGAGACATCAGAATGCTGTTGTAGACCTGGAAAAGAAACATCGGGACAGCAAGCATGGAAAAACTTGCGATGGCGGAATAAACTGCAGCCTTTTTAAGCGACTTACGTAATATCGCCTCTTCGGCCTTGTAGTCTTCAATAAGTGACATTCAGCAAATAACCTTGCTTTGGGTGCTTTTCCACTTGGAAAAGCGAATTATTTTATCGTGCAAACCCTGATGCATAGGCCATCAGGACAACCCTCAAGGGCGAAGTCCTAGCATATGGTCCGGACCGTGTCGATGATTTGATCAACTTGCCAATGCAAGTGTTACCAACACCTCGCAGAGCAGTTGAACGTGCAAATTGCCGCATCGCCTAACGCACCGCCGAAAGATTATCCGTCTGAAAAAAGGTTTACCGGCCTGAAAACGAGAAAAGGGAGGCCGAGGCCTCCCTTTCCGGATTTGGTATGTCGGTAACCGACTGGCTTAGCCGCCGATTTCCACTGCTGTGGAGAAGTCACCGAGGCTGATGCCTTGCAGGAATACTGTGCCGCCACCTTCGAAGGTAACGAGTACGCCAGCAACACCGCCCTGAGTAGTTTCCTCAGCCCAGTCGTTGATAGTGCCGCTAACGAGGTCAGCATCAACGAGGAAGGTGTCTTCATCAGTGTTGAAGTCGGTAATGGTGTCTGTACCAGTATCGTCAGTGTTAGCAAAGCCATCCTGATTGTAGTCAAAGATGTCAGCGCCTGCACCACCGGTAAGAACGTCGTTACCATCGTCAGCAGCTGCGTAGAATGTATCCGCGCCAGCGCCACCGTCCATGGTGTCGTTGCCTGCGTTACCGATGATGATGTCGTCGCCGTCGCCGCCGTCGATATCGTCGTTACCAGTACCACCGTCGATATCGTCGTTACCAGCGTCGCCGCCAAGAACGTCGTCGTTAGCACCGCCTGTGATCGTGTCGTTGTTGCCACCGCCGTAGATAGTGTCGTCGCCGTCACCACCGTCAAGCGTGTCTTCGCCGTCCTGACCCCAGAGCTTGTCGTCGTTGGCATCGCCAGTCACGTTGTCATCACCGTCACCGCCGCGCAGGCTATCGAAGCCGTCGCCGCCAGTCATCACGTCGTCACCAGTACCACCGTAGAGATCGTCATTACCGGCATCACCGTTAATTACGTCTACGCCTGCACCACCGAAGATCGCGTCGTTACCAGCGCCACCGTGGACGGTATCGTTGCATGCACCAGCAAATACGAGGTCGTCGCCTGCGCCAGCGTCGATGTCTTCGTTACCATCGGCACCACCATAAATAGTGTCGTTACCGTCTTGGCCCCAAATATCATCGCAACCAGTACCGCCACCGAGAACGTCTGCTGCGCCACCACCCCAGAGGATGTCATCGCCAGCACCAGCCCAGAGAACGTCTGCGCCGTCAGTGGAGTCGTTACCAGCAACTGCGCCGTTCCAAGTGGAACCAACCAGAAGGTCGTCACCAGAACCGCCGAAGAGAACGTCGGAACCTTGACCGTTAGTCAGAGCGTCATCGTTACCGAAGGTGTTTGCGCCGTCACCGACAACAGTGTCGTTACCAGCACCACCGCCGATAGTATCGTTGCCGCCGTCACCGGAGAACTTGTCACTACCTTCGTCTGCGTCGCCAGCCCAGATTACGTCGTTACCGTAACCACCTTCAGCAAGGTCGTCACCGCAACCACCAACGAGGGTGTCGTCGCCGTTAGCACCGATCAGAAGGTCTGCACCGTTTTCGCCTTTCAGGCGATCGTTACCAGCAGCACCGTTCAGAGTGTCAGCGCTGTCGCCACCCTGCAGCAGTGAACCGCCAGCAGCAGCGTAGAGCTTGTCGTCTGTATCAGTAACTGTCAGCTCAACAGTGATTGTCAGTTCCTGACCATCAGCATCGCGCACAACTACTGTGATGTCATCATCCGCACCGCCAGCTACGTCGTTGCCCAGAGATTCGTCTGGAGTGTAGAGGAGGTGGTTCTGAGCAACACCAGAAGGCAGAACTGTAAAGTCAGTAACTTCAACAGTTGAACCAGTGCTCAGCGTGTAAGTGTCGTTGTCTGCGTCAACAGCTTCACCGTTGATGGAAACGATTGTCCAAGCAAAATCGTCAGTACCGCCAACAGCAGCAACGTCAGAGTTGGAACCATCCGCTGCGTAAACAGCGCCACCACCAGTAGTGTAACCAAAGATCACAGCACCGAGGTCAGCAGTGTTAGTTTCAGCGCCTTCAGCGTCGTCAACGTCAATGTTGGCCGTCGCAGTGAAGAGCTGCTCACCAGTGTCAGTCATGTCGAGCGTTACGTTGTCGAACTCGATGCTATCGAAGTTGCCGAGGTTATCAACGCCGTGAACGTTTGATACCGCAGAAAGAGCACCATCGCCGTCACCTGCGAAATCAGCAATATCATCGATCTCGCCAGAAATACGGATCGTGTTAGAACCAGCACCACCATCGATATCGTCAGCGCCCTGGCCACCGATCAGAAGGTCGTCATTGGCGTCGCCACGCAGGAACGCACCGTTGGAAGCGGAAGCGTCGAGCGTATCGTCACCGTCACCACCTTCGAGCGTTTCGTCAAAGCCACCAGCGCTCGCACCTGACGTCAGCATGTCATCGCCATTGCCGCCGTAGATTTCGTCGTCGCCGTTGCCGCCATCGAGAACGTCGTTGTCGTCGTTACCAGCGATCACGTCATCGCCGTTGCCGCCGGAAATTGTATCAGCACCAGCTTCACCGTAGAGCTGGTCAGCGCCAGCACCACCGGAAAGATCGTCATTACCGGAACCACCGAAGAGACGGTCGTCGCCATCGTTGCCGATCAGCACGTCATCGCCGTTACCGCCATCAAGGACGTCGTTAGCTGTTGTAAGGTCGGTACCAGCACCAACGCCACCATTCAGCGTATCATTACCATCACCACCGGAAACAGTATCTGCGCCCCGACCGGCGTTGATGAAATCATCTTCGCCCGTGCCGGGAATAGTCTCACCCGCTGATGTACCAAAAGTCTTGTCTGCCATAGCTTTCCTCCTGAAAAAGCAAACACATCGTTTA
>JABXIM010000202.1 GCA_013373085.1 Oceanospirillaceae bacterium | reverse complement strand
TGAAACCCACCCAGGCTCTGATCAAGCTCGCCAGAAAGCTGGCCAGGATCGCCTTTTCTCTAATGAAAAACGAGTCGACCTATGTCACCAAAACTGCCTGAGAAGGCTTGTCCCGGACCATAGAATCTCCCACGAGGCAGCTCCTGGGGATAGGCCCCATCGCAATAACGATATTCGCCCCGGATACGGGGCTCCGACAAGCGACCCCCGAGCCCGGTTCAGAGCTCGAGGTGTGCCTCCATTTCGGCGCCGATTTTCTTGCGCATCTCCATCAGCCGGATGGCGGACTCCCGCAGCTCCTTATCCTTTTCGCTCTCCGGCACCCATTCGGGTACCGGCACCGGCATGCCGGACCTGTCCACCGCAACCATGATGACGATACAGTGGGTGGTCCGTTCGCGGTCAGTGGTGGTCGGGTCGCCGGCCTTCACCTCGATGCCGATGTGCATGGAGGTACGGCCGGTGTAGATGACCCGGGCTATCACCTCAACGATGCTGCCGACATGGATCGGCCGCACGAAGCGAATACCGCCGGCGTAGGCCGTGATGCAGTACCGCCCGCTCCAGCCGGCGGCACAGGCGTAGGCCGCGAGGTCGATCCACTTCATCACGGCGCCGCCGTGTACCTTGCCGCCGAAATTCACGTCGGCGGGTTCGGCCAGAAAACGCAGCGTACTCTCTCTGTCTTGTCCAGGCATGGCAGCCTCTCTCCTGCTGAATTACACAAGCCGGGCCTAGCCCCGCATTTCACTTTGAACACCGGCGACCGCCACCGCGGTCATGTTGAAGATGCCGCGGACCGTGCTGCTCTGCGACAGGATATGCACCGGCTGGCTGGCCCCGAGCAGGATCGGCCCGATGGCGATGCCGTTGCCGAGCGTCTTGAGCAGGCCATAGGCGATATGCGCCGCCTCGACATTGGGCATAACCAGCAGATTCGCCTGACCTTGCAGCACCGAATCCGGGAACACCTTGCTGCGCAGATCCTCGGACATAGCGCTGTCGGCGTGCATCTCGCCGTCGACGATCAGGCCCGGCGCCCGCGCCTGTAGAAGTTTGTGCGCGTCGCGCATCTTGCGCGCGGCCGGCAGGTCGTTGGTACCGAAGTTCGAACTCGACAACAGCGCCACCTTGGGCTTGATGCCGAAACGGCGGACCTCCTCGGCGGCGAGCAACGTGGCCTGGACCACCTCCTCGGTGCTGGGGTCGGGATTGACGTGGGAATCGCAGATGAAGACGGTGCTGACCGGCAGGTTCAGCGCCGTGACCGTCGAGAAGTGACCGACACCCTCGGAGCGGTCGATCAGACCTTCAATGGTCGCCAGGTGTACGCGGAAACGGCCATGGGCGCCGCACAGCATGGCGTCAGCATCGCCGCGCAGGCACATCATCGCCGCAATCGCGGTCTTGTCGGAATGCATGATGCCCCGCGCCTCGTCGGGAGAGATGCCTTTGCGCCCCATGCGGGCGCTGAAGTCCGCCAGGTAGGGATCGTACCAGTCACCGCCCTGGGGATCGACGATCTGGATGTCCTGGCCATCGCGGATCCGCAACTGCAAATTCTCGATGCGTCGCAAGATGCGGGCGCGATCGCCGACCAGTATCGGCCGCGCCAGCCGCTCGTCGACCACCTGCTGCACCGCCATCAGCACCCGGCTGCTTTCGCCCTCGGCGAAAACCACGCGCTTGGGCGAACGCTTGGCGTGCTCCAGGATCGGTCCCATCACCTCGGAGGTCCGGTAGGCGTAACGCGCCAGACTGGCGCGGTAGGCATCGAGGTCCTCGATCGGGCGGGTCGCGACGCCGGTCTCCATCGCCGCCTGCGCCACCGCCGGCGCCACCACGAAGATCAGCCGGGGATCGAAGGGTTTCGGGATCAGGTACTCCGGTCCAAAGCGCATCGGCTCGCCGGCATAGGCTTTCTGTACCCGGTCGACCGGCTCCGCCATCGCCAGCTCCGCCAGCGCCTTGACGCAGGCCACCTTCATCTCCTCGTTGATGGTGGTGGCGCCGCAGTCCAGGGCGCCGCGGAAGATGAACGGGAAACAGAGTACGTTGTTGACCTGGTTGGGGTAGTCGGAACGGCCGGTCGCCATGATGACGTCGGGACGTACCGCCTTCGCTTCATCCGGCAGGATCTCGGGCACCGGATTGGCCATCGCCAGAATGATCGGGCGTTCGGCCATCTTCTCGACCATCGCCGGTTTCAGCACGCCCGGTGCCGACAGCCCGAGAAACAGATCGGCGCCGCCGATCACGTCATCGAGGGTGCGGGCATCGGTATCCTGAGCGTAACGGGCCTTGTATTCGTCCATCTCCTCGGTTCGGCCCTTATAAACCACGCCGGCGATATCGGTGAGCCAGATGTTCTCCTTTTTCAGTCCCATGTTGACCAGCAGGTCGGTACAGGACAGCGCCGCGGCCCCGGCGCCGGAAACCACCAGCTTGACCTCGCCAATATCCTTGCCGACGACACGCAGCGCGTTGTAGACCGCCGCTCCCGCGACGATGGCGGTTCCATGCTGGTCATCGTGAAACACCGGAATGTTCATCCGCTCCTTCAGCGCTTTCTCGATAATAAAGCACTCCGGAGCCTTGATATCCTCGAGGTTGATACCGCCGAACGTCGGCTCGAGGCGGGCGACGGTTTCGATGAAGGTCTGGGGATCCCGCTCGTCGATCTCGATATCGAACACGTCGATATTGGAGAACTTCTTGAACAGTACCGCCTTGCCCTCCATCACCGGCTTCGATGCCAGTGCGCCGATGGCGCCCAGCCCCAGCACCGCCGTGCCGTTGGAGATGACGCCAACCAGGTTGCCCCGCGCCGTGACGGTGTAGGATTCTGCCGGGTCGCGCACGATTTCGTTGCAGGCCGCGGCCACCCCAGGCGAGTAGGCCAGTGCCAGGTCGCGCTGCGTCGCCATCGGCTTGGTGGCAACGATCGCCAGCTTTCCGGCCGGTTCCGCGCGATGATACGCCAGTGCATCTTTATCCAGTTCTCGAGACATCGAACTTCCTCTTACTCCGATTACCACTCAAAGTGCCTGAACGGCGAACGTCCGGGCCGCCGAATTCTTTTTATACACCACTAGGGGCTGTTGAAGTTTGTGAATATGTCCTGCCGGAGGTTGTTTTCGCACAAGGCAAGGCGCGAGTTGCGCGGTTTGGTTGCTCCAAATAAGCCACGAGCAACACTGGATTGTGCGAAAACAGCTCCGGCCCATTCGGGTTGCTCTGCAAAACGCCTCATACGGCTTCAGCGAACTGGCAAAGGGAACCACCCTGTGCTGCGTTCGCATCATTGTCTGAGAAATTTTGCAGAGCAACAGGAAGCATCCACAAACGTCAACAGCCCCTAAAATCCCGTTGGCCGGGATACTGTCGGGGCACGGCAGTGTCGTGCCCCGACAGCCGGAGTCAGGACACCATTTCCAGCCGGGATGCGGGCGTGCGCGTGTCCATGTTCTTGCCCCGGTTGATATGGTCGTCTATCTCCGCCGCGCACCCGATCATCCGCCCGTAGAGGAATATCGTGAACGCCGCCACCTCCAGCGCCTGCTCGTCAAGGGTGCCGGCACGGAACCGGGGCCACAGCATCTTCAACAGCATGGCGCTGATCACGCCGTCGATATTGACGCAGAAGACATTGCGGGTGACGCCGGCCTGGAACAGCGCCTTCACGAGCTTTTTGTAGTAGTCATGGAACACATTGTAGTCATCCCTGTCGGCAAACAGCTTGGCGATAAAGGCTTCCCGCGGATCCCGGTTCACCGGCTTGTCCTTGAACACCGGGTGATTGATGCCGGCGATCGCGCCGACACGACCGGCGCCGGCATCCTTCGCCGCCTGTTTCGCCTGCCGGTACTGCGCCGCGTAGTCCCGGGCCATGGCATCCAGGTCCAGGCCGTGGCCGGCATCGCCGGCATCGCTGAGACCCGTCTCCCGGAAACGGTCGACCAGAAAGGTAATGCCCTCGTAACCGGCGCCGCCGTGGGAGAAACCGGTATGGCTGAGGAAACCGATCATCGCCTTGTTGATCTGCACCCGCTGCGGTGTTTCGGGGCCGTCCGACGACACCGCCCCCTTGCAGCCCTGCGCCGAGATGCTGCCGGGACCATTGCTGGTCAGCAGCCCGGTGAGCACCTGGAAGGCATAGAGGGAGGCATCATCGCCCCGCTCCCCCATCAGCGACAGGTATGCCATTTCGCCGACACTCCAGTGGTTGAGCAGATCCTCGTTGGCAACGCCGCAGTAACTGTCCGGCTGGTGCCGGCTGCCGTCCGCCGACGCGCCGATCAGGGATGCATAGACCCGGAGGTACCAGGGCAGACTCCGCACCGTGGTGCGGGAGATGCGCTTGCGCATCAGCGGTCCCCAGGCGAGGGTCGCGGCGATCGCCGCCAGTACGCCATCGCGACTCAGCGGACGGTCGAACAGTTCGATGAAATGCAGGAAAACCGAGCGACCGCCGCGGACTCGGATCGCACGCAGCATCGCTTCCGCGCGGGGATCGGCTTTGTCGCCGCAAAACAGCGCCGCCTGCTCGTCGCTGATGGTGATGCCGGACAGGTCGAAGTCCTCGTCGCGCGCATCCTCGAGCCCGGAATGGGCGAACAGGTCGATCAGGGTGTCCACCCCCTGTCGCGCCGCCTCGACCCGCTTCGGCCCGAGCAACGCCAGTGCCGACGACAACACTACGTTGGGTGCGTTGCCGGCCTCGCGCGCGGCGTCCGCGGCCGCGATCATGCTATCGCCGTGCAGATTGAGGTAGCCGGCCATCGCGACGTTGGTCAGGATGTTGTCGTTGTCGCCGTTATGCTCACCGGTCAGCGCCTGGCAGAGGTTGCTCTCCAGCGGCCGGGTAGCGCTGTCCAGAATCGACTGATTGTGCAGCCGGGTGATCTGCGATTTCGGATCCATCTGGGACACCCCGGAGGCATCCTTCATCGTCCGCCGCGGGAAGCTGCGGCCGATCTGCCGACCGAGATTGGCAATCTGCCGGTTGTAGGGTTCGATCGCCTCCTGCACCGGCAGGTCCAGCTCCGGCGGCAGTTCCAGACCGCGATTATCGCCGAACCAGGGCTTGAGCGAGAGGTCCCCCTTGGGCACGAAGTCCCGCGCCTGATTGTTGAGTTCCATCACCCGCGTCAGCGCCAGCGGGATGTGGGCGATGTTGGTCACCACCGCGCCCCGGGCCGAGACCACCGGATTGTCCGGGGTAAAGACCTGGTCGACACCAAACGTCTCCTGAAACCACTGTTCCTTGCTGGCGGCATCGTCGCCATCCCCGCCCAGCGCGCCGGCGTGACCGACGGCGCGGGTCAGCTTGGCTTTCCAGCGGCCGACCACGCAGGCGACCACCGGCTTGGTGAAATCGAGGTTGTGCTCGTAGTAGCCGCCGGGCTCGACGTAGACCACCGCCGCCTTGGAACGGCGGTCGTTGGACAGCGCATAGGCGAACTCCGGCAGCGCGAAGTGGATGTAGACGTCCTTGCCGCTGGAGACTGAAGTGGTCGTGCCCCAGCCTTCGGTGGCCAGGTACTGGGCGATGGTGGTGGTGAAATTACCCGAATTGGAATAGACCGCGACCGAGCCCTGCAGCAGCGACTCCTCCGGCGAGTCACCGCCGAGTGCGCCGCCGATACGGACCCGGTTCCAGGCATCGGCCACGCCAAGACAGTTGGCGCCGAACACATCGACCCCCGCCTGTTGCGCCATGGCGCGAATCTCCCGCGCGTCATGCACCGCCACCTTTTCGGTGACGATGATCACCTTGCGCAGCCGCGGATTGACCCGGATCAGCTCCGCCACCCCGTCGCGCACGCCGGACGGCGGCAGATAGACCACGCCGGTATTGAAGTCGT
>JABXIM010000094.1 GCA_013373085.1 Oceanospirillaceae bacterium | reverse complement strand
GGGTCGCCAGCAGCGACTGGTGACCATCACGCAGCACCACGTCGGTAATGCCTAGAGGTTTCTTAGCGTCGGACATGTTCAAGGGCCTTTTATCGAGTGAATGCAGATTTTCTTGTCGTTTCCGCTGCAATCAACGGGACCGGTACTTGTGCACCGCAGCACTGATCACGGCGACCAGCTCATCATTGTTGGTCGCGGTAGTGCCGGCAGGTGCCGCCGGTTTGGCTGCCTTGCGGGCAGACGGCTTGGGCTCATGTGCCGGCTGATACTTCACCACCAGCTTGGACATCAGGCTGGTAGCGAATACCAGCAGTGTCAGGAAAACGAACACGAACCCCATGCCGAACACCATCAGGGAGACGCCTTCCGAGAGCAGGTTTTCCATTCGAGTGCTCCTTATCCTGCCTGAATGGATGAACGAACTGCCGGGCATTAACAGCCAATGTCGGCATTTCACCTCGCAAACGCGGGGCATTCATTCAGGGTCAGGCATTTCTTGTACGGTCGGAGGCTACGGCATCCAACCACGTAATAGCGAACGTATATTAACCAAAAGCCAGAATACAAGGGAGGCAGCTGTCGACAACATAATTTATGGACAGCATTTAGGAGAGCTTATAGCTATTTGTAGCAAAATTAAAACCAGACTTTATAAGGAAGGAAATGGCACCCCGCCGGCGTCGCGTTCAGGACCCTGTCGGAAAACCTGATTTCGCGACTGCAACATAGCGAAACAGGTCTGCTGGCACACAACCACAAGGCTTGCGTGCCAGCAGGGGGCTCAGCCAACGTCGGGGCGGAAGACCTTGACGTTGCCGTACCCTTTTTCCTGCAGGTGATGAGCCTGCATCTGGCTCATCACGCCCTTTTCGCAGTACAGCAAATATTCCTTGTCGGCGTCGAAGTCTTCGACGGCAGCGCCGAGCTTGAAGAAGGGAATACACAGAATTTCGCAGCCCGGCATATTGAGCGGCTTCCTCTCCTGCTCGTGTCCGGCCCGAATGTCGACAATTACCTGATTCTCGGCGACCCTGGTCAGGGCCTCGACGGTGGCATGAGCATTGACGTCCTCGACGATTTCGTCGATGGAAATCACCTGAACCTGTTTCAGCGCCTGCTCGAGCACCTCGTAGTCGAAATGACCCTCTTCTTCGAGCACGCGATCGAGCTTGGCACGGGTTGTCGGCCGGTCCGAGATCACGCCGCAGTATTCGGGCATATTCTTGGCGAAATCAAAAGTACCGATGTGCTTCGACAGATCGACGATTTCCTGCTTGTCCATGGTGATCAGCGGACGAATGACCAGCTTCTCCGTGACCCGGTCGATGATCGCCAGGTTCGGTAGCGTCTGGCTCGACACTTGGGCAACGCTCTCCCCCGTCACCAGTGCATCGATCTTCATGAAGTCGGCAATGCGCTCGCCGGCGCGCAGCATCATGCGCTTGAGGATGACGCCCATGTGCGAGTGATGCACGCTCTGCAGGATCTCGCCCACCACCTCCTCAAACGGCACGGTGATGAACTTCACCCGGGCGCTGGAGCCGTACTTCTGCCAAAGATAGAGCGCCACCTGCTTGACCCCGATCTCGTGGGCGTGGCCGCCGAGATTGAAGAACACGAAATGGGTTTTGCAGCCACGGCGCATGGTCATGTAAGAGGCAACGACAGAGTCGAAGCCACCCGAGATCAGTGACAACACCGGCTCCTGGGTGCCGAGCGGGAAACCGCCGAGACCTGCATGGCGCTCGGTGACGATGAAGAGCTTGTCCTGTTGCACTTCGATATCGACGTAGACGTCCGGATTACGCACATCGACACCCGCCGCTTCGGTATGCTGATTGAGCCCGCCGCCAACGTAACGCTCCATGTCCACCGACGTGAAGTCGTGCGTGCCGCTGCGCTTGACGCGGACCTTGAAGGTCTTGCCCCTGATCACGTCGGCATAGGCGTCCTGGGCACGTTCGTAGGCATCGTGGAAATCCACTAACGGGAATTCGCGCACCTCGAGGAAGGCCTGGATGCCCGGCGTACGGCTGAGCACAGAAACCACCTCGTCCCGCAGCGCATTATCGCTGCAGTGCACGTCTATCCGGTCCCAGGTCGACTTGACCTTGATCCCGTCGTCGACACGACGCAGCATCACGTCCAGATTGGTACTCAGACGCTGAATCAGGCGCTTGCGCACCGGACGGCTCTTGATGGTGATTTCGGGGAACAGCTTGACGATAAATTTCATGCGTAAAACCAGCAACGGGACGGGACTGTCGAAGGGGGCATATTATACCGCAACCTGATCGCCAGTGGGGGCATCTGCGCCCAGACTGCCGGGGCCAGGCCAATTGCCCGGCCCCGAGAGCAGTCCCCCCGATTCCAGCCCCGAGCATTACACTCGCGGGCAAGCGCCTCGACGGCGCCCGCGATCAACCTCCGGCGACAACGTATATCTCGCTGTCTCCCTCCAGGTAGGGCCTGTATAGCGTCGGCCCAAGCCGGTAGTAATCGATACCATTGACGGTCACGATCTCGTAACCCTCCGGCAGGTAGGGCACCTCGGTGCCCTCGGCCGGCTCAGCGACGATGTAATTGTCCGACTGCTCGTCGTAGACAAAGAAAGCCCCCTGGAAATAGCAATAGCCGGGATCTTCCGGGTTCGGACTGAACACGATGGTACAGTCAACCGGCGGTGCCTCCACTGCGGCGCCAACCGGCGCCGGCGCCACCACGTAGCCCTCGCCACTCGGAGCAGGTTCGTAGAAGGCGCCGCCATAGTACTGGTACTGGGTATTCTGGTACGGCACCACGACCGTGCCTTCCGGCGGCGATGCCACGGCCGCACCGATGGCGAAACCGACAGCGCCGCCGAACAGTCCCCAGAACCAGTCATCGTCGTCGTCCTCCCAACGGTCGTGGCGGCCCCAGTAGTGATGATCGTCGTAGATGTCGTCCCACAGGTCGCGACGTTCGTGCCCCATATCCCTGATGAAGTCCTGTCGGTCATCCTGGCGGTCCTCGAGAAAATCCCTGCGATTCTCGCGGATATCCTCCATCGCCTCGCGCCGTTCCTCGCGAATGTCCTCGCGGTTGTCGGCGAAGTTCTTGCGGTTCTCCTGAATATTCTCGCGTCGCTCCTCCCTGCGTTCCTGTTTGTCGTCGCGTCGGTCTTCCAGGCGATCTGCCAGCTGTTCCCGGTTTTCCTCACGGTCGGGACGGTTGTTAGGACGATTCTCCAGCTTGTCGGCAAGCGAACCGCGGTCGCCCCCCTGGTTGTTGGGGCGGTTCTCCAGCTTGTCCGCCAGTGATCCGCGATCGCCCCCCTGGTTGTTGGGGCGGTTTTCCAGCCTGTCGGCCAGTTGCTGACGACGCTCGTTGTTAAGCTGCCGGTCTGCCGGTTTGTTGTCACGCCGCTCCGCCAGCGCCTTTTTCCGTTCCGGACTGAGTTTGGGCGCATCGTGCGCGGCGAGCTTTTTGGAAAAATCGCTGCGATTCTTGGTGTTGGGACTGCGCTGGATCTGCTTGGTCTTGCGCAGATCCCGCTTCTTTTCACGCGCGGCAAGTTTCTTGCCGGTGTCGGAGCGGCTACGATCGACCTTGTTGCGCTTCGGCTGCTTGCTGGCCTTCTGCACCGATCCCTTGCGCGCACTGGAAGCCCTGGATTTGCGGTCGACCTTGCTGCGCGGAGCCTTGGCCTGCCGCGCCCGGTCACCGCCGACACGGTCCCGCAAGGCGGCCTCGGCCTGGTTAGCGACCACAGTGGGGCCACCGCTGTTGACGCCAGGTCCAGCGAAGAGAATGGCTGCCAACGCCGCTTGCATGGCGACAGTCAGCGTCCGACGCGGAAAAGCGAGTCTGTGGATATTCATTTTTCAGCCTCCTTCCGGTCTGTTGCGTCGCTGCGGAACGGAATCTGCCTGTCACCCTCGGCCGGCTCGAAATGGAATATGTCATCGGTAATGCCCGGTGCAAAATTCCAGTCGGAGAAAAACGCCCGGTATAGAGGTGTACCGACCTCACCGCTGTAGGCAATCACCGCTTTGCGTATGGTCGGAACCTCGTCGTTGGCAACCCATAATTGGACGTCGACCGCATCCGTCGTCAGCAACAGATGGTGGTAAAGATCGCCGTCGAGGAAGTGCAGACCGCCATAGGTACCCGTGCGCAGGTTTTCCGCAATACCGGCGCAGGGATGACTGTAGAGCAGGTCGTCCATGGGCATTTCGATGCCCTCGGACTCGGCCAGATCGAGCGCCGCATCAAGGTTGTCCGGCGCTTTGACCTGGGCGTAAACCCGATTGGCAGGCCGGTAAAGTGTCATCTGCTTGCCATCGTAGTAAACAGACCGGCGACCGCGGTCATCCTCGATTTCGATACGCAGCTTGTCGGGACGGCTCAGTGCGACCAGGTCCTGACGGTGGTACTCGATGCGAGTGCCATCGGAGGTGATCTCGTCGAAACTGATATCGGCATGGACACTGAAAGACGGGGCTTGTCTTAACCAGGCACAAACGTCAAGCAACACCGCCTCGGCGGCGGGATCGATCATGACTTTTCCTTCGGGGACTTCAGGGGCCGCCTGAAGTGGTGAAGCAGCGACAGCCAGCGCGGCCATCGCGGTCAAATGAAGCTTCATATTGACCTCCTTGTATCATCCGGTTGGTGGATGCAGTACGCCTTCGATACGGCCGGCGGGCCAGAGAAGTATAGTCGGAGAAATGAAGCTGTTCGGATTCCGGCAGTCGTATACGCCCCCCCGGCCTCCGCTGCGAGACCTGCGAAACCCGGCAGCTAGCGGATGCCGCCAAACGCCCGACTATACTGAATCGCATTGTTCGTGCCGCGGCTTTTCCGCCGCTTTCGTTACCCGTTCCGGAGTGAGATTATGAAGGCAAAGTTGCCGTTGCCGGCGTGGTTGTGCGTGCCTCTATTGCTGTCGGCCGATCTTCAAGCCGATACGGCTCAACCCTGGCAGTTCCGTGCCTCGGTCTATGGCTATTTCCCGTCGCTGGACGGACAGACGCGAATGCCGGTCGCGGATGACGGCAGCGAGATCGGTATCGACGCGAGCGACTATCTGGATGCACTCGAGTTCGCCTTCATGGCGTCGCTGGAAGCCCAAAAGGGTCAATGGGGGCTGCTGACCGACTATATCTATCTCGATTTTCAGGCGGACAAATCGAATACCAGGGAGCTTTCATTTTCAGGCCCAGCGGGCAACATCAGTCTGCCGGCATCGGTCACCGCCGATGCCGATATGGGTCTGACGGGCTGGAACTGGCTGCTGGCGGCCACCTATGCCGCGGTGGACAAAGAGGATGATCGCCTGCAACTGCTCGGTGGACTCCGGGCGATCAACCTGGAGGCTTCGATCGACTGGGAGCTGGCCGGCGCGCTCGGCGCCCTGCCTGCCGCGACCCGCTCCGGTTCCTCCACCGAGGAATCCACCTGGTGGAACACCGTGGTCGGCGCCCGCGGCGAAACCCGGCTGGGCGCCTCGCAGTGGTATGTACCCTACTACGCCGATATCGGCAGCGGCGAGGCCGACTTCACATGGCAGGCCATGATCGGTCTGGGCCACCGTTTCGAGTGGGGACAGGTTACCGCCATGTATCGCCACCTGGAGTACGACTTTGGCGACGACTTTATCGAGGAACTGAGCTTCAGCGGTCCTGCTATCGCCGCGACTTTCCTGTGGTAAATCGCCCGCAAACACCAAGTTCCACGGGCGGTGCTGAGGGTTCATGCAGGTTTGATGATGTGCCAACCGCGATCAATCGATCTGCAATGCGATCGATATGGCGGGTTACGCGATGCCCGGACAACAGTGGAAATATTGAACCTGATGCCGATGCATCGCTACACCCACCCTCCGCCGGACAAATGGTGACGGTGTTGGTTGCGGCGTAGGTCTGGGACGTATTATTAAAGTGGCGCGCCCGGCACGATTCGAACGTGCGACCGCCTGGTAGCGCCTGTGGCTAACGACAGTCCAGGTACTCTATCCAGGTGAGCTATGGATCAGTACGGATTCGAGGAAAGCTTAGGATTTATCTGACTTCGACCGGGAAGCTTAGTTACCTTACTTCCCGAAGTGGCGCGCCCGGCACGATTCGAACGTGCGACCGCCTGGTTCGTAGCCAG
>JABXIM010000114.1 GCA_013373085.1 Oceanospirillaceae bacterium | reverse complement strand
CGCTCTATATCGGCATCGCGATCTGGGCGCGCGCAGGGTCAACCAAGGAATTCTATGTAGCCGGCGGCGGCGTGCATCCAATCGCGAACGGTATGGCGACCGCGGCCGACTGGATGTCGGCGGCATCCTTTATCTCCCTGGCCGGTATCGTGTCCTTTATCGGACGTGATGGCTCCGCCTACCTGATGGGCTGGACCGGCGGTTATGTGCTGCTGGCGATGCTGCTGGCGCCGTACCTGCGCAAGTTCGGTAAATTCACAGTGCCGGACTTCGTCGGCGACCGCTACTACAGTAATACCGCCCGTACCATCGCAGTCATCTGTACCATCGTCATCTCCTTCACCTATGTCGCCGGTCAGATGCGCGGTGTCGGTATCGTGTTCTCCCGCTACCTGCACGTCGACATCAACACCGGCGTTGTCCTCGGTATGGCGATCGTATTCTTCTACGCCGTACTCGGTGGCATGAAAGGCATCACCTATACCCAGGTGGCGCAGTACTGCGTGCTGATCCTGGCGTTTACCGTTCCGGCCTTCTTCCTGTCGGCTCAGATCACCGGCCACTTCCTGCCGCAGACCGGCCTGGGTGCAACCCTGAGCAGCGGCCAGTCGGTACTGGCGACGCTCGACGAGCTTTCGGTCGCGCTCGGCTTCAATGAATACACGGCCGGTACCAAGACCACTCTCGACATCTTCTGTCTGACGGTTGCGCTGATGGCCGGTACCGCGGGCCTGCCGCACGTCATCGTGCGCTTCTTCACCGTACCGCGCGTCAAGGATGCCCGTACCTCGGCGGGCTGGGCACTGATCTTCATCGCCATTCTCTACACCTCGATTCCGGGTGTTGCCGGTTTCGGTCGCGTCAACCTGATCCAGACCGTCAATGGCGCCGATAACACCGGTACTGCCTACGAGACGATGCCGAGCTGGTTCAAGAACTGGGAAAACTCGGGTCTGATTGGCTGGTACGATCACAATGGCGACGGCAAGGTCCAGTATGCTGCAGGCAACGCCTTCGACGGCGGCAAGCCGAACTTCATCGAAGGTACCGGCCCGCACGGCGAGCGCATGGTCAGCAACCCGGCGACCGCTCCGGTGGCCGTGAACGGTGCGCCTTTCGCAAACGAAGTCTATGTCGACCGCGACATCATGGTGCTGGCGAACCCGGAAATCGCCAATCTGCCGAACTGGGTCATTGCGCTGGTGGCCGCCGGTGCCGTCGCGGCAGCTCTGTCGACCGCAGCCGGTCTGTTGCTGGTTATCTCGACCGCGATCTCGCATGACCTGATGAAGAAGACCATCAACCCGAACATCACCGACAAGCAGGAACTGATGTACGCCCGTCTGGCGGCCGTCGTTGCGATCTGTATCGCCGGTTACTTCGGTATCAATCCGCCGGGCTTCGTGGCCCAGGTGGTGGCGCTGGCCTTCGGTCTTGCCTGTTCGTCGGTATTCCCGGTCATCGTCATGGGTATCTTCAGCAAGCGTATGAACACCCAGGGCGCGGTTACCGGTATGCTGGTCGGCCTGATCACGACCATGGCCTACATCATCTACTTCAAGTTCATGGGCGGCCCCTCCGACCAGCTGTTCCTCGGCATCTCCCCCGAGGGCTTCGGTACCATCGGTATGCTGCTGAACTTCGCGTCCGCTTACGCCGTCGCGGTGATGACCCCGGCACCGCCGGAGGACATCCAGCACATCGTCGAGGATATCCGTATCCCCCGCGGTGCCGGTGCGGCCCACGCCCACTAAGCTGAACAGAGCCACAGGGCTCGACTGAAAAAGGGCACACCGGCGACATGCAGGTGTGCCCTTTGTCTTTTGGGCGACGGGGAGCCGGTACGAAGAGCCCCGCTGCCATTCCTTCGACGCTGCCCGGGCGCCAAGGGGCTCCGGGTCTCGCAATGGTTGGAAGCACACGCCTATGTCATCGACATTCAATTTCGACAACTTGCCGTTCAGCCTGCTTGACGAGCGCGAACGGGACAACCTGCTGCGGCACCTCGATATCGCCTACTACCAGCAGGGTGAGACGATTCTGGCCGCGGGCGATGAGCCGGAAGGCGTCTATATCATTCTCAAGGGGCGGGTCAGCGAGAACGACGTGCGCGAGGCCGATGGCGCCGAGCCAACACAGCAGCCGTTCGTGCACTATCAGGACGAGGATTATTTCGGCGGCTGGTCGGCACTGCGGGGGCGCGCCATTCACAACTTGGTCGCTGAGGAAGAGACGATCTGCCATGTCCTGCCGACCGCGACGCTGCTCGAACTGGTCTCGAGTAATGCGCGATTTGCCGATTACTTCCAGCAGAACCTCGCCGCCAAGTCCGAGATCGTGGCGCAGCACGGCCAGGACCAGGGTATTGCCGAGTTCATGCTGGCGCGGGTCGACAGTGGTCTCGTACAGCAGCCGCTCAGCGTGCTAGAGGGCACCAGTATCCGCCAGGCCACCGAGCTCATGCGCGAGCAGAAAGTGGACTGCGTGCTGGTGCGCAAGGGCAATCGACACGGCATGATCACCAAGACCGATCTGCTCGAGGCGCTGGTGCTCAAGGGGTTGCCCCAGGACACCGACATCGCCGAGATCGCCAGTTTTCGGCTGATCACCGTCACCCCCGACGACTACCTGTTCAATGCCCTGATCCTGATGACCCGGCAGCAGATCGAACGCCTGGTGGTGATGCGGGGCGAGGAGCTGATGGGTATCGTTGCGCTGACGGACATCCTGAGCTTTTTCTCCAGCCACTCCCACGTGATCGGCCTGCGCATCGAGCGGGCGCAGACCGTCGAGGACCTGCGCCAAGCGGCGCAGGGCCTGAACGACCTTATCCGGGCGCTGGTGTCGCACGGGGTCAAGATTCGCTTCGTCATGGATCTGCTGGCGGCGATGAACGGCCGGGTCATGGCCAAGCTGTTCGACCTGATGGTGCCGCAGGACCTGCAGCCGCACGTCTGCCTGATCGTGATGGGTTCGGAAGGACGCGGCGAGCAGATCCTGAAAACCGACCAGGACAATGCTCTGATCTATCGCGAAGGGCTCATCTGGCCCGGCATGAACGAGACCCTGGAGCGCTTCAGTGAGCAACTGATCGAGTTCGGTTATCCGCCCTGTCCCGGCCGGATCATGGTGTCCAATCCCGACTGGGTCAATTCGCTCGGCACCTGGACCGCGCGCTTGGGCGAGTGGGCCGACAGCTGCCAGGGGGAGGCGGTGATGAAGCTGGCGATCGCGGTCGATGCCAAGCCGGTGGCCGGCAACCCGGCGCTGTTCAAGGCCGGTCGCAACTGGTTTCTGCGCCACCTGCGCAACAACGACGTCTTTTTCTCGCATTTTGCCCGGGCGGCGCTGGAGTTCGATACGCCGTTGACCTTCTTCGGAAACCTGCGCGACAAATCGCAACTCGATATCAAGAAAGGTGGTATCTTTCCGGTGGTGCACGGTATTCGGACCCTGGCCCTCGAGCACCGCATACTGGCGACCAATACGTTCACCCGCATCGACCAGTTGGTCGAGATGGGGCAGCTGCAGGCGGAGCAGGGGCAGGAGCTCGGGGAAGCCCTGGCCTGGTTCGTGCAGCTGCGGCTGCGGCATCAGATCCGGCGGCTGGAAACGGTCGAACAGGATCCGGCACCGAACCGGATCGACCTGACCCTACTGAGCAAGACGGAGCGCGAGCTGCTGCGCGATGCGCTGCATGTCGTGAAAGGATTCAAGCGCCAACTGGCGCAGCGCTATCATTTGGATGTGAGATGACGATTTTGCAATCGAATGCGCCAAAGGTGCGTTATCTGAGGCGCCGGACGGCGCAACGGCTCGTCCAGGGCCTGGAGGTGCGATGATCATTCCGAGATCGTTGCGGCGTTTCAAGGATCGGTTTGACCATCGTGAAGGCGCTTATGCCGAGCTGTTCGAGCCGTACCGGGGCGACGAATTGGTGTCGCTTGACTGCGAAACCACCGGGCTCGATGTGCGCACTGCCGAAATCATCTCGATCGGCGCGGTAAAAATCCGTGGCAAGCGGGTCCTCACCAGCGAACGCCTCGATATCAAGCTCAAGCCACCGGCCAGTCTGACCGGGGACTCGATCAAGATCCACAAGATACGCGCCGCCGATCTGGTGGATGGCATCGAGATGGACGATGCGCTCGAGCAGGTGCTGGCATTCATCGGCAATCGTCCGATTCTCGGTTACTACGTCAATTTCGATGTCAGGATGCTGGACAAGTACATGCGTCCACGTTTCGGCTTCGGGCTGCCCAACAAGACCATCGAGCTTTCCCACGTCTACCACGACATCATTAAATGGAAGTCGGTCGGTGGCAGCGTCGATCTGCGTTTCGACACCATCGCCTCGAAACTCGATGTGCCGATCATCGAACGCCATACCGCGCTTGGCGATGCGATAACGGTGGCGTTGATGTATGTCCGGCTCAAGCACGGAGAGGCACCGGATTGACGGTGAGGAATGGCTGAGGCCGCTCGCGATGAGCAGCGGCCCGCTGCGGGTCAAACCATCCTGGCCACAGCCGCAACCGTCAAATATCGCTCGCTGAACTGGCTTGTTTTTTGCTTTATCCTTTCTGAACAATTATTAAATTGACGCTCAGGTGACGTTTTTTTGTCGTTTTAGACCTTATGTCGGGTTGCTGACGGGGAATGGCGACATATAATGTCAAAAAACTGCCGGGGCGGCGGAAGGGAGGCTGTCATGGTAGATCGAGCCGATATTAACAGCGTACTGATGCAGATGCGGGCGATACAGGCTCAGGCACAGCAGGGCGTGGGTCCTGTTCAGTTGCCGGGCCAGGAAACCCAGACCGTTGCCGGCAGCGTCGATCGCACCGGTTTCGGCGAATTGCTGAAGAATGCCGTGGATCAGGTCAACGACCTGCAGACGGACGCCAAAAAAATGGCGACGTCGTATGAGCAGGGTGACCCGACGGTCGACCTGCCGCAGGTAATGGTCAGCATCCAGAAGGCGTCGGTGTCCTTCGACGCCATGACCCAGGTGCGCAATCGCCTGGTGACGGCATATGAAGACATCATGAAGATGCCGATCTGACGACGGATACAATACCAATAACACGGAACCTGATGCGGCTTCACCTTGATGGATAACACCCCGGCGCCAATAGAAGGCGGTCGACGCGGCTTGATGGCCGGATTCAGCGGTCTTTCGATACTGCGGCAGATTGGCCTGATGGTCGGTCTCGCGGCGAGTGTCGCGATCGGCTTCGCCGTGGTGCTCTGGTCGCAGCAGCCCGATTACCGGGTGCTGTTCTCGAACCTGTCTTTCGCCGATGCCAATCAGGTGATCGAGCAGCTACGCCTCTACAATACCCCCTATAAATTCGATGCCGAGGGGCGCGCCATCCTGGTGCCCCAGGATCGTGTGCACGAGGCGCGGCTGAAGCTCGCGGCCGAAGGGTTCACCGCCGACAAAAATGTCGGTTTCGAGCTGCTGGATCAGGAACAGGCGCTCGGCACCAGTCAGTTCATGGAGAATGCCCGCTACCGCCGCGGCCTCGAAGGCGAGCTGGCGCGCACCATCTCCAGCCTGGTGGCGGTGCGCAGCGCCCGGGTGCATCTCGCCATCCCCAAGAGCACCGTCTTTATCCGCGACGAGCGCAAGCCCAGCGCCTCGGTGTTTATCGAGTTGTTCGCCGGGCGTCGTCTGGCGCCGGATCAGGTGGCGGCCATCGCCAGCCTGGTGGCTTCGTCGGTGCCGCAGATGGACCAGCGCGACGTCACCGTGGTCGACCAGAAAGGCCGCCTGCTCAACACCCGTGAAGTGGATGAGGACGTGGTGCTGGCGGCGAAACAGCTGGAGTACACCCAGAAGGTCGAGGAAACCCTGCTCAACCGCGTCAACAGCATCCTGCAGCCGGTGGTGGGGCTTGGCAACTATCGCGCCGAAGTGTCGGCGGATATCGATTTCACCGCGATCGAGCAGACCAGCGAGCTCTATAATCCGGACCTGCCGTCGCTGCGCAGTGAACAGACCGTTGACGAAAAGCGCGCCGGTCAGCCGGTACCCGGTGGCGTTCCCGGTGCGCTATCCAACCAGCCGCCCGGCCCGAGCAGCGTTCCCGAGCAGGCCGGCGGGGTCGAGGGAGGGGCCGGTACGGCCGCGGTCAGCGGCAGCAGCCGCAAGCAGGAAGTCCGCAACTACGAGCTGGACCGTTCGATCAGCTATACCCGACACCAGATGGGACGCATCCGTCGCCTGACCGTGGCGGTGGTGGTGGACGACCTGCCGGCTTCGGGTCAGGCGCAGCGCCAGCCCTGGACACAGAACGAACTCGATCGCCTGCGCATCCTGGTGCAGGATGCCGTCGGCTATTCGCCGGCGCGTGGCGACAGCGTCAATGTCGTCAACTCGCCGTTTGCGGCGCAGGAGTTGCCCGCCGAGCCCGAGGATACGCCGATCTGGATGCAGGACTGGCTGTGGGACCTGGTCAAGCAGCTGCTGGCGGCGCTGTTCGTGTTGCTGCTGGTGTTCGGCGTGCTGCGGCCGATCCTGAAGAACCTCGCCACCGGCGGCGGTCGGGACGCCAATGCCGGACTCGGCAGTGCCGGTACCGTGACCGCCGAGCTGGAAGGTCTCGAAGGCTCCGAACTGCCGGACGACCGCGTCACCTTCGGCAGCGGTGCCGGTGGTGGCGATATGCTGCCGACGCCGAACGAAAGCTTCGAATACCAGATCAATACCATTCGTAGTATGGTGGCGGAAGACCCTGCGCGTGTGGCGCAGGCGGTGAAGCAATGGGTTAGGGAAGATGAGTGACGCTGCCGCCGATCGCGAGCTGAGCAATATCGAAAAGGCCGCCATCCTGCTGATCAGTCTGGGGGAAGCGGATGCCGCCGAGGTGCTCAAGCACCTGGGGCCGAAGGAGGTCCAGCGCATCGGCTATGCCATGACGCAGCTGGATAACGTCCCCCAATCCCGGGTCGAATCGGTGGTGTCCGACTTCATGCATGTGGTCAGCGATCAGACCGGTATCGGCATCAACAACGACCGCTATATCCGCTCGATGCTGAATCAGGCGCTGGGCGAGGAAAAGGCCAAGACGCTGCTCGACCGCATTCTGATGAGCACCAACACCTCCGGACTGGATACGCTGCGCTGGATGGAGCCGCGACAGATCGCCGAGGTCATGCGCTTCGAGCATCCGCAGATCCAGGCCGTGGTGATCGCCTACCTGGACCCGGACCAGGCGGCCCAGGTGCTGACCTACTTCGACGAGAAGGCACGTCTCGACATCCTGATGCGGGTCGCCGCGCTGGATCAGATCCAGCCCCAGGCGCTGCAGGAGCTCAACGATCTGTTCGAGGTCCAGTTTACCGGCAGTTCGTCGAGCAAGAGTGCGACCCTGGGCGGCGTGAAGGCGACCGCCAATATCATGAATTTCATCGACAGCAGCGTGGAAGCGGAGCTGATGGACGGCATCCGCGATGTCGACGAGGGGCTGGCGTCGCAAATTGCCGAGCTGATGTTCATCTTCGACAATCTGATTGACGTCGATGATCGCGGTATCCAGGTACTGCTGCGCGAAGTCTCTACCGAGCTGCTGGTGGTGGCGCTCAAGGGGGCGGACTCGGCGTTGCAGGAAAAGATTTTCAAGAACATGTCGAAGCGCGCGGCCGAGCTGCTGCGTGACGACCTCGAAGCCAAGGGGCCGGTGCGTGTCAGCGAAGTGGAAGCGGCGCAGAAGGAGATCCTGTCGGTGGCGCGTCGTCTGGCGGACGAAGGCGAAATCGTGCTGGCCGGCGGCGGTGAAGAGATGATCTAGTGCTCCGTCCCAGACATATCTTACGATTCAGCGTGCCTGGACGGGATCGGCACCTAGGCGCACAAGCGCAGGACTGGCCCGGCCCATTCAAGCGAGTGCGACGACGGTGTAGACCCGTCCAGGCGCGCCCGAAGGGAGCCCAGCCAGTGGGCCAATACTGCGTTGCGTCCCTTGGAAAGGGTCCCACCATTCCCTGCGGGCCGCGCCTTGTCTTGGCCCGCTGGCTGGGCTCTGAACGGCAAGATATATCTGGGAAGGAGCACTAATGTCCGACAAGATACCGGTGCGAATCCGGGCCGCCGATGTCGGTCAGGTCCAGCCCTGGCGGCTGCCACAGGTGGACGGCAAGCACCGTGTCGCGCTGGTGCAGCGCGAAGAAAGCGCGGTGGACGAGTTGCTTGGCGAAGACGAGCTGCCCTTTGCCGACGGTAAATTGACGCTGGCCGAACTTGAGCGCATTCGCGAGGAGGCCCGGCAGGAAGGTCTGGAAGAGGGCCGCCGCGAAGGCTTCGAGCAGGGGCTTGAGGAGGGGCGTTCCCAAGGGTGCCGGGAAGGTCTGCAGCGGGGGCAGCAGGAGATCGACGCTGCCGTGTCGCGACTGGGCGAAATGGTCGCCGAGCTCGAATCGCCACTGGAGACGCAGGCGCAGGCGCTCGAGCACTGTCTGCTGCAACTGGTGATTCAGCTGGCCGGTGCCGTGACCCGGCACGAACTCAACTGCCGGCCCGAGCTGGTCCGGGCAGCGGTAGCGGAGGCGCTGGCGCTGCTGCCGGGCGATACCGGGCCGGTTCGCATTCACGTCAACCCCGAAAACGAAGTGCTGCTGCAGTCCCTCTGTGAACACCAGGAACACTGGTCTCTGGTTGCAGACCCCGCTGTCAGTGCCGGCGGCTGTGTCGTGCGTACGGCCAGCAGCCGGGTCGATCAGACGCTCGAAAGCCGCTTCGAGCAGGTGGCGGCGCAACTACTGGCGCGGCTGGGCGACATCCCGGATGACGAATGACGGAATATTGACGCCATGTCCAGGCTGCTGAATCGCCTGCAATCTCACCTGGGTCTTTGCTACCCACCACCGGGCCCCCGTATCGAGGGACGTATTACCCGCCTGATCGGTCTTACTATCGAAGCGGTCGGTCTGCAAATGGCAATTGGCGACTACTGCCGTATCGCGGTACGGCCCGGTCTCGATATCGAAGCTGAAGTGGTCGGCTTCTCCGGCGATCGCATCTATCTGATGCCGCTCGACAATATCGACGGCCTCCAACCCGGCGCGCGCGTGACGCCGCAGGGCGCCAGCGGCCAGGTGGCGGTCGGTTACGGATTGCTTGGCCGGGTGCTTAACGGTGTCGGACGGCCGCTGGACGGCAAGGGGCCGCTGGATGCCGAAGTGCGGGTTTCGCTGGCTGGCGAAACCATCAATCCGCTGGAGCGTCATCCCATCGAGCAGACCCTGGACGTCGGCATCCGCGCGATCAATGCGTTGCTGACGGTCGGGCGTGGCCAGCGGCTGGGGCTGTTTGCCGGCAGCGGTGTCGGCAAGTCGGTGCTGCTGGGGATGATGACACGCTTCACCGAGGCCGAGATCATCGTCGTCGGGCTGATCGGCGAGCGAGGGCGCGAAGTGAAGGAGTTCATCGAACACAATCTCGGCGCCGAAGGGCTGTCCCGCTCGGTGGTCGTTGCTTCGCCGGCCGACGATTCGCCGCTGATGCGCCTGCGGGCCGCCCAGCTGGCGACCCGGATCGCCGAGTATTTCCGTGCCGAGGGGCGCAACGTGCTGCTGCTGATGGACTCCCTGACCCGCTATGCCCAGGCGCAGCGAGAGATCGCGCTGGCGGTTGGTGAACCGCCGGCAACCAAGGGATATCCGCCGTCTGTATTCGCCAGGTTGCCGCGACTGGTCGAGCGCGCCGGCAACGGCGCGACCGGCGGTGGTTCGATAACCGCGTTCTATACGGTGCTGACCGAGGGCGACGACCAGCAGGACCCGGTGGCCGATTCGGCGCGGGCGATTCTCGATGGTCATGTGGTGCTGTCGCGGCGGCTGGCGGAGCAGGGGCACTACCCGGCGATCGATATCGAGGCGTCGATCAGCCGTGCCATGCCGTCTATCGTCGACGCCAACCATCTGGCTGCTGCCATGCGCTTCAAGCAACTGATGTCGCGCTACCAGCAGAACGAAGATCTGATTACCGTCGGTGCCTATACCAGGGGCAGCGATCCCGACACCGACTTCGCCATCGAGCGGATGCCGGTATTGCGGGCCTTTCTGCAGCAGGGCCTCAACGAGGCCAAACCGCTGGCGCAGAGCCTTCAGGAGCTGGCGATGGTGCTGTCGCCGCCACCCAAGGCGCCTCCGAAAGCGTCGCCGCAGCCGGGAGCTAGGCAATGAAGAAGCGTTCCGAGCGCATGTCGCTGCTGCAGGATCTGGCCGAGCGCAAGAAGCGACAGGCCGACCAGTTCCTTGCCGACAGCCGCGGCCGCGTCGAGCGGGACGAAGCCACGCTGGCGCAGCTCGAACAGTTCCTGGCCGAATACCAGACGCAGCTGCAGGAAAAGGGCCGCCGGGGCGTGGCCATGGATCAGTTGCTGATGGCGCGCGCCTTCGTGGCGAAGATAGAGGCGACTCTGGATCAGCACCGGGAAGCGATGAAGACCAACCGCCAGCAACTGGAGCAGGTCGAGCAATACTGGCGCCAGACCTACGGTCATCTCAAGGCGATGGAGCATCTCGCCGATCGGGCGCGGGATCAGGAGCGGATAGAGGACGAAAAGCGCCTGCAGAAGCTGCTCGACGAACGTTCCCAGCTGCATCGGCCGCCGTTTATCTGATATCTGGCGAGTGGTAAGTGGTAAGAAGTAAACGTTAAGTCGGCTGACCACTCGCCACTTGCTACTTACCTCTGCCCGCCTTGGCCCGTAACGTGCATGACCCCGGCATTCGAGCCTGTGCCAGGAGTTGTCGATGGTCGCCCCGCTAGTATCCATTGCTGCCGGTTCAGTTACAGTCCCGAGCGCCCCGCGGCCTGCAGCCGCGGAGTCCGCCGCTGCGCAGGCAGCCTCGCCGGCCTTTGCGGCACTGCTTGCCGACGAGTCTGCGCCGGTGCCAGGCACCGCGACCGGCGGCGAAGCCTTGCCGCCTGCGGGCGAGGCGTTGCCGGTCTCTGTCGACGCAGATCCGGTTTCGCGCGGCGGTGGACGGGAGGTGACGAACGGGGAACCCGGGTCGCCGAATGAGCCTGATGGCGACGGGGTCGACATGTTCGGCGTGACCGATGCATTGGCTGCGCCGGCCACAACGCCTGTGGCGGTCGGTGAGCAGTCCCTTGTTAACACAGTCGGCGATTCCCACCGGGAGGCTGTGACAAGGCCGGCCGCCGGCCCGGATGAATCCCGGGTTTCCAGGCCTTTGGCCGCGCCGCCATCCCCTGTGCAGCAATCGGTGGCGGAGCATCCGGAAGATGAGGCCGCATGGTCATTGCGGCACGGCGATGCCGGTGTCGATAGCGCCGAGCGCAACCATGCAGACCCCAAAACGCTACCGGCTGGCGCCACAGCATTGCCGAACGGCCGTCCAGCGCCTGGCGAGCCGCCTTTGGCGAATGCCGCTGAGACGCAGGTGTCGTCCAGGTCATTGGGGCAGGCGGTCGTTGACGCGCGTCCGCAAGTCGCGCAGGTGCGGCCCGGGCAGGTGGCGGATGCCTCTGAAGTTGCGGATATCGAGGCGCTTATGCGCAGTGTGCAGCAGGCGGAGCGCAAGCCGTTACCCGATGGCATATCGCGCGCACTACAAGCGCAGCAGCAGCGTCTGACGGGAGAGCGCTCCGGCACTGTCGTTGCTGATAAAACTGCTGACGCTGCGGCCTTGCCGCTTGGGGACATGGTCGGCCGCCTGCATCCGCCCGCAGAGACCCTTGCTGCAGGGCCCGTAACGCGGCAACCGGCGATGGCCGATCAGGCATCGCCCGTTGCCGGGAGCACAGAAACCCTCCGGGGGATGGTAGCCGTTACGCCGACGCAGCTGTCAGCAGCGCCCGCCAAACCCGATAAAGGTGGTGCGGTCGCCGAGAT
This sequence comes from Oceanospirillaceae bacterium, assembly GCA_013373085.1. GTDB lineage: Bacteria > Pseudomonadota > Gammaproteobacteria > Pseudomonadales > Balneatricaceae > Marinobacterium_A. The sequence goes on along the minus strand of JABXIM010000114.1, from coordinate 70,467 downwards.
TGCCCAGGCGGTGCCGGACCTGACGTCGACGCCGGGCGAGGGCGCGGACGATATGCTGAATCGTTCCATCGCGCAGCAGGTGGCGCCGGCCCAGCCCCGGGGAATCTCCGCCGCAGGGTTCGGCCTGCCGCAGGGGCTGGTGCCCGGTACGCCGTCCTGGGGGCATGCGGTCGGAGAGCGCCTGGTGCTGATGTCGGCGGGTGGTGTGCAGGTGGCGGAAATCCAGCTCGATCCACCGGAGCTTGGCAGTTTGCATGTACGGCTGCAGGTCCAGCATGACCAGGTCAGCCTGAATATCAGCTCGCCGCACGCCCAGGTGCGGGAGGCGCTGGAACAACAGATGCCGCGGTTGCGGGAGATGCTGGCCGAGCACGGGCTCGATCTCGGCAGCAGTACCGTCGCCGATGACTCCGGCCGGCGCGGCCGGCAGGCCGACGACAGACCAGGGGCGGCATTCGCCTCGGGCGTTGATGCCGGAGAGTCTGCGGACACCGTTGCCCCGGCCGCAGCTGCCAGACCGCTTTCGCTGGTAGACCACTATGTTTGACAGACAGCGGCGATCAGAACGGCCGCTGTAGCGGCGCATTCGGCAGGCTGTCGGATTGGGGCCAGCACCTTCACCGGACCGGCTTCGTCACCAAAGTCGGTATGGTATAGTTAGCGCCATCGCAAGGAGGGATCTAATGGCAGAGGATAGCGAAGCGGCCGCAGGGGGCGCGAAATCACGCAAGTGGCTGATTATCGGTGCTGTTCTCGCGGTGCTGCTGCTTGGCGGTGGTGGTGCGGCTGCATTCTTCCTGCTCGGCGGCGAGGGCGAGGCGGTCGACGAAGCGGTCGCCCCGGGCAAGGCGGAAGCTCTGTACACCAAGATCCGCACACTCGAAGGCAAACCGATGTTCGTCGTCACCCTGCCGTCGGACGATGGCCGGCGTCATTATATGCAGGCCTACGTCGAGACGCTGAGTCGTGATCCCGAGGTCGAGCAAACCCTGACACTGCATATGCCGTTGGTGGTGGCGCGGCTCAACGCGTTGTTCGGGAGCCAGCGTTTCGAGGTGCTGCGTACCATCGATGGGAAGCGGCAGTTGCGGCAGGAGGCCACCGGGCTGGTGCAGGGCATTATGCAGGAAAAGATCGGCAAGCCGGGTGTCGAGACGCTCCTGTTCACCAACTTTGTCATGCAGTAACGGGCGACCAGAATGTCGGTTAAGGATCTGCTGTCACAGGATGAAATCGATGCGCTGTTGCACGGCGTGGACGATGGCGATATCGAAACCGCCGATGAGCCCGAAGAGGCCGATGGCGGTGATATAAAAGCCTATGACCTGGCCAGCCAGGAACGAATCGTGCGCGGCCGCATGCCGACGCTCGAGATGATCAACGAGCGTTTTGCCCGCCATACCCGCCAAACCCTGTTCAACCTGCTGCGCCGCAGCGCCGACGTCACCGTCGGCGGCGTCCAGGTGATGAAGTACGGCGACTATATTCACACGCTTTATGTGCCGACCAGCATGAACCTGGTGCGCGTGGCGCCGCTGCGCGGAACGGCGCTGTTCATTCTCGATGCCAAGCTGGTTTTCCGGCTGGTGGATAACTTCTTCGGCGGCGACGGCCGTCACGCCAAGATTGAGGGGCGCGATTTCACGCCGACCGAAACCCGTCTGGTGCACAAGGTCCTGCGGCTGCTGTTCGATGACCTCAAGGAGGCCTGGCGGCCAGTGCTGGGGGTGACGTTCGAGCATATCGGCCATGAGATGAATCCAGCGATGGCGAGCGTCGTCAGCCCGACGGAGGTTGTCGTCGTCAGTACGTTCCAGATCGACCTCGAAGGCGGTAGCGGCGAGTTGCAGGTGACCATGCCCTATTCGATGCTGGAGCCGATCCGCGACCTGCTGGTATCGGGTTTTCAACCCGCCGAGGACGAGATCGACGAGCGCTGGATGCAGGCGTTGCGGCGTGACATCATGTCGGCCGACGTCGATCTGAACCTGCGTATTGCCGAGCGCGAAATGACGCTGCGCGATGTGATGGAGCTCGAAGCCGGAGATGTGATTCCGGTGGAGATTCCGGAGGAGCTGATTCTGCGTGCTGCTGGCGTGCCGGTGTTCGGCTGCAAGCTGGGGGTATCCCGCAACAATCTGGCGGTCAAAATCGTCGACCAGATCAAAACGTCGGAATGAAGAGACTGTTTCCATGAGTGATCAAAAGGACAACCCCGTCGACCAGCAGGCGATGGCGGACGAATGGGCGGCGGCGATGGAAGAGCAGACCGGCGCTGGCGCGAAGGCGGTCGAGCTCGACGAGCTGAAGGACGAGTCGATCCCGGTCACCGACCCGAAGCTGGACGTCATCCTGGACATACCGGTAACGCTGTCGATGGAAGTTGGCAATACCGAGATCGCCATCCGCAACCTGCTGCAACTGAGCCAGGGCTCGGTAATCGAGCTGGGACGCGTGGCCGGTGAGCCGCTCGACGTGAAGGTCAACGGTACCCTGATCGCTCACGGTGAGGTGGTGGTGGTCAATGACCGCTACGGAATTCGCCTGACCGACGTGATCAGCCCTCAGGAACGTATCAAGAAGCTGCGCTGATGAAACAGTTGATGATGGTGGTCGGCCTGCTGCTGGCGGTGCCGGTACGGGCGGAAACAGCCTCGACGGCGCTGCCGTCGCTAAAGGATCCGGTATCGCTGGAAATGCTCGGCCAGCTGCTGGGCGGTTTGCTGGTGGTGGTGATCGCGATCCTGCTGGTACTCTGGGTACTCAAGCGTTTCACCGCTATCGGCGGGCATCACCGTGACCTCAAGGTGGTCGCGGTGCTGCCGCTGGGGACGCGGGAAAAGGCGGTATTGGTGCAGGTGGGCGAGCGGCAGCTGCTGATCGGCGTGGCGCCGGGTCGGGTCAGTCTGCTGGAACGCTTCGAGGAGCCGGTGATACTGCCGCCCCAGGGCGGGAAGTTCCGTGCCAAATTGCGGGAGGCGCTCGCGCAGCAGCAACAGCAGGACGGCTGGTGACGGTAACTCGCTATAAGTGCCTTCGAGGGCGAAGCAGTACACTAGCGCGGCTCTGGCCGCTGCTGCTGTTGATGGCGTTTCCCGCCGTTGCTCAGGATGTCGGTATACCGGCGGTCAATGTGACCACCGCAGAGGATGGCAGTACCAGTTACAGCGTGACGATACAGATTCTCGCGCTGATGACCATGCTGACTTTCCTGCCGGCACTGATCATGATGATGACCTCGTTCACCCGTATCATTGTGGTGTTCGCGATCCTGCGCCAGGCCCTGGGGCTGCAACAGACCCCCTCCAATCAGGTGCTGGTCGGGCTGGCGCTGTTTCTGACCCTGTTCATCATGACGCCGGTGCTGGAGCGGGTTAACCGCGACGCGGTGCAGCCCTACCTGGGCGAGCAGTTGGCGCCGGTCGAGGCGGTGCAGGCCGCGGCAGCGCCGTTCCGCGACTTCATGACGATGCAGACGCGGGAAAACGATCTCGAGCTGTTCATGCGGCTGTCGAAGGCGCCGCCGGTGGAATCGGTGGATCAGATTCCGTTCACGGTGCTGGTGCCGGCATTCGTGACCAGCGAACTCAAGACCGCGTTCCAGATCGGGTTTATGCTGTTCATACCCTTCCTGGTCATCGACCTGGTGGTGGCCAGCGTGCTGATGGCGATGGGCATGATGATGCTGTCGCCGGTGATCATATCGCTGCCATTCAAGATCATGCTGTTCGTGCTGGTCGATGGCTGGGTGATGGTCGTCGGGACCCTGGCCAGCAGTTTCGGCATGTAAGTCGAGAGGAACCGCAAATGACGCCGCAGCTGACGCTTGATATCTTCGCTGAAGCCCTCTGGCTGGTGGTGTTGCTGGTCACGGTAATCATCCTGCCGAGCCTGCTGGTGGGGCTGCTGATTTCGATGTTTCAGGCGGCGACTCAGATCAACGAGCAGACGCTCAGTTTTCTGCCGCGGCTGATCATTACGCTGGCGATGGTGATGTGGGCCGGTCCCTGGATACTGACCCGGCTGCTGGATCATTTCCGGATGATTTTCGAGTCAATTCCGCAGCTGATCGGGCTGGGCTGATGTCGGAACGACGCGATGTTTGAGGTCAGCCTGCTGGAGATCGAGCAGTGGGTGGCGGGGTTTCTCTGGCCGCTGTTTCGCGTCGCCTCCTTCTTCATGGCGATCCCGCTGATCGGCAGCAGCCTGGTGCCAGGACGGATCCGGCTGGGTTTGTCGTTGCTGGTCACCATGCTGCTGGTGCCGGTGTTGCCGCCAATGCCACTGTTCGACGGTTTTTCGCTGCAAAGCTATCTGATCATTGCCCAGCAGATCCTGATCGGCGCCGCCATGGGCTTCATGGTGCAGTTGCTGCTGCAGGTCTTCGTGGTCGGCGGGCAGCTGATCTCGACCCAGATGGGGCTTGGTTTCGCCTCGGTTTCCGATCCGGTTAACGGCGTTTCGGTGGTCGTGCTGAGCCAGTTTTTCCTGCAGCTGACGATGCTGTTGTTCCTGGCGATGAACGGGCATTTGGTGATGATCGACGCGCTGGCGCAGAGCTTCGTGCGCATCCCGGTGGGATTGAACGGTATCGACCAGTCGATCTTCATCGAGGTGGCCCGCACCGGGGGCTGGATGTTCGCGTCGGCGCTGTTGATGGCGCTGCCGGCGATCACGGCGCTGCTGGTGATCAACTTTGCCTTCGGTATCATCACCAAGGCGGCACCGCAGCTGAACATCTTTGCCATCGGTTTTCCGTTCACCATGCTGATGGGGCTGCTGATCGCCTGGGTCAGTCTCGGCGGATTGCTCGGTCAGTACCAGCGCATCGCCGGCGAGGCGCTCGAGCGCATCAGCCAGGTATTCCTGGCGGGTGGGTAGGGCGACCCTGAGCGAAGCGAGCGGCGCCATCGTTAGGGGGTGACGCCTAACGCATAACAGTTGACCCACAATCTTCTCGGCGTGCGTCAAGGTTCGGTCTTGCGCCAGGCTTCGAATAGACAGCGAGCGATAGCAAAACAATGGCAGACGAAACCGGTCAGGAAAAGACCGAAGACCCAACCCCCAAGCGATTGCGGGAAGCGCGTGAAAAGGGCGACGTGCCGCGATCGCGCGAACTGGGGGCGGCGATACTGCTGCTGGCGGCCGCGGCCAGCGCCCTGCTGTTCGGCGAGCGTATGGCGGTCATCATGGCGGATATGATGACCGGCAACTTCTCGCTCGAACGTGACGCGCTGTTCGATCCGGCAATGATGTTCGCTCATCTCGCACGCTCGTTGTTCGATGCGCTGCTGGCACTGTCCGGGTTTTTCCTGTTGCTGCTGGTGGCTGCGATTGTCGGTCCCATCGCGCTCGGTGGTTGGAATTTCAGCGGTCAGGCGTTGCAGCCAAAGGGGAGCCGGATTAATCCGCTTTCGGGGCTCAAGCGCATGTTTTCGCTGCGTGCGCTGGTGGAACTGTTCAAGGCTCTGGCGAAGTTCGTGCTGGTCGGCGCCGGCGCGGTGCTGGTGCTCGGGCTGATCCAGCCGCAGTTGCTGGCGCTGGGGGCGCAGGATATTTACCCGGCGATCCGGCAGGCCGTGCATATCGTCAGCTGGGCCTTCCTGGTCATCAGTGCCACGCTGATTCTGATTGCGCTCATCGATGTACCTTTTCAGCTCTACGACTACAGCAAGAAACTGAAAATGACGCTGCAGGAAGTAAAGGACGAGCTCAAGAACACCGAAGGCAAGCCCGAGGTGAAGGGGCGTATCCGGCAGCTTCAGCGTGAAATCGCTCAGCGCAAGATGATGACCCGGGTTCCCGAGGCCGATGTGGTGATTACCAACCCGACCCACTACGCGGTCGCACTGAAATACGACCCCGAGTCGGGTCGGGCGCCGGTGGTGCTGGCCAAGGGCGCCGATTTTGTGGCGCTGAAGATCCGCGAGATCGCGGTCGAGCAGGAAGTGCCCATCCTGTCGGCACCGCCGCTGGCGCGGGCCCTGTATCAGCATACAGAGCTGGAACAGGAGATCCCGGCTGGCCTGTTCAAGGCCGTGGCGCAGGTGCTGGCATACGTCTACCAGCTGCGTGACGCCCGGCGGCAGGCCAGCAGTAAACCGCCGCCAATCCGGGATCAGGATCTCGATATACCGGATGATTTGCGTTTCGACGGCGAGTAGCGCTGAGCCCAAACGTCTAGCGCCTTGGCGAGAAAATTGCATAAGTCCAACAATGGCGGCTTTATAGGCGTCAAAATTTTGAATCTCGCCGCTGGGTAGGTCTTTGAATAGCGACAGTTGTTTCGTTTTCGTAACGGGGTGACTGAATTTTGACGGTAGGTGGAGTGGATAGAGCAGTCATCCTCAATAACATGCGCAGCCTGAGCCAGGGCAATCTGGGGGTGCCGCTGTTGCTGCTCGTCGTGATCGCCATGGTCACGCTGCCGATGCCGCCTTTCCTGCTGGACGTGTTCTTCACCTTTAACATTGCGCTGTCGCTGGTGGTGCTGCTGGTCTGCGTCTATGCACTGCGGCCGCTCGAGTTCACCGTGTTCCCGACTATTTTGCTGGTGGCGACGCTGTTGCGGCTGGCGCTGAATGTCGCCTCGACCCGCGTTGTGCTGCTGTACGGCCATGAGGGCGGCGACGCAGCAGGCAAGGTGATCGAGGCCTTCGGTTCGGTGGTGATCGGTGGCAACTATGTGGTCGGTATCGTGGTATTCCTGATACTGGTCATTATCAACTTCGTGGTTGTGACCAAAGGCGCCGGCCGTATTTCCGAAGTAAGCGCTCGCTTTACGCTCGACGCCATGCCCGGCAAGCAGATGGCCGTCGATGCTGACCTCAATGCCGGGCTGATCAGTCAGGAGGAGGCCAAGCAGCGGCGCCAGGAAGTGACCCGTGAAGCGGATTTCTACGGCGCCATGGACGGTGCGTCCAAGTTCGTGCGCGGCGATGCGGTTGCCGGCATCCTGATTCTTGCCATCAACCTGATCGGCGGACTGTCGATCGGTATGCTGCAGCACGGCCTGAGTTTCGACCTCGCTGCCCGCTACTACTCGCTGCTGACCATCGGTGACGGCCTCGTGGCGCAGATCCCGTCGCTGCTGCTGTCGACCGCCGCGGCGATTACCGTGACGCGGCAGAACGCATCCCAAGATATGAGTCACCAGGTGCTGCATCAGATGTTCTCGGCGCCGCGGGCGCTGATCGTCGCCGCCGGGGTGCTGACAGTGATAGGGCTGGTGCCCGGAATGCCGCACGTCGCTTTTTTGACGCTTGCCGCTGCCGCTGGCGGGATAGCCTGGTGGATACTGAAAGTACAGCGCGAAAGGTCCCGGGCGGAAGCGGCCGACCGGCAGGAGCTGGCGCGCACCGAGCCGATGGCTGGCCCTGACGAGCAGAAGGAGCTCGACTGGGACGATGTGATGCCGGTGGACATGATCGGCCTGGAGGTGGGTTACCGGCTGATCCCGATGGTCGACAAGATGCAGGGCGGCCAGTTGCTCGGGCGGATCAAGGGCGTGCGGCGCAAGCTGTCGCAGGATCTCGGCTTTCTGGTGCCTTCGGTGCACATACGGGATAACCTTGACCTGCTGCCCGGAGGCTACAGGATTCTGCTGATGGGGGTGATCGTCGGCGAGGCGGAGGTCTATCCGGACCGCGAGCTGGCGATCAATCCGGGCCAGGTATTCGGAACCCTGAAGGGGGTTGCGGTGAAAGACCCCGCGTTCGGGCTCGATGCGGTCTGGATTGAGAGCGGACAGAAAGAGCAGGCGCAGTCGCTCGGTTATACGGTGGTCGATTCCAGTACCGTTGTGGCAACACACCTGAACCAGTTGTTGCAGACCCACGCCCACGAGTTGCTGGGTCACGAGGAGGTGCAGCAGTTGCTGGATATGTTGTCCAAGCACTCGCCGAAACTGGTCGAAGAACTGATACCGGGCAAGCTGTCGGTCAGTGCGCTGCTCAAGGTGCTGCAGAACCTGCTGATGGAACAGGTGCCACTGAAGGACTTCCGCAGCATTGCCGAAGCGCTCGCCGAAGCGGTTGGGCGGACCCAGGATCCGGTGGCGCTGACGGCGGCGGTTCGGGTGTCGCTGGCGCGGCTGATTGTGCAGGAGATCAATGGCGCCGGAGACGATATTCCGGTTATCACGCTGGACCCGAAACTCGAGCAACTGCTGCTCAACTCGGTGCAGAGCCAATCCGGCGGCGACGGCCTGGCGCTGGAGCCGGGTATGGCGGAACGGCTGCAGAATTCGCTGTCGACAGCAGCGCAGAATCAGGAGATGGCCGGCAAGCCCTCTATCCTGCTGGTGGCAGCGCCGGTGCGGCCGCTGATGGCGAAGTTCGTGCGTTACGGGCAGCACCAGATACACGTGCTCTCCTATCAGGAAATACCGGAAAGCAAAAAGGTGACGATCGTCGCCACCGTGGGTGGCTCATGAAAGTTGCAAGCCGCACGCTTCTAGCTCAAAGCTGTGATGCCTGAGGATGACTATGAAGGTAAAACGCATTTTTGCCCCTGACATGCGCCAGGCGATGCGGCGGGTTCGGGAAGAAATCGGTCCCGATGCGGTCATTGTCTCCAATCACCGGGTGGCGGGTGGCGTCGAGGTGGTGGCGGCCCACGAGCAGGAGTATGAGGCGGCCCAGGCCGAGTTCAGGCGTCAGGGCCAGGAGCGCCGCCGGCGCGAGGAGCTGATGCGGCGCCAGGAAAGTGCCGGACGACAGGGCGCGGGGCTCGACGACGAGATGCGCAAGGTCAGGGCCAGGATCGCAGCGGCGCAGCAGCAGGCGGCACAGCCCGCCGAACCCGGGCTCGACGTTGTGCGCAATCGGCAGATCGAGAGCGAAGAGGACGACGAGATGCGCAGCATCCTCGAAACCCTCAAGGCGCGGCAGCAGGCACGCATGGCGGTGCCGGCGTTTGACCCGGAGCCGGAGCGCCCGGCCCCTGCGTCGGCCGCGTCCGAGGCTGGCGATCATCGCATGATCCTGACCATGCAGCACGAAATCAAGCAGTTGCGGGCGATGCTGGAGACCCAGCTGAAGTCGCCGCCGCCCGCAGCGGCTCCAGCGCGCGCGCAGCAGCCGCCCGCCACTCAGGCCAAACTGACGCGCCGGCTGGACAGCCTCGGCATCGGTGGGCGCGTGGTTCGGCACCTGGTCGCCGACATCGAGCAGGATATCGAGCTAGACAAGGCCTGGCGCGGCAGTCTGGCACGCCTGTCCGATGCCATTCCGGTGGTAGGCGAAGAGTTCATCGAACGTGGTGGCATGGTCGCCTTCGTTGGACCGACCGGCGTCGGCAAGACCACCACCATTGGCAAGCTGGCGGCGCGCTACGTGCTCCGGTACGGCAGCTCCAGCCTGGCGCTGGTCACGACCGATTCCTATCGCATCGCGGCGCACGAGCAGTTGCGTACCTTTGGGCGAATTCTCGATGTTCCGGTGCGTGTGGCGGATGAGAACCACTCCCTGGAAGAGGTGCTGCAGTCGCTCAAGGGCAAGCGGCTGGTGTTGATTGACACCGCCGGCATGAGTGCCAGTGAACCTCATACCGGCGAGCAGATCGAGTTGCTCAAGGGGGTGTCGCTGCGGATGAAAAAGCTGCTTGTGCTGTCCTGCTCCAGTCAGCGGCGGGTGCTGGAGAGCGCCTACGACACTTACCGTGCGCTGGGTCTGAGCGGCTGCGTGCTGAGCAAGCTGGACGAGTCCGGCAGTCTCGGCGAGGCCCTGACGCTGGCGATCGAGAAGCAGCTGCCGATAGCTTATGTCACGGACGGGCAGAAGATACCGGACGATATCGGTGTGGCGCGCCGGCATGACCTGGTCAGCCGGGCCGTGGTAACGGCGCAGAAAGCGCTGGAAAGGGAACAGCAGTCGGGAGACGACCCGGACCTGGCCTTCATTGGCCGGACGGGCTGATCCAGGGATGAGACAGAGCATGCATCCAGTCAAGGTGGTAGCGGTGACCGGCGGCAAGGGCGGCGTCGGCAAAACCAACGTTTCGGTCAACCTGTCGCTTGCGCTCGGGCAGATGGGGCGGCGCGTAGTGCTGCTGGATGCCGACCTGGGGCTCGCCAATGTCGATGTCCTGCTTGGCCTGAGGCCGCGTCAGACGATTGCCGACGTACTCGCCGGCGACTGTGGCCTGGCCGATGTGATGCTCGAGGCGGGCGAGAACGTGCGTATCGTGCCGGCATCCTCCGGCACCCAGGAAATGACCGCGCTCGGCGTACACGAGCATGCCGAGCTGATCCATGCCTTCAGTGATATCGCCGACGAGATCGACGTGCTGGTGATCGACACCGCGGCGGGAATCTCCGAATCGGTGGTCAGCTTTTTGCGGGCGGCGCAGGAAGTGCTGGTGGTGGTCTGTGACGAGCCGACGTCAATTACCGATGCCTACGCTTTGATCAAGCTGCTGAACCGGGATTATCGCGTCAACCGCTTCCGCGTGCTGGCCAATATGGTGCGCAGCGAGGGGGAGGGGCGAAACATGTTCAACAAGTTGCTGACCGTGACCGATCGTTTCCTGGATGTAACCCTTCAATACGTGGGTTCGATCCCTTATGATGAGTCGGTCAGAAAGGCCGTTCAGCGCCAAACTGCTGTATTAAAAGCGTTTTCAAGCAGCAAGGCGGCATTGGCCTATCGTCAGCTGGCCAATAGGGTCGACAGCTGGCCGGTAATGACCACGCCGCGGGGGCATCTCGAGTTTTTCGTCGAGCAGCTGGTTCAAAGAATATAAAAAAGGGTCTTCGCTGCGATGCGGAGGGCGGGATGTCGGCTTTGCCGCGACTGGTCTTCTATAATCAGTGAATACTGCCTTCTGAGACAGGATGGACCCAGAAAGCTTGCCAAAAGGACGCCATGTATAACCAGCTGGAATACACCTCCAGTCAGGATCTGATAGAACAATACGCTCCGCTGGTTAAGCGTATTGCCTACCACCTGCTCGCGCGCCTGCCTTCCAGTGTGGTGCTCGAGGACCTCATTCAGGCCGGTATGATCGGCCTGCTCGAAGCCGCGCGCAAATATAATCCCGGCAAGGGGGCCAGTTTCGAGACCTACGCCGGTATCCGCATCCGCGGCGCCATCATCGACGAAGTGCGCCGGGGCGACTGGACGCCGCGCTCGGTGCATCGCAACAGTCGCCGGGTTTCCGATGCCATTCATCAACTTGAGGCCCGGTTGGGGCGCGATGCCAGTGATGCCGAAGTGGCGGCGGAAATGGGCATCAGTGTAGGCGACTATCACGCGCTGCTGCAGGACTCGATGGAAAGCCGGCTGTTCAGTTTCGAGGAGCTGGCCAATCCCGACGATGACAATGCCGGCGAGCAGTTCGCATCGCTGGATCCGGAACCCGGCAGCCTGGTCGCAGACAGCGCCTTCACCCAGGCCCTGGCCCGTGCCATCGAAGGGCTGCCCGAGCGCGAGCGGCTGGTGCTGTCGCTGTACTATGACGAGCAGCTCAATCTCAAGGAAATCGGACAGGTGCTCGGCGTCAGCGAATCCAGGGTCAGCCAGATACACAGTCAGGCTGCGCACCGGCTTCGGGCACGGCTGCGCGACTGGCGATGATTTTTTCGACGACTGCACTGCAGAAACGCCCGTTCTGGCCGATACAGGCATGGCCGTCGGGTTGCCGCACGCATATATAAAGGGTTTCTCGGTGAACCGGGGCTTAATCGCCTCGGGGTAGCCGGAAAGTCCGGATGCTCCGGGTATCCAGCCGCTTTGCCGGCTCCTGCGCTGCAGGTTGTCAGCCCCGGGGAGATTCGTGACGCGGCGAGTCTGTTCGTCGGGTCGATATTGTTTGGGAGAACCTGTCTTGAGAAAGGACATAAGAATCCTGGTGGTGGACGATTTCTCCACCATGAGGCGCATCATCAAGAACCTGCTGCGTGACCTGGGATTCAGTAACGTGATCGAAGCCGACGACGGCAAGACGGCATTGCCGATCCTGAAACAGGGAAGCGTGGATTTCCTGGTTACCGACTGGAACATGCCCGGCATGACCGGCATCGATCTGTTGAAGGAGGTCCGCAAGGACCCCAACCTCGCCGCGATCCCGGTACTGATGGTTACCGCGGAAGCCAAGCGCGAGCAGATCATTGTCGCCGCCCAGGCCGGGGTCAACGGCTACATCGTCAAACCGTTTACCGCCGCGGTGCTCAAGGAAAAGATCGACAAGATCTTCGAGCGCCTCGAAGGCTGAGGAGCCTCCGCCATGCCGGGTCTCAAGACAGGTCAACCAACGGAGTCGCTGGAAGCATTGCTGCAGGGCAAGGCGCAAGCGCTGGTCAAGGTGCTCGAGCAGGGTGATCTCTCGACCGCGATGGCGCTGATCAGCGAGCTACAGGAGGCGCGCCATGCCGCCTTCTATCGCGAGGTGGGTTACCTTACCCGCGGATTGCACGAAGCGATCAAGTCGTTTTCCGCCGATATCGGGGTGCCGGAAGCACAGCGCTGTCAGTTACCGGCGATGAACGATGCGTCCGAGCGCCTCGACTACGTTATCCAGCTGACCGAGCAGGCGGCTCACGACACCCTAGATCGCGTCGACCGCAGCCTGGCGCTGCTCGACCAGCTCGCCGCCCGGCAGGATCTGCCCGCCGAAGCGCCCCCCAAGCTGAAGCAGGTGCGCGGCGAGCTGACCGAGATCCTCGTCGGTCAGGGCTTTCAGGATATAACCGGACAGTTGATTCGTCGTGTCATGCAGTTGCTGACACAGGTCGAGAACCAGTTGGTGAATCTGATGGAGATGGCGGCCAAGGTCGACCGGCTCAACAGCGTGCAGCTCGAGGAAGTATGCAGCGTGGCGTCGGCGCCGGATCCGGAGCGGGCTGAAGGGCCTCAGGTGCGGCCGGCGGACGGTGCCGCGGTGGCCCGTAACCAGGACGACGTGGACGACTTGCTGTCCAGTCTGGGTTTTTGAGCCCTGGCTTTTTGAAGGAGCGCCCCATGGGTTTGGATGTGGATCAGGAGATCCTTGAAGACTTTCTGATTGAAGCCGGCGAGATCCTGGAGCAGCTGTCGGAGCAGCTGGTGGATCTCGAGCAGCGCCCCGACGACCGTGAGCTGTTGAACGCTATTTTCCGTGGTTTTCATACCGTCAAGGGTGGCGCAGGCTTTCTGCAGATCGACGCGATGGTCGAATGCTGCCATCAGGCAGAAAACCTGTTCGATCTGCTGCGCACCGGCGAGCTGAAGGTTACAGCGCCGTTGATGGACCTGGTGCTGCAGGCGCTGGATGCGATCAATCGCATGTTCGGCCAGGTGCGGACCGGAGACAACCCGGAACCGGCGCCGCCCTGCCTGTTGCAAAGCCTGGCGGAAGCCGCCAGTGGACAGTTGACCGCCGTGCCGTCCGCCGCGAGGCCGGCTCAGGCTTCGAACGTGGAGCTGGATCTGCGCGAAGCGCTGGGCGAGGGGCCAAACGACGGTGACGACCTGATCAGCGAGGACGAGTTCGAGTCGCTGCTGGACGAGCTGCACGGTGCCGGTGGTGCGCCTGGCAGGTCGTCGCAGGCCAGGGCAGCTGATAGGGCGGCGCGGGAACTCGATGCGATGCTGGATGAACTGCCGTTGGCCGAGGCGCCGGTGACACAGCCGGCCGCGAACCCTGCTCCAGGCCAGGACCTGATCACCGACGACGAGTTCGAGGCGCTGCTGGACAAGCTTCAGGCCGAGGGTAAAGGCGCTTTCGCGGTGCCTCCGTCTGCCGACAAGCCCCGCGCGCCGGCGGCACGTCAGCAGGAGCGGGCTGTGGCCTCCCATGCCGCCCGCGGCGGTCAGGAGTCCAGTGTGCGCGTCGATACCCGCCTGCTCGACACCATTATGAACATGGTGGGCGAGCTGGTGCTGGTGCGCAACCGCCTGGTGCGGCTGGGCGGCGCCCAGGAGGACGAAGACATGGCGAAGGCCCTCGGCACCCTCGACATGGTTACCGCGGATCTGCAGATGTCGGTGATGAAAACCCGCATGCAGCCGGTAAAAAAGGTGTTCGGGCGTTTTCCGCGGCTGATCCGCGACCTGTCGCGCAGCCTCAGGAAGGAGGTCCGCCTGGAGCTCCGGGGCGAGGAAACCGACCTCGACAAGAACCTGGTCGAGGCGCTGGCCGATCCGCTTATCCACCTGGTGCGCAATGCCGTTGACCACGGTATCGAAGCGCCGGCCAGGCGAGAGCAGCTCGGCAAGCCAAGAGAAGGGCGCGTGCTGCTCTCGGCGGAGCAGGAGGGCGATCATATCCTGCTGGTGATCCAGGATGACGGCGGCGGCATGGATCCGGCCAAGTTGCGGCGGCTGGCGGTCGAGCGCGGCATGCTCGATACCGAAGCGGCGTCGCGCCTGAGCGACCAGGAATGCTTCAACCTGATTTTCGCGCCGGGATTCTCGACCAAGACCGAAATCTCCGACGTTTCCGGTCGCGGTGTCGGCATGGATGTGGTCAAGACCAGGATCACCCAGCTGAACGGCACCCTGAACATCGACTCGGTGCTGGGGCAGGGCACCCGCATCGCCATCCAGGTGCCGCTGACACTGGCGATCATGCCGACGCTGATGGTTACCCTCGAACAGCAGGCGTTCGCGCTGCCGCTGGTCAACGTCAACGAGATTTTCAACCTGGACCTGACCAGGACCAATGTCGTTGACGGCCAGCGCGTCATCGTCGTGCGCGACCAGGCGTTGCCGCTGTTCCATCTCAAGCGCTGGCTGGTGGACGGTGCCCGGAATGCGCCGCTTCCGAAGCAGGGGCACGTGGTGATCGTCACCGTCGGCACCACGCGCGTCGGCTTCGTCGTCGATCAGCTGGTGGGACAGGAAGAAGTCGTGATCAAGCCGCTCGGCAGCATCCTGCACGGCACGCCGGGATTGTCCGGCGCCACCATAACCGGCGATGGTCGCATTGCGCTGATTATCGATATCCCCAACCTCTTGAAACGCTATGCGGCCTGACCCGGTCGCTGACGAGAAGGATTTCATGGCGCTAAGCGTACTCATAGTCGACGACTCCAGCTTCTTCCGGCACCGCATCAGCGACGTACTGTCCCGCGACCCACGCCTGAAGGTCGTCGGTACCGCGGTGAACGGCGTCGAGGGGGTCGAAAAGGCGCGCAAACTCAGGCCCGATGTCATTACCATGGATGTCGAGATGCCGCAGATGAATGGAATCGAAGCGGTGCGGCGGATCATGCGAGAGGCGCCGACGTCGATTCTGATGCTGTCTTCCCTGACCCACGAGGGGGCCCAGACCACATTGCAGGCGCTGGAGGCCGGCGCGGTGGATTATCTGCCCAAGGATATTCGTGCCTGGATCGACAAGTCCGGCCAGGTCAGCAGCCAGCTGATCGACCGCCTGGTGATGCTGGCGCGTTCGCCCCGCTTTCGCCGCAGCCGCTTCGCGTCCGACAGCGCCTCGGCGGGCCGCACCTCCGGCTCCCTGGTTTATCGGCCGAATGCCCGCGAAGCGTCACCGCCTTCGCCGCCACCACGTGCGGCTGCCCGGGTGCAAATGCCGGATTGCCGGCTGGTGGTGATCGGTTCGTCTACGGGAGGCCCCTCGGCATTGCAGCAGATCCTGACTCAACTGCCGGCCTCCTTCCCGTACCCGATCCTGCTGGTCCAGCATATGCCCGGCACCTTCACCCCGGTGTTCGCCGAGCGGCTCGACCAGCAGTGCCAGATCCGCGTTCGCCAGGCAGTGGATGGCGACCGGCTGGAACCGGGCCTGGCGCTGCTCGCACCGGGCGGGCAGCAGATGATCATCGATGGCAGCCGCGCCGACCAGGTGCGAATTCTGCCGGGTGACGAGCGGCTGACATACAAGCCCAGCGTCGACGTGACCTATGGTTCGGCGGCGCGCGGTTATGGCCGCCGGACGCTGGCGCTGATTCTTACCGGCATGGGGGCCGATGGCTGCGAGGGCGCTAAGCTGCTGAAAAAGGCCGGCGCCACCGTCTGGGCGCAGAACCAGGAGAGCTGCACCATCTATGGTATGCCGCAGGCCGTGGTGAAAGCGGGGCTTGCCGACGCGGTGCTGGACCTTGCGGAATTCGGCCCGCTGCTGGCTGGAGGGGGGCGCTGATGGACAGACTCAGCCTGTTGGGGCTGTTGCTGGCGGCCGCGGCCGTCGTCGGCGGACACTATCTCGAGGGCGGGCAGCTGCAGCAGCTGTTCAATCCGGCGGCGTTGCTGATTGTCCTGGGCGGTACCCTGGCCGCGGCGGCGATCCAGTCCCCGGCCGACGACTTCCGTCGTGCATTGCAGCTGCTGCGCTGGCTGGTGCGCAGCCCCCGCTATGATTTCGAGGACGGTATCGGGAGTGTCGTCAACTGGTGCGCCCAGGCACGCAAAAACGGGTTACTGGCGCTGGAAAAGGAGGTGGCGCGAATACAGGATCCCGTGGTTAAGGGTGGGTTGCAGCTGCTGGTCGACGGCCGGCGCTCCGAGGTGATTCGCGCCATGATGGAAGTGCAACTGGTGTCCCAGGAGCAGCGGGATCTGCAGGGCGCTCGTGTGATCGAAAGCATGGGCGGTTACGCGCCGACGCTCGGCATACTCGGGGCCGTGATTGGCCTGATTCAGGTGATGAGCAGCCTGGCGGACCCGGAAGGGCTGGGCAGCGGCATTGCCACGGCTTTCGTCGCCACCGTTTACGGCGTCGGTTTCGCCAACCTGTTGCTGATTCCGCTGGCCAACAAGATCAAGAATCTGGTTCTGGAGCGCTATCGCTACCAGGAAATGATGCTCGAGGGCCTGCTGTCCATCGCCGACGGCCAGAGCCCGCAACTGATACGCCAGCGACTGCTGGGCTACATCGGGTAGGATCCGGTGCCGCGCCGTCGTCCGCCCGCCGATGACACCCGCCAGGACCGCTGGGTGATCTCCTATGCCGATTTCATCACCCTGTTGCTGGCGTTCTTCGTCGTGATGTACGCGATTTCGTCCCTGAACGAGGAGAAGTACCGGGCCTTGGCGGAAGCCCTGAGCGATGTTTTCGACGGCGCTGGCAGCGCACCCGGCGATAGCGGGCGGCGGGCCGAGGAGGATCTGCCGGTCGGGGCGCACCGGGTGCCGGAAGCGCCGCCGATCCGGATCGATGCCCCGGACGCGGAGAACACCGCGCAGTTGCGTGCTTTGCTGGACCAGCTGCGGACGCGTTTTTCGCCGCTGATCGATTCCGGACAGATGAAGATCGACGGCAACGACCTCTGGATATCGATCGAGCTGCGGGCCGCGCAGCTGTTTCCCAGCGGCAGCGCCCTGCCCGAGATAGAAGCCGATGCGTTGCTCGGCGATATCGCCAAGCTGCTCATCGGGCTCGACAACCCCATTCACGTTGAAGGTTTTACCGACAACCAGCCGATCGAGACGGACCAGTTCCCGTCCAACTGGGAGCTGTCGGCGGCGCGGGCCGCTGCAGTGGTGCGGATTCTGGCGCTCAACGGCATGGCGCCCGAGCGCATGGCGGCTGTGGGTTACGGCGAATATCAGCCGGCCTACAGCAACCGCTCGGCGGATGGTCGCAGCCGTAATCGACGGGTGGTGATCGTGATTTCGCGGGACCAGCGGGTGCGGCGGGCGGTCGAAGCCTTCGGCAGCCAGCAGATCAGCACCGATACGGTGAGCGAGCTGCTGCAGCCTGAGCCTGAAGCGCCGGAGCCGGCGCTCGAGCAGGTGGAAACCGAATCGGGCGGCACTCTGTTCCGGCGGGCCGAACGGGAAGACGATCAGGCCGAGTAATGTCGGGACGGGTATTGGCACGGGGGTCGTGAGCGGATGAGGGTGTGGTCGGTCGCCAATCAGAAGGGCGGCGTAGGTAAAACCACGACAGTGGTGACACTGGCGGGATTGCTGGCCGGTGCCGGACATCGGGTACTGGCGGTCGACCTGGATCCGCATGGATCGCTGACCAGTTATTTCCGTCATGATCCCGATGAGCTGGAACGTAGTGCCTTCGACCTTTTTTCCGGCGATGCACCCGACCGGGACCGGCTGCAGGCGCTGCTGCTGCCGACCGGCCATGAGCGGATTGCCCTGTTGCCCTCGTCCACGGCGCTGGCGACGCTTGAGCGCCGGGCCGTCGGCAAGGAGGGTATGGGGTTGCAGGTGGCGCGGGCGCTGCGCCGGCTGGAGGGCGAGTTCGATTATGTGCTGATCGACAGCCCGCCGGTGCTCGGGGTGCTGATGGTCAATGCGCTGGCGGCCTGTCAGCATCTGCTGGTGCCGGTACAGACTGAGTACCTGGCGCTGAAGGGGCTGGAGCGGATGGTTCGCAGCATTGCCATGGTCAACCGGGCGCGCAAACGCAAACTCGAGTACAGTCTGATACCGACCTTCTATGACCGCCGTACCCAGGCATCGGTCAACTGTCTGCGCGAACTGCACCGGGAGTACCCGGCGCAGATCGCCGACGCCGTGGTGCCGGTCGATACCAAGTTTCGCAATGCCAGTGTCCAGGGCCTGGTGCCCTCAAGACTGGATGCGGGCAGTCGCGGCGTTGCCGCCTACGCCAAGCTGCTGCGATCGTTGTTGGCGCGGCAGATGCAGGATTGAGCGATGAGCCAGAACAAGACCGATAAGCACCCGCAACAGCTGGTGCAGGACTATCTGGATACGCTGCTGTGCGATCCCGAAGCGGAACCGGTCAAAGCGGCGGAAGCCCCGGCTGTCGCGGCTCCCGCCGCCACGCCGGTCGACAACCCGACGCTGGTGTACCGGCCGGCCTGGCTGGGCGATGAGGTCAACACGGTGCTGGTGCGGATGCATGGGCTGCGGCTGGCGGTGCCTTTCAACCAGGTGGAAGGTGTCCAGCATCTGAAGGGGCTTTCGCTGGAGTTGGACCGGGAGCACGACTGGATGCTGGGGCGATACCAGTCGCGCACCGGTCCCGTCCGGATCGTCGATACGGCGCTGCGGCTGATTCCGGAGCGCTACAATCCGGCGCTGGCGCGCTACGAGGAAGCGCTGGTGCTGCCGGGTCGCCATTGGGCGCTGGCCTGCGACGAGTTGCTGCAGTCGCTGAACCTGAAAGCCGACCAGATCAGCTGGAATGGTGATCGTGCCGCTCGTCCCTGGCTGCTCGGGACCTGCAGCGCCGAGCGGTGTTTCCTCATCGACATCCCGGCGCTGCTGTTGCAGTTGGACGATGCCTTCTCGGTCTCGGCCGATCCCCGTGGTATTCTCTAGCCTTTCGGTTCTGGAACGTTAAGGTGTCTGAAACAACCCTGCTGCTTATTATCTGTCTGTTGCTGGCGCTGACCACTGTCGCTGCCTGCGCGTTGCTGTATCGGCGCATGCGACAGTACGAACGCCAGCAGCAGGCTATGGTGAACGTACTGCGCAACGAAATCCGTTCGATGACCAGCGGTTCGATCGGCGTGGGTCGCCGCATGGTTGAGATCGAGCAAAAGCTCAATCTCACCGCCGAAAAGCAGCAGGAACTGGAAAACCGGGATCCGGGCGTGCTCGCCTACAACCAGGCCACCCGCCTGATGGAGATGGGCGCCGACGTCGACGACCTGGTCAGGAGCTGTGGCATCGGTCGCCCCGAAGCCGAACTGATGGCGCTGCTGCATCGCGAGCTGCAGGCCACCGAGACCCTCGGCCACCATTCCAAGCAATAATTATGGACGGTGCGGTTCGTTGCACTCACCGGCACCCTACGTGGCCGAAACCTGTGTAGGGTGCTGGTAAGCGAAGCGCACCGCACCGTCACACAGCCCCCCTAAAACTTGCTTGCCTTCAGTCCGTTGCCTTCAATCCATAGGCGAAGGCGATCACCTCGGCGATGGCGACGTAAAGCGCTTCGGGAATCTCCTCGCCCAGTTCCAGGCGTATCAGGACATCGACCAGCTCGGGGCTCTGGTGAATATGGACCTCGTGCTCGTTCGCCAGGGCGATGATCTGCTCTGCGATCAGGCCGCGGCCTTTCGCAACCAATGTCGGTGCATTGTGCCTGTCCGCCGCGTAGCCAAGCGCGATGGCGCTTTTGTTCGGGTCGTTGTCGTTCATGTACGCAGATCGATGAGTCGTCGCCGGATACCGCTGTCAGCTGCAGCGGGCACCCCATGCCGGCAGTGAAGGCGGTCGACACTGATCCCCTGGCGTTCGAGGGTTGTGGTGAGGGCTCCGAGCCCGGCCTCGACCTGGCGCGCGGCTTCGCGCTCCGCAGCCCAGAATTGTGCACTCAGCCGGCCGTCGTCACCGAGGCGAATGTCGGCATCGAGAGACCCCAGACCGTCGTCCAGGTCGAAATGCAGCCGGACAGTCCAGCAACCCTGCAGCGGGTCCGAATCCGGTGCAGGACGCCTGCGTCTGACATCCAGGCCGACCGTCTCGTAGCGCCCGTCGACAAGTACCGGCAGATCCAGCCGGAACTGCCGCTCACTGCCGCCATCGGCGAGCTCCGGCTTGTGCTGCGCGCTGCTCAGTTGCTGCGTCGTCACCCGGGCCAGCAGCGCCTCGGTCAGTTTCTGCATCTGCTCCCGGGCTTCGGGCGGCAGTTGCTCGCTGAGCCGCTGCAGCTGACCGAGTCGTGATTTGAGATCCGGCGCCGGGGGCAGGCCCTCTTTCAGCGCCTCGGCAAGTCGTGCCTCGCTGAAAAAACCGCCCAGTTCCACGTTGCGACGAACCGCGGCGGCATCGCGCTGGCCGGGCCGGATCAACAGGTGCTGCAGCAGCGACTGAATCAGCTGGCCGACCTGCTGCCCGGCGGTCGTGGTTGGCAGGGGCATGGCGGAGAGCCGCTTCAGTACCTCGCCAGAGGACTGCTGATTCGGCAGGCTGGCGCGCAGCGCATTGTCGAGCGGGGCAGAGGCAGTGCTCCCGACAGCGACGGCCGCGGCTGGCGGCGCTGAGACTCCGGTTTTGGCAGTCGTCGCGGCCGGCAGGCCGATGCTGATCTGCCCGCCGGGCTCGCGCCGTATCTGGATCTCGGTGCCGGGTGCAATGGGGCGGGGAATGTCGAGCGTCAGCGCGCGGGTGCCCACGAGCACCTGGATACGAAAGCCCTGGTTCCCCGCGGTCGCCTGGCCCAGTTGCATCACGCGGCCGAGCATCATCTGTCCGGCGGGCAGCAACTGCTGAAGCGGCTGTCGGCCCTCGGGCGTAGCCTGTGCCGTCAGTTGTGGTACGAAAGTGGGGATCAAGAACAGCTCCAAAGTATCGCTTCAGGACCCGCAGAGAACCATTGGGACCTGCTCGCAGGTTCCTCTATAATGGCGAGCTTTGTGCACGGGTTCTCCTGAGTATAACCCGGCAGCTAGGCAATTGAGGGTTCCGGGTTGGCCGAAGCATTGTTGAAAGTCGAAAAGCTGTTCTGCGAGCGGGACGACCGTATCCTGTTCGACGGCCTTTCCTTCGAGGTGCATGCGGGCGAAGTTTTGCAGATCGAAGGCCAGAACGGCAGCGGCAAAACCACGCTGTTGCGGATACTCAGCGGCCTGTCACGCAATTTCGAGGGCGACATCGCCTGGCGCGGCGAGCCGCTGGACGAGGCGATGCAGGATTTCCGCGCATCGCTGCTGTATTTCGGCCATCAGCCGGGGGTCAAGGCGACGCTGACGCCGGAGGAAAACCTGAACTGGTACGCCGCACTGCATCCGGATATCGACGTCGACGGCATTGCCGACGCCCTGTCGCGGGTCGGACTTGCCGGCTACGAGGACGTTCCCTGCCACAATCTTTCGGCCGGGCAGCATCGCCGTGTCAGCCTGGCGCGGCTGTACCTCAGCAGGGCGCCGCTGTGGATTCTCGACGAGCCGTTCACCGCGATCGACAAGAAAGGGGTGGCGGAAAAGGAGCAACTGATCCTGAACCACGCCGCCCGGGGCGGCGCCGTGGTCCTGACCACGCATCATGAGCTGACGCTGGCGGGGCTGCGGCGCATCAATCTCGACGACAGGGCCGGAACTTCATGAGCGAGATGGCGACTAACAAGCCGGCCACCCAGGATCGTCGGCGTCCGGGTACCTTTCGCGCTGCGCTGAAACGGGATCTGCTGCTGGCGTTTCGCAACCGCCGGGATCTGGTCAATCCGCTGGTGTTTTTCCTGATGGTGGCGACGCTGTTTCCCCTCGGCGTGAGTCCGGAACCGACATTCCTGGCCGAACTGGCGCCGGGACTGGTGTGGGTGGCCGCCCTGCTGGCGACGCTGCTGTCGATGGACAGCCTGTTTCGCGCCGACTACGAGGACGGCACTCTGGAGCAGGCATTGCTGAGTCCGCAGCCGCTGATACTGGTGGTGCTGGCGCGGGTGACGGCGCACTGGGTGATGACCGGGTTGCCGCTGACGCTGATGGCGCCATTGCTCGGTTTGATGCTGTTCCTGCCGTCCGAGGGCATGCCGGGGCTGATGCTGAGCCTGTTGCTCGGCACGCCGACGCTGAGCCTGATCGGCGCCATCGGCGCGGCGCTCACCGTCGGGCTGCGCAAGGGCGGCATGCTGATTTCGCTGCTGGTGCTGCCGCTTTACATACCGGTGCTGATCTTCGGTTCGGGCGCGGTGCAGGCGGCGGTGACCGGCCTGCCGCTGGCGGGATACCTGGCGCTGCTGGGCGCCATGCTGGCGCTGGGACTGGTGCTGGCGCCGCTGGCGATTGCAGCGGCACTGAGAATTTCTGTGAGTGGTTAACCCGCATATTTGTTGAAGGCGGATCGTTATGGCTGAAAAGAAATGGATGCCGCGCTGGTTCTACCAGCTGGCCTCGCCGCGCTGGTGTTACGGCATCACCGGCAAGTTGCTGCCGATATTCGCGCCGCTTGCGCTGGCGCTGTTGCTGGGTGGAACCGTCTGGGCGCTGCTGTTCGCGCCGGCTGACTACCAGCAGGGCAACAGCTTCCGCATCATCTATATCCATGTACCGTCGGCGATCCTGGCGCAGTCCTGCTACATGCTGATGGCGATCGCCGGGGCCATCGGGCTGATCTGGAAAATGAAGGTCGCCGATATGGTGGCCAAGTCCTGCGCCCCGATCGGCGCGTCGATGGCGTTGCTGGCGCTGGCGACCGGTGCCATCTGGGGCAAGCCGACCTGGGGGTCCTGGTGGGTCTGGGACGCGCGGCTGACGTCGATGCTGATCCTGCTGTTCCTCTATTTCGGCATCATGGCGCTGCATGCGGCGATCGAAGATGCCACTACTGCGGCCCAGTCCACCGCGGTTCTGGCGCTGGTGGGGCTGGTGAATATCCCGATCATCAAGTATTCGGTGGAGTGGTGGAACACCCTGCACCAGCCGGCGACGTTCAAACTGACCGAGCGCCCGGCGATGCCGGCGGAAATGTGGGTGCCATTGCTGGTGATGGTGCTCGGCTTCTACTGCTTTTTCGCCGTCACGCTGATGCTGCGCCTGCGCCACGAGATCCTGGGGCGCGAACGCCGCAGCGGCTGGGTGCGGGAGCTGGTCGAGCAGCGATAGAGGTTTGGTACCGGTGGGAGCCCCCCTGTGGGAGCGGCGCCCCGCCGCGATTTTTTTTCTGGAGCCGAGGTGAAGGTGAAGTTCGAAAGTCTGGCCGATTTTCTGGCGATGGGAGGTCACGGGCTCTATGTCTGGCTGGCCTATGGTATCGCGCTGGTGATCCTGGTGCTCAATGTGCTGCAGCCGTTGCGCATGACCCGGCAGTTTTTCACTGAACAGTCGCGCCGCCTGCGACGGGAGAAGAAGTTGTCATGACCCCCAAACGCAAGCAACGCCTGGTGATCGTGCTGGCCATCCTGGTTGGTGTGTCGGTTGCCGTTGGCCTGACCCTTTTCGCGCTCAGCCAGAACATCAACCTCTTCTACTCGCCGACGCAGATCGCCCAGGGCGAGGCCCCGACCGATACCCGGATTCGTGCTGGCGGCATGGTGGTAGAGGGCAGTGTCGAGCGTTCCACGGATTCCCTCCAGGTGCGCTTCGAACTGACCGATTACGGTGAGACGGTGCCGGTCGAATACACCGGTATCCTGCCGGACCTGTTCCGTGAAGGTCAGGGCATCGTCGCCCAGGGATCGCTTGACGGCAACGGCGTGTTCCAGGCCGTCGAGGTGCTGGCCAAGCATGACGAGAACTACATGCCGCCGGAAGTGGCCGAAGCGCTGCAGGCCTCGGGCAAGATGCCGACGCCGGAAGCGGAGGTATTCAACAAATGATCCCGGAACTTGGCGAGTACTCGCTTATCCTGGCGCTCTGCCTGGCCGCGCTGCTGGCGGTGGTGCCGCTGGCCGGCGCCACGACCGGCAACCGCCTGTGGATGAGCTACGCACGGCCGTTGGCGCGGGCAAAATTCCTGTTTCTGGCGGTCAGCATGGCCTGCCTGGTGCAGTCGTTCCTGACCGACGACTTCTCGGTGGCCTACGTCGCCGGCAACTCCAATACCGCGCTGCCGTATTACTACAAGTTCAGTGCCGTCTGGGGTGGCCATGAAGGCTCGCTGCTGCTGTGGGTGCTGATCCTCGGCGGCTGGACCTGGGCGGTCGCGGCCAAGAGCGAGGACCTGCCGCTGGATATCGTCGCCCGGGTGCTGAGCGTGATGGGCATGATCGCCGTTGGCTTCATCCTCTTCACGCTGCTGACGTCGAGCCCGTTCGAGCGCCTGCTGCCGAACTCGCCGGCCGAGGGCGGCGACCTCAACCCGCTGCTGCAGGACTTCGGCCTGATCGTGCACCCACCGATGCTGTACATGGGCTATGTCGGTTTCTCCGTCGCCTTCGCCTTCGCCATCGCGGCACTGCTGAGCGGTCGCCTCGATGCGGCCTGGGCGCGCTGGTCGCGCCCCTGGACGGTGGTCGCCTGGGCCTTCCTGACGCTGGGCATTGCGCTGGGCAGCTGGTGGGCCTATTACGAGCTTGGCTGGGGCGGCTGGTGGTTCTGGGATCCGGTGGAGAACGCCTCCTTCATGCCCTGGCTCATCGGCACTGCGCTGGTACACAGTCTGATCGTCACCGAAAAGCGCGGCGTGTTCAAAAGCTGGACGGTCCTGCTGGCGATCTTCGCCTTCTCGCTGAGCCTGCTCGGAACCTTCCTGGTGCGTTCCGGCGTGTTGACCTCGGTGCACGCCTTCGCCACCGACCCGGCGCGCGGCTATTTCGTACTGGCGCTGCTCGGTATCAGTATCGGCGGTTCGCTGCTGCTCTATGCGCTGCGGGCCGGTCATGTGAAAAGCGAGTCGAGCTTCTCGCTGCTGTCGCGTGAGACCATGTTGCTGATCAACAACATCGTACTGGTGGTGGTGTGTCTGATGGTGCTGCTCGGCACGCTCTACCCGCTGCTGATGGATGCGCTGAATCTCGGCAAGATTTCGGTGGGGCCGCCGTATTTCAACAGCCTGTTCATCCCGCTGATGTCGGTGATGATCATCTTCCTCGGTCTCGGCACCGTGGCGCGCTGGAAGCAGACCCGGGTCAGCCAGCTGGTGGCAAAGCTCTGGTTACCGGCAGTACTGTCGGTGTTGACCGGCCTGGCGGTGCCGGTGCTGGCGGGCGAGGCCTATGATATTCGCGTCGCGCTGGCGATCATGCTGGCGGCCTGGGTGTTCTTCAGCCAGCTGCGTGACCTGCTCAGCAAGGTGCGCAACAAGTCCAATCCGATCGAGGGGCTGCGCAGCCTGGCGCGCAGCTACTGGGCGATGCAGCTGGCCCATATCGGCGTGGCCGTAACCATCGTCGGTATCACCATGGTCTCGGTGTACAGCGATGCGCGCGATCTGCGCATGGCGCCGGGCGACAGCATACAGTTCGGCCCTTATACCTTCGTCTACGACGGTGTGCGCGAGCACAAGGGCCCCAACTTCGTCTCCGACAAGGCCCGCATCCGGGTGCTGCGAAACGATGCAATGTACACCGAAATGTATCCCGAGAAGCGTTTCTACAACGCCCGCGGCAATGTCATGACGGAAGCCGCCATCGATCCCGGTTTCACCCGCGACCTCTATGTCGCCATGGGCGAGTCGCTGGGCGACGGGGCCTGGGCGATCCGCGTGCAGTACAAGCCGTACGTGCGCTGGATCTGGCTCGGCGGCCTGCTGATGACGGTGGGCGGACTGCTGGCGGCCAGCGATCCCCGCTACCGCAAGCAGGCGCGGCGTGAAGCCCGGCGCGCGCAGGCGCAGGGTGGAATGAAGGCACAGGCCCAGACACAGGAAAGTACGGCATGATGCGACGATTGATCCTCTTTATCCCGCTGCTCATCTTTTTCGCGATGGGCATCTTCCTCTGGCGCGGCCTGCAGCTCGATCCGACCGAGCTGCCGTCGGCCCTGATCGGCAAGCCGATGCCGGCGTTCCAGCTCAGTTCGCTATATGACGAGAGCCGTACCCTGACCGAGCGTGACCTGCAGGGCAAGCCGGCGCTGGTCAATGTCTGGGCTACCTGGTGCCCGACCTGTAAGCAGGAACACGCTCAGCTCAACAAGATTGCCCGGGAAGAGGGCGTGACCATATACGGGATCAACTACAAGGACGACCGCGCCAAAGCCAACGACTGGCTGCAGCGTTATCAGGATCCCTATGTGCTGAATATCTTCGACCCCAACGGCACGCTGGGGCTCGATCTCGGCGTATACGGCGCGCCGGAAACCTATGTGCTCGACAAGGACGGTATCATCCGCTATCGCCATGTCGGCGAGGTCAACGAGAAGGTCTGGCGGCAGCTGCGTGATGTGATGCAGAAACTCGACGGAGGCGCCTCATGAGTAGCAGCCTGTCGGGCTTGGGACGCCTGCTGCTCGCGCTGGCGTTGTGGCTACCTTTGGCGGCCCAGGCGGCGATCGACGCCTTCGAGTTCAAGGACGAGGCGACGCGTGAACGCTTTCAGCACCTGACCGCCGAGCTGCGCTGCCCCAAGTGTCAGAACCAGAATATCGCCGACTCGAACTCCCCGATCGCCTCCGACCTGCGCCACGAGATCCACCGGATGCTGCAGGAGGGCGCTTCCGATGACGATATCGTCGATTTCATGGTGGCCCGTTACGGTGACTTCGTACTCTATCGGCCACGCCTGAACAACGAGACACTGCTGCTGTGGTACGGCCCCTTCGGCCTGCTGCTGATCGGTGCTGTCGTGGTGCTGGTGCTTACACGCAAGCGTCGCCGTGCCGTTGCCGCCGACGAACACCCCGAGCACCACCTCTCCGCGGCCGAAAAACGGCGCCTCGACGAACTGCTGAAACAGGATGAGAAGTAATGGCGGGTCTCTGGACCGGAATAGCCCTGTTGACCGTGCTGGCGGTCGCCTTTTTACTGCTGCCGCTGCTCAGGGCACGGCGCCTGGCGCTGGACGAAGAGGCCGAGGATCGTGATCACCAGAATATTCACATCTTTCGCGAGCGGCTGAACGAGCTGGAGCAGGAGCGCGCCCTCGGCAACCTGGCCGAGGCGGATTTCATCGACCTCAAGGTCGAGCTGGAGCGCAACCTGCTGCAGGACGTAGGCGAGCCCGCTAAAGCAAAGAACCGCGACCGGGTCGGCCGCGGTTCCTGGGCGGCGGCCCTGGTGATGGCGGTACTGCTGCCGATAGCGGCACTGGGCATTTACTGGCAGCTCGGCAGTGCGCCGCAGTTGCAGCTGGCGCTGGAGCGCCAGGCCAGCCCCGATCCGTTCAATGGTCGCACGCCGACGCTGGAGGAGGCGGTGGCGCAACTCGAGCACGAGCTGGAGCTGAACCCCGAGAATCCCGAAGGCTGGTATCTGCTGGGTACCACCTACATGGGACAGCAGCGTTACAGCGACAGCGTATCGGCCTTTGCCCGGGTGCTGGAACTGCTGCCGCAGGATGCGCCCCAGTACGCCGGTGTGGTGGGACAATACGCCCAGTCACTGTACTTCGCCAACGACGGCAAGATGGACGATCGGGTGCGGCGCCAGGTCGAGCGGGCGCTGGCAATCAATCCTCAGGAAGTCACGTCGCTGGGGCTGCTCGGTATCGACGCCTTTGAGGGGCAGCGCTATGCCGAGGCTATCGATTACTGGGGGCAGGCGTTCAAGTTCGCCGACCCCGGTGCCCGCAACTCGTTGCGGGCCGGTATCGAGCGGGCTCAGCAGGAGCTCCGCGCCCGGGGCGAGCCGGTACCCGAAGTGTCTGGCCTGGCGCCGGCGGAAATCCGCCTGGCGGTACGTCTTGGCGAAGGTGTCGGCGGGAACCTGGCGCCGGACCAGACGGTGTTCGTCTTTGCCCGGCCGGTCGGCGGCCGCATGCCTTTGGCCGCGCTCAAGCTCAAGGTCTCGGACCTGCCCCGTGAAGTGGTGCTGGACGACAGCCTGGCAATGACGCCGGAGGCGCGGCTTTCCAGCGTCGACGAGGTCGAGGTCAGCGCACGTATCTCCCTCGGCGGCACGCCGGCGGCGCAAACCGGCGACCTTTACGGCACCTTGAGCCCTGTAGCCGTGCAGGGCAATGCCAAAGTGCTGGAGCTGGTGATCGACCAGGTCGTGGAGTAGGTTGGGCGCAGCGGTCGTTTTGCCTGGTTGTTCGCGGTGGCGGGCCACTCCTGCCTGATTAACCAGGTTGTGGAGCGGTTGCCGCTCGGTCTATAGTTACCAGAGTTTGCGGCCGGTGCAGTCGGCGCCGGCTCAGGGGCGTCAGTTAGTCAATCGTGGGATAGCAGCGGGATTATGGAGATCAGCCTCAGAGAGTGGCTTGTTATCGGCGGCGTAGTGGTGATTGCGCTGATTATCTTTGACGGATGGCGGCGTGTCAGGGGGGGCCGCAACAGCCTGCGCATGGATATAGACCGGCGTGCCCGGGATCTGCCCGACGAGGCAGAGAACGAGCAGCAGTCCAATCCGGAACTCCCTTACGGTGGTGCCCGCCGCGCCGGGGCTGAAGCGGAGGCGAAACCCCGTCATACCGCAACTGCCGCCAGTGCCAGGAAAGCACCTGCGCCCGAGGCCGAGCGTATCGAGCCCACCTTCGCCGGCGAGTCGGATAATGCTGCTGCGACATTTTCATTCGGCCCGGCCGAAACCGCCGGCGCTGATCCCGAGGTTGGATCGCTGTCGCCGGGTCGTTTCGACTCGCGCGACTATCTCGATGATTTCGATGATGACATCGACGACGATCTCGGCAAGCCCCGTATCGCTGCGGCGCCTGCAGCCGTAGCCCCTGTGGCTGCCCCCCAGGCTGCGACGGGCTTGACGACGCAAAGCACCGCCGAACCCGAACCCGAACCGGTGCCCCGTACCGCTGAAACTCGCATGACTGCAGAGGAGTCGCTGCCGGAACAGGACCTGAGGCTCCAGTCCCAGAGCGAGGCGCCGCGTGGCCCTTTCGCCCGCAAACCGCTGGATGAAGTCGATCCGCTGTTCGATGAAATTCCGGAAGAATATCCGCCACACCCGTCTGAGGCGCAACAGCCGCACACACCTGAGACGGCACAACCCGAAGCCGGGGTCCCTCGGCATGATAGCGCTGCCGAAGCCGCGCCCTTCGACCTGGAAAAACCGGTGCCGATGCTGATGGAGCGCGCGCGCAAACCGCGCGAAACCACACCTGAAGAGCAGTCCCCGGTGGAACAGTCGGAAATGCCGTTGGGCCCGGTGCCGGAGATGGAGCAGGAGCCTCAGCCACGGTCCCGTCCGGTCCGGGCTACTCGCCCCGTTGCAGGGGAAACGCCGCAGCAGGATTCCCTGTTCGGCGAGCCGGAGAAGAAAGACCCGCCAAAGGCCGCGGACGATCACTTCGAGTTGCCGGATCCCGAGCACATGCTGCTGATTACCGTCGTGGCGACTAATGCAGAGGGCTTTCCGGGTGCCACGATGAAGCGGATTCTCGAAGCCTGCGACCTGCACCTGGGCAGCATGAACCTCTTCCACCGCCATGAAGACGGCAGCGCCAGCGGGCCGGTGCAGTTCAGCATGGCGAACGCTGTCGATCCCGGCACCTTCGATCCCGCGACGATCGAGACCGTGCATACGCCGGGGGTTACCTTCTTCATGTCGATGGCGCAGCCGCGGGATGTGATGAACGCCTTCGAGTGCATGCTGGCGACTGCTGAGACGCTGGCGCGGCACCTGAACGGCGATCTGCTCGACGAGAACCGCTCGGTGCTGAGACCCCAGACCAAGGAGCACTATCGCCAGCGCATCCGCGATTTCGAAATGCACAACCGCAGCCGGCGCAGCGTCTCCCGCGCCTGATCGTGATGCCTGTTGCATTGCATGACCGGTGCGATGCCCGCTTTTACCGGTAGCCTGCATGAGTTCCATCCGTGTAGGCTGCCGGTGAGTGTAACGCACCGCACCGACGATCTACCCCGGCGGCCTGAGCGTAAGACCGTCCCGCAAATTCCAGCCAATCTCAGGAACTCCTTGATTCAATGTGTTCGGCAGTCTCGATTGAACAGGACGCGCAGCAGCTGCGCGACCAACTGAACTACCACAACTATCGTTACTACGTGCTCGATGATCCCGAGCTGCCCGATGCCGAATACGACCGTCTGTTCCAGCGGCTGAAGCAGCTGGAAGCCGAGCACCCTGAACTGGTGACGCCGACTTCGCCGACGCAGCGCGTTGGCGCTCGCCCGGCCAGCGGTTTCTCCGAGGTGCAGCACGAATTGCCGATGCTGTCCCTCGACAATGCCTTCGATGAGCAGGACCTGCGGGACTTCGTGCGCCGGGTACAGGATCGTCTCGACCTGACTCAGAGCGAAGAGATCGCGTTTGCCTGCGAGCCTAAACTGGACGGCATTGCCGTCAGCCTGCTGTACGAGGACGGTGTTCTGGTCCGGGCTGCGACGCGCGGCGACGGCACCACCGGTGAAGATATCACCCAGAACGTCCGCACGCTGCGTTCCGTGCCGCTGCTACTCAACGACGGCGACTGGCCGCAACGGCTGGAGGTGCGGGGCGAGATCTACATGCCGCGGGCCGGTTTCGAAGCGCTCAATGCCCGTCAGCGCGAACGCGACGAGAAAACCTTCGTCAATCCGCGCAACGCCGCCGCCGGCAGCTTGCGCCAGCTCGATCCGCGTATCACCGCCGACCGGCCGCTGGAAATGTGCAGCTACAGCACCGGCATCGTCGAGGGCGGCGAGTTGCCCTCGAGCCATTACGAAACGCTCGAGCTGCTGAACCGCTGGGGTTTCCGGATCAATCCCGAGATGCGTCTGGTAAGAGGTGTCGAGGGCTGTCTCGGCTACTACGAGGATCTGGCCGCGCGGCGGGACAGCCTCGCCTACGATATCGACGGTATTGTCTTCAAGGTCGACGACCGGGCGCAGCAGCAACAGCTGGGGTTCGTCTCGCGGGCGCCGCGCTGGGCCATCGCCCACAAGTTTCCGGCCCAGGAAGAGGTGACCCGCGTGCACGCGGTGGAGTTCCAGGTGGGTCGTACCGGGGCGGTCACGCCGGTGGCGCGGCTGGAACCCGTTTTTGTCGGAGGGGTCACGGTCAGCAACGCCACCCTGCACAATATGGACGAGATCGCCCGTCTCGGGCTCAAGGTCGGCGACAGCGTAGTGGTGCGCCGGGCCGGGGACGTCATACCGCAGGTGGTGCGGGTGCTGCCGGAGCGTCGCGACGGCAGCGAGACGGATGTCGAGATACCCTCCTGTTGCCCGGTATGCGGTTCCGATATCGAACGAACCCAGCTGATCCGGCGCAGCAAGGGCAAGGAAGCGGTCAGCGAAGGCTCGATCTACCGCTGTGTTGGGCGGCTGGCCTGCCAGGCCCAGCTCAAGCAGGCCATTATCCACTTCGTTTCGCGACGCGCCATGGACATCGAAGGTCTGGGCGACAAGAACGTCGAACAGCTGGTCGAACGCGGGCTGGTGCGTTCCCCCGCCGACCTGTACCGGCTCGGAATCGCCGATTTCCGCGATCTCGAGGGCTTCGCCGAGCTCTCGTCCAGCAATCTCTACAAGGCCATTCAGGCTCGCCGCGTGGTGCCGCTGTCTCGTTTCATCTACGCGCTGGGCATTCCCGAGGTGGGCGATGGCACCGCCCGCGCTCTGGCGCAGCAACTGGGAAGTCTCCAGCGGATTTCGCAGGCGTTGCCGCTGGTACTGACCTGGCTGCCGGATATCGGCCTCGAGGTCGCGTACGAGATCCACAATTTCTTTACCGACGCGCATAACCGGCAGGTCATCGCCGAGCTGGCCGAACTGGGCGTGATACCGGAGCAGAACGGTGAGCTGTCGCCGTCGCTGCGCGGGTCGGTGACACTGGCCGAACTGCTGACAAAGCTGAATATTCCCTACGTGGCGAAGACCGGCGCCGAGCACCTGGCGGCCCATTTCGGCTCGCTGAAGGCGTTGCTGGAGGCCGATGAAGGGCAGCTCGAAGGTGTCGCCAAGCTCTCGAAACGTGCTCGCACGGCGCTACTCGAGCAGCTCGACGACGCAGCCTGGTGTCGCGAGGCGCAGGCGGTTGAAGCACAGCTGCTGGAGTTCGGCATGCACTGGAGCTGCCAGAGCGCCTCGGCGGGCGAAAGCGGGCAGCCGCTGGCGGACCAGACCTGGGTGCTGACCGGTACCCTGGAGCGCATGACCCGCGACGAGGCGAAGGAACAGTTGCTGTCGCTGGGCGCAAAGGTATCGGGCAGCGTATCGAAGAAAACGGCTTGTGTAGTGGCGGGCCCCGGTGCCGGCTCCAAGTTGGCGAAGGCCGAGTCCCTCGGGGTCCGGGTAATCGACGAAGGAGAGTTCATTGATTTACTGCAGCAACATGGAATCAGTGTTTAAGCAATCCTTGCGCCTGCTGCCGATCGGGCTGCTGTCGGGGTGCGCGATGCTGTCGCCGGGAGAGGCCCAACCGGAGCCGGAGCCGGCGACCTGCGAACTGCTCGCCGACCACGGCGAGCTGCGCCTGGCGGTTCAGGATGCGCGCGCCAACTGGGGCCTGCCGCCGCAACTGGCGCTGGCGCTGCTGGAGCCTCCGCTGGGACGGGACAAGCGTCGCCACGTGTTGCCCTACGGCAATGCCTGGGATGAGTACCGGATCGCCACCGGCAACTGGTCCGCCGAGACCTCCGACCTCGATGACGCCGTCGACTTTCTCGGCTGGAACGCCGAGCGTAACCGCAAACTGCTCAACCTGAAGTGGTCCCAGACAGAGGCGTTCTACCTGGCCTATCGCCTGGGCCCCGGCGCCTACAACCAGGGGGTGCACAAGGGGATCTGGCTGGAGCAGGAGGCTGTCCGTGTCGCCGAGCGGGCCGACGGCTACGCAACCGATTTAACTCAGTGTCCCGAGCTGGTCCAGCCCAACACCTGGGAATGGCAACGCCTGTGGAGGTGGTTTTGATCATTCCCCATCGCGACCTTACCCCGGAAACCCTGGATAACCTGATCAGCGAATTCGTCACCCGGGACGGCACCGACTACGGCGAGGTCGAAACGCCACTGGCCCGCCGTATCGCCCAGGTGCGCCAGCAGCTCGACAGCGGCCGGGCGGTGATCCTGTTCAGCGAAAGTACAGGGCAGTGCAATATAGTAACGAAAGATAGTCTCAAATAAACGAAAGCCTGGGCCGGGCACATGGCAAGCTCGGCTTCAGGCTCAGTTCGTTCGTAGGTTGGGTGGAGCGGCGAAGCCGCGCAACCCAACACCTGCGGATGATGGCAGACCGTGACCCTGTACCGGTTTTGAAGCCTGGTCCCATACGCCTGCCGGTTATGTCTAAGCTTTAGCATATGGCCCATCCCCAACCCCCCGGAGGTCACCATGGATCAGCTAGACCAGATCAGTCAGATGATCGCCCTGTCCATGGGCCTGGCCTGGGCCAGCGGCATCAATCTCTACGCCACCCTGCTGATGCTCGGCGTTTTGTCGAACATGGGCCACATCACGCTGCCGCCGGGCCTCGAAGTGGTCGGCGACCCGCTGGTGATCATGGCGGCGGGCTTCATGTATTGCGTCGAATTCTTCGCCGACAAGGTGCCCGGCGTCGATACCGGCTGGGATACGTTGCACACCTTTATCCGCATACCTGCGGGCGCCGCGCTGGCGGCCGGGGCGGTCGGGGATATCAGTGCGCCGGTGGGGTTGGCGGCCGCTATCGTCGGGGGCACTATCGCCGCCGGCACGCACGCGACCAAGGCCGGCAGCCGGGTGCTGATCAATACGTCGCCGGAGCCTTTCAGTAACTGGGTGGCCTCGATCGGCGAGGACGTGGTGGTCATCGCCGGACTCTGGACTGCGCTCTACAACCCCTGGCTGTTCCTCGCCGGCCTGGTGGTCTTCATCCTGCTGATGATCTGGCTGCTGCCGAAGGTCTGGCGTGGCGTCAAGCGGGTGTTTCGTTTCCTTGCAAGACTGTTTGGCGGCGATAAGGGCGAGCCAATCGAGATACCCACCGGCAGCCAGGCGTTGCCAAACGATTCCAAACATCCTCGGTGATGAGCTCAACGGCGTTCGTAGGGTGCTGCTGAACGGAGCGAAGCGCACCGGTACAACTGGTGCGGTGCGCTCCGTATACCGGCATCCTACGCCCAGCTCTCGATCCTGGCGCCGCTGATCAGCAGGCGCAGCAGATCCGTGCGCGTGACGATACCGACCAGGCGGTCGCGACTGTCGACGATGGGAATGGCGCCGACTTCGTACTCGACGAAGGTCGCGGCCAGCTGCGAGGCTTCGGTGTCGGGCGAGGCGGCGATCAGGTGACGGGAATAGATGCTGGCGACGCTGACCATAGGGTGCTGGCCGCTGCGCTCGAGCTGAGAGTAGGACACGATGCCCAACGGGCGTTCCTGGGGCGACATCACCACCAGGTGCTCGATCCTGAGGTTGCGCATACGGTCACGGGCATCGGCGATGCTGGCATTGCGCGTGATCCATTGCACCGGCGCACTCATGTAGAGGGTTGCCGGCAGGCTCGGAGCGCCGGGCCTGGGTTGCTGTTCAAGCGGGCGCTCGTAGCCGCGAAGCGGAGGTTTGGAGCGGGGTGGTGAACGGCGCAGTTGCTCCTGGTATCCCTTGATGCGGTACTGCTCGCCTTCGGCATGGACTCGCTGTTCTTCGCTGGCCGTTGTGTGGGCCGCCTTGATCTCCTCGACCGACTCGACGCCACCCGGCTTGAACAGGGCGCGCACCGGCGTCTGGATCCGGTAGCCCTGATCGTAAATCACCAGTGCCATAACGAGGCCTCCAGGAAGGCAAGTTGGCGCAGGTGGCCCCTGTGGCCCTGGGCCGCCTGCCATCCAATTACCGCTAAATGATTTTCCGCCTTTTCCGTTATATCGACCCGCGAATCAGATTCTTGATGATAAATCGGGCCGGGTTCAACGCATCGACGATATCCCGTGGCAACGGCAGGGGTTCTGCGCAGATCACCGCGGCAAGCAGTTCGCCTCCGAGCGGGCAGGTCAGCAGCCCCTTGGAGCCGTGGCCGACACTGATATAGAGTCCGGGATGATGCGTGGGTGCAGTATCGAAGCGCCACTTGCGGTCGTTGCGCAGCCGGGCGTAATCCTCTAGAAAACGGTCCCGGACGGGCAGGGGGCCGATGATAGGCAGGTAATCGGGTGTCGAACAGCGAAAGCCGACACGCCCTTCCAGAGGCTCTGTCGCCAGTGCTCGGGCCAGGGCTGGCAAAGTCCCGGACAGGGTGTCGAGATTGCGCTGGTGATCCTGGTTGCGAATGTCGCTGCTGTCATCGCGCAGGTCGAAGGTGGCGCCAAAGGCGTAAGTGCCGCCGGTGGACGGCGCGATATAACCGTCGCCGCAGACCACGGTCTTCAGGTCCGGCAGCGAATCCGGCGCAGGCGCGTGGGTGACCTGGCCGCGAATGGGCTTGAGCGGCAAATGGCGGCTTTGCTCGAAGGTCTGGGCTGCGCTCGCGTTGGCGATCACCACCGCATCGGCAGCCAATTGCGTGCCGTCGGTACCCAGTGCAATCCAACCTTCGGAAGTCTTCCGCTGCAGCTGCCCGATGCGGGTATCGGTATGAACCTCGATCAGCGGATGGTCGACGAGCGCCCGGCACAGCGCCGGCGGCGATATCCAGCCGCCCAGCTCGAAGAACAGCCCCGATTGCTCGATCGGCAGTCCCGCGAGCGTTCCCGCTTCTGCAGCCGAGACCGCGTGCACCAGCTCCGCTGGGTAATAGGCTTCATCGATCAGCTGCTGCTGCCGGTTGAGCTCTTTTTCGTTCAGGGCCAGCTGAAGCAAGCCGCAGGCGGCCCAGTCATCGTCGCCCAGCAGCCGCTTCGCCAGGTGATGGCTGTAGTGCAGCCCGCTACCGTGGAACTTGCCCTGATGCGTCGGTTTGACCGGCAGTTTTGCATACAGGGCGCCCTGGCGGTTGCCCGAGCCGCCACTGGCGAGCACGTCGGCCTGTTCGATGAGCTGCACGCGGATGCCGCGACGGGCCAGCGAGTGGGCGGCGCTGCAGCCGGCCAGCCCGCCGCCGATCACCAGCACGCTGGCAGGGCGGGAGGCGGATTCGGGAAGATCGAACCAGGGCTTGAGCGAAAGTAGGCGTTCACTTTCGCCAAAGGCGCCGCGCAGCATCTCCCGCTTGCGACCGAAGCCGGGGGCTTTTTCCATCCTGAAGCCGACCGCCTGCAGGCCCCGCCGCACGAAGCCCGCGGCGGTAAAGGTTGCGAGCGTGGTGCCGGGTCGGCTCAGGCGGGCGATCTGGGAGAAGAGTTCCGGCTGCCACATGTCCGGGTTCTTGGCCGGCGCGAAACCGTCCAGGAACCAGGCGTCGACCCGGGCCTCCAGCTGCGAGTAGCTGTCGATGGCGTCGCCGAACATCAGCGTCAGTCGGACCCGGCCGTCGTCGAGCTCCAGACGGTGAAAGCCCGCCGCCCGGGGCGGGTACTGCGCCAGCAGCTGTTCGCTGCCGTTGCTGAACTCGGGCCAGTGGGCGAGGGCGCGGGCCAGATCCCCGGGGCGCAGTGGATACTTCTCGACCGAGACGAAATGCAGGCAGGCATCCGCTGGCGCCAGCTTTAGCCACAGGGCGCGGGCACAGAGGAAGTTGAGCCCGGTACCGAAGCCCGTTTCGGCAATGCTGAAAATGGGCGCCTCGAGCGACGCGAAGCGCTCACGCAGCCGGTTGCCGTCGAGAAAGACGTGTTCCGTCTCGGCGTGTCCGCCGTCCTTGTTGAAATAGATATCGTCGAACTGGCCGGAGACGGGTGTATCCGCGTCCCAACGCAGCTGAGCAGGTTCGATTCTGCTTCGGTTTTGCTTGTCGCCGCTCACTATTCACCACTCATCACTGGCCGCCCGATCGCTCGCAGAGCGAGCTCCTACAAACAAAAGGTTTTGCCTGCGACCCGCTGCCGGGCCGGGATTGCGTTGTAGGAGCCCACTCCGTGGGCGATTGACCTATTGGATTTGCTCGGAGGAACGAACGCCTACGAGATTTGCCTTTGCCCCGCTGTCGCCCCGGGCGCTATGATACCGTCTTTGCACAACCGCGAGCACAAGGACGCCACGCATGTTTGACCTGGATCGAGTCAGGATTTGCGTACTGGGGCTGGGATACGTCGGCCTGCCGCTGGCGGTCGAGTTCGGCCGCAGGTTCGATACCGTCGGCTATGATATCAACCCGCAGCGTATCGCAGAACTGCAGGGCGGCACGGACAGCACCCTGGAGCTGGAGCCGGAAGAGTTGGCGGACGCGCCCAGGCTCGCCTTCAGCGATCGGCTGGAGGACGTCGCAGACTGCAACGTCTATATCGTGACGGTCCCGACGCCGGTCGATGCCCACAAGCGGCCCGACCTTTCGCCTCTGCGTAGTGCGAGCCAGGCGCTCGGCTCAGTGCTGAAGCAAAACGATATCGTCATCTACGAGTCCACCGTCTACCCGGGCGCGACCGAAGAGGTCTGCGTACCTGAGCTGGAAGCGGTGTCGGGCCTCGAATTCAATCGTGAATTCTTCATCGGTTACAGTCCGGAGCGCATCAACCCGGGCGACCAGCACAACCGCCTGACCCGCATCGTCAAGGTCACTGCCGGATCGACACCGGAGGTGGCTGACTTCGTCGATAGTCTCTACGCCAGCATCATCACGGCCGGAACGCATCGCGCCAGCAGCATCCGGGTGGCGGAAGCGGCCAAGGTCATCGAGAACACCCAGCGTGACCTCAATATTGCGCTGATCAACGAGCTGGCGATTATCTTTGGCAAACTCGGCATCGACACCACCGAAGTGCTCGAGGCCGCCGGTACCAAGTGGAATTTTCTGCCGTTCCGCCCGGGACTGGTCGGCGGTCACTGCATCGGCGTCGATCCCTACTACCTCACGCACAAGGCCCAGGCGGCAGGGTATTTCCCCGACGTGATCCTGGCCGGACGGCGCATCAACGACGGCATGGGCCAGTACGTCGCCGAAGAAGTCATCAAGCTGATGATCAAAAAGCGCATCCAGATCGCCGACGCCCGGGTGCTGGTCCTCGGGCTGTCCTTCAAGGAAAACTGTCCCGACATCCGCAATACCAAGGTCATCGATATGATACGCAGGCTCGAGGGTTACTGCGGCCGGGTCGATGTATACGACCCCTGGGTCTCCACCGAGGAGGCGCGCCGCGAGTACGGGCTGGAGCTGCTGGAAAAGGTTGAGCCTGGACTGTTCGATGCGGTGATACTGGCGGTGGCCCACGACGATTTCCGGGAGATGGGCGCCGCACGGATCCGGGGGCTGTGCAGAGAC
Organism: Oceanospirillaceae bacterium; assembly: GCA_013373085.1. Classification (GTDB taxonomy): domain Bacteria; phylum Pseudomonadota; class Gammaproteobacteria; order Pseudomonadales; family Balneatricaceae; genus Marinobacterium_A. The sequence goes on along the minus strand of JABXIM010000114.1, from coordinate 31,894 downwards.
CCCGAGCACAGTGTATTGTTTGACGTGAAAGCTATGCTGCCGCTCGACCAGGTCGACAAACGGCTATAATTGTATAGCTGGCAACAGCTTATGAGCAGGCGTAAGACGCTTGGTCAGTGGTATTTTAGAGAAACAATGGCATTGCAGGCGTCGGGGCTGAACCGGGTCTCGATAGCCAGGTGGATAAAACGGAGAGCGCCATGGCTGTACAGCGCGCCTGGTACCTGCTGCAGACCAAGCCAAGACAGGAAGAACGTGCCCGGGAGAACCTCGAAAACCAGGGCTACGACTGTTTTGCGCCGAAGCTGAGCGCCGAGCGCATTCGCCGCGGCAAGCGCCAGACCGTGGTCGAGCCGATGTTCCCCGGCTACCTCTTCATCTATCTCGACCAGGTCGCCGACAACTGGCGCCCGATCCGCTCCACCCGCGGCGTCAGCCGCCTCGTGACCTTCAATGATATGCCCCTGCCCATCGACAGCAATATTATCGAGGAACTGCGCCAGCGCGTGGCCGGGCAGGAGCCGGAGAGCGAGCTCAAAACCGGCGATACAGTGCATATCTGCCAGGGGGCTTTTGCGGATCTGGATGCAATATTCGAGTGCTACGACGGAACCGAACGGGTGGTGCTGCTGCTGAACCTGCTGCACCGGACCCAGCGGCTGAGCATGCCGTTGAACAATATTCGCCGAGCCTGAACCTATCTTCGAAGATAGTTGCCCGGACTTGGCCGCGTCCTCAGGAAACTGACGGTCAATCCTGGAGCGGTAGCGTGGTTAAAGAGGTGCGCGCACGTTTCATCTGGCTGTAGAACGTGGTTACGCCCCCTTCGAAATTGCCTTATCTCGATCCTTGGAGAGGCAAATTTCTCCTATTAAAACAGCTTCTTCAATTACGTTGAAATGTAAAAGAATCACGACCGAATGTTCGCAGACCTTAAAGAACTCTATTCCCTGCTGACGGAAGAACAACGCAAAAGACTGCTACGTCTCCAGCTGCTGGTTATCCTGATGTCCTTCGCCGAGATTACAGGGGTGGTATCGATAGGTCCCTTTATGGCCTTGGTCGGCGATATCGATCAGTTAAAGGGGGGAGGGCTGGTCGCGGATTTATTTCGTGCCACAGGGCTGAGCGAGCCGAGGGACTTCCTGTTTTGGGTGGGACTTGGCGTACTGGCCGTTTTGACAGTCGCCGCGCTGATTTCGATGTTTACCATCTGGCGGCTGTCGCTGTACGGGACCCAAGTGGGTGCCGAGCTGAGCAGCCGGCTTTACCGTCACTATATGCTTCAGCCTTGGCTGTTCCATACCACAAACACCAGCAGTCAGTTGACCAACCAGATCGCTCAGGAATGCGTGAGGATCACCAATACGATCCTCATACCGCTGATGCAGATGAACGCCAAGCTGGTGATGGCGTTGTTTATGGCCGTGACGATCTTTATCTACAACCCGCTGGTGGCATTTGTGGGGCTGGCTATCTTCGTAAGTGCCTACCTGCTCCTCTACCGGACAGTCCGCAGACGTTTGATGGCGAACGGCAAAGCTGTAACGGCCGCGCAGCGCGAACGCCTGAAACTGATGAGCGAGGGGTTCGGCGGTATCAAGGATGTGTTGCTGCTTGGGCGTCAGGATATATTCACCGAACGCTTCGAAAACGCCAGCCAGCGCTTCGCCCGTGCCCAGGGCACGACCCAGGCTATGGGGCAGGTACCGCGTTATGCGATGGAACTGGTGGCCTTTGCCGGCGTTATTCTGCTGGTACTCTATCTCCTTTCAGTTTATGAGGGTAACTTGGGGGCTATCTTGCCAGTGCTCTCCATTTACGCTTTGGCGGGATTCAAGATGTTACCGGCATTGCAACAGGTCTATTCCGGTGTTTCTCAGATACGAGGCAACCTTGCTGCCTTTGAGGCGGTTAGGGATGAATTGAGACAGAGTGTACATGCGGTCTCAACCATTTCAGAACCGAATGATGGCGAAAAACACTTAGTACCGAAACGCTCGATTCAATTGAAGGATGTGAGTTTTACTTATCCGGGCAAGTTGGAACCGGTCCTCCAGGGCCTGAACGTTGATATTCCTGTCAATCAGACAATTGGACTTGTAGGCGCATCCGGTTCGGGCAAGTCTACGGCGATTGACCTGCTGTTGGGATTAATCGTGCCGGAACAAGGCCAGTTGTTGATCGATGGTGAACCGGTAACGAAATCGAATCTGCGTTCATGGCAAAGTACAATAGGTTTCGTACCACAGTCGATATTTTTAGCAGATAGCACCATTCGCGAGAATATCGCCTTTGGATTGCCCTCCGATATGATCAATGATGTCCTTGTCCGGCGAGCTGTGTCTATCGCTCATCTGGATGAGCTAGTCGCCAGCTTGCCCGATGGATTGGATACTCGCGTCGGGGAGCGCGGAATCCAGCTTTCGGGAGGTCAGCGGCAGCGCATTGGCATAGCGAGAGCGCTCTACAACGACGCCGACGTCCTTATATTGGATGAAGCGACCAGTGCGCTAGACGGTGTTACCGAAAAGATGATAATGGAAGCCATTCACGGATTTTCAGGAAAGAAAACGATCATCATGATTGCGCACCGTATAACAACAGTTAAAAGATGCGATATTATTTTTATGATATCGCTTGGAAAAGTTATAGATAAGGGTAAGTATGAGGATTTGGTTAGTCGAAACGAAACATTTAAGCGAATGGCGTATTTTCTGTAAGTTAATATCTTTGCCGCCTATAGTTCTAAATGCATCCTGCGACTAAAATAGTTTAGTAGTATGGTTTTGTCATTCCGGACTTTTTGGAAAAATTGTAAAGTTAGATTAATCTTGATATGAATTTTCAAATCGGAATCGAACGGTGCGTCAATATAATTGCATATCCTTATGTTTGAAAAAATTAATTTGTTTGTTATAGGTGCTTCAAAGTGCGGTACAACTTTTTTACATGAGGTTTTAAACTCTCATCCAGATATTTGTATGAGCAATCCAAAAGAGCCATATACATTTTTCTACGATGACTATTTGAGTAGGCTTGTAGATGCTTCTGATTTATTTGATAACAGTCGTCGCTGTATAATCTACGGAGAATCAAGCCCTATATACTCAGAAACTGGACAATTTCCAAAAATAGCATCTAGAATTTATGGTTATAATCAAAATGCTAAGATATTATATATTGTAAGGGAGCCATTTTCTCGCTTAAGATCTGTTTATAGGCAAACATTATCTTCTGGGCATTGGATCGACAGTAAAAGATACGAGAGGTATGGCTTAAAAATGCCGCTTGACTTTGGTTCTGCACTATTTACATATCCTCCTTTTGTTGAGTCGACCAGGTACTGGAGTAATATCTGCCATTATAGAAAATGGTTTCCCGATGATAATATAAAAGTGATCATGTTTGAAGATTTGGTTCATGATACAACCTCAACGGTTAAGGAGATTTTGTTTTTTTTAAATGTTGATAATAACTTTTGTCCTGAGTACAATGACCTAGTAAAAAATTCAGGAAAAGATAAAGTGATGTTTAATTCTTTTGAATGGCGATTAAGGGAAATATTACCTTCCTATGTTGTTAAATATATTCCTGATTTTTTTAAAAAAATGGCTCGGTATTTTACCTCGAATTATTATTCTAAAGCAGAGCTTTCTGCTGATTTTTCAAAAGAACAGGAGGCTCTGGTCTATACTCTTTTGGAGGATGAAGTAAAAAATATATATAATTATATAGGTGTAAAAGGAGATCCTTGGGGTTTTTTTAAAAAATAGCTTTAGTTTCTAAAGTTTAGTTAAAAGTTGCTTTTAGAATTACATTTTTAATGGCTGATTTTGTTTTGGTAATAAATGATAATTGAATATGTCTGATTTACGTGTTGAGGAAACTAAATAAGTTCTGATTACTTCCAGCTCATGGGGCAATAGCGAACATTAACTGCATCTAGGAAACCGGGACGGATTAGCAGCTCACATTTGCGGCAGTGGGTTCTGCAACAAATACCGTCAGACACGAAAGGAAACGTTGCTTGGTCACATGGACAGGCTAATCCCTTGGGTAACGTTGGAATCGAAGCCGCATTATCCCAATGCCGGTAATACCCATAGGGCACTTTGGGCGACGATCATGCATTGTACGAAATTGCTTTCATGCGCCTGTCTGCAGTCCTGTTGCTGAGCAGGACTCACACCATGAGTCTCAAGTTCCGTCACCTGCAGGAGCAATACCGCCTGGCGCGCTAGACTAAGGTCGATCACGGTAGCCAATGAACAGGACCTGAACGAGGTTAGATACCTGCTCCACAGTGATGATGCATTAATTTTTGCTGATGGGGGTACTGGGGGCTGAGAAGCGTGATTAACTGAAAGATGTGGACGCGTACGGTCACATTGCCGAGCGATCCGGACAATTAAAGGCTCTAAAAAGCGTATCACGGATCAACAAGTTTAGGATCGGCGCCGAGTACCTCAGGGCAAGTCCTTGTGCCAAGGTTCAGCACACGCTCTGGATGATGAAGTGCCTGCTCTGCTTCGTGAAAGCTCGTTACAGTGGTCTGAATAAATATAACGGCAAGACTCTTGGGTGTGGATCAAATGTTGTGAGCACGAGGCTGGACCGTCTGCATAGCCTGAAAAGCAATGCAGACGGTTCAAACCGAAATTGAATTTTGGAAATCGTATTTCAGTTACAGTGATCGAGAGCTACAGAGGAAGCGAAGACCTGTTATAACGTTCTTAGAATGACTTTTTATTTTAATTGTTTTAGTATAGTGAGGTTTTTAATAACAGGTTTTGATATTAAGTTTTTATGCTTAAATAAATGCCACTCTGACCATCGGCTTCCGTTCCATGCGTGAAGCCCTGAATGGAATACCCATACTCATCTAGGATGGAAAATAAATATTCTTTCTGGTATCTAACTATATGTAGTGGACCTGTGCATTGTAGCTTGTAGTTTTCTGGATTAATCGAAATATTAGGAACGTCATCTTCAACAAATGTTGTAAAAAATACTTTTCCTTCGTTATCAAGAATTCGTAAGAACTCTTTAAGATATGACCTCATGTCATTTTCCGTGGTGTGAGAAAAAACAGAAAAAAGATATATAATATCAATGCTTTTCGATTCGATATCGAATCGAAAGTTTTCATCTATTTTGATCCCTTTTCTATTATACCGCTCATTGTAAAGGTCTAAATATTTAAAGTGGAAGGATGGATGTGCTTTTTCGATGTGTTTTTTACACCAATTTACTGAATTTCTATCAATATCTATCCCTGTATAATTGATGTGCCCAAGTAGTCTAATGATTCCAATTGGTAGGCGGCCTTGGCCGCAGCCTAAATCTAGTACCCGACTTTTCGGCGTACAATGAAAGTTTTCTATTAAACGTTTTGCTTCATTTTCGGCAGACATTAAATAAAAATTATCATCTTTAAATTCAGGTCCGCACCACCTTCTGTCTGGTGAAGGTATAATACTCCCAGAAACATTAATATATTGTTTTATTGGTATAATTTGTTTGGTAAGGCTACTGATTTTATTCATTACTCGCTTCATAAATATTCTCTTCTATTACGTATAAAATTTGAGAGCTTGGATATTAATGTAATTAAATAATTATAATGAACAACGAGCCGATATTAACCTATCTCGACTTGGCTGGCTAGGGGGTAACATTTCACAGACTATGATAGAAGGTGTCTTAAGAAGCGTTGATAATAAGTCGATGTTATCCTTTTTTAAGGGAAATTAAATTTTTTGTCGTAATTACATGCGACATTCCTTTAAAAAAACTCAGGGCTATTCTGTATACGAATTTATTGTCTAGTGATTTAGATAACTTGATGCTATCGAGTACGCTATTTAACTAATTTTTGATTCCAAATAAGTTATGGTTTGGTAATGAATATATCTATTGCTATGGCTACCTATAATGGAAGTGCCTATATTAGAGATCAGCTTGAAAGTATAGCCAATCAGACATTTATTCCAAATGAGTTGATAATTACAGATGATGGCTCTACCGATAATACATTAGATGTGGTTGCAGAATTTTCAAAAAGTGCTCCGTTTCAAGTTCGTTTTTATAAGAACAAAAAAAGACTAGGTTATGCTGGTAATTTTAATCTGGCTATATCTAAAACTAAAGGAGATTTGGTGTTTTTGTGTGATCAAGACGATGTTTGGTTTAAAGATAAGATATCGGTTGTCGTAGATTTGGCAAAACGCTATAAAGATAAACTTTTGTTTATGAATGACGCAGCTCTAACTGATGCTAATTTAAAACCAGTGGGTTTGACAAAGCTAGGACAAATCCGTTCTGCGGGATTAAACGATTCTACATTTGTTATGGGGTGTTGTGTCGCAGTAAGGCGTGAATTGTTAAATATATGTATGCCTATACCAACAGAGTTCGAAGCCCATGATAATTGGATAGTTCAATTTGCAGATGGCCTTAAGTGTAAAATGATTATCTACCAAGTTCTTCAGTATTATAGAAGGCATGGAGGCAATGAGTCGAGCTTTATTGCAAATAGTACAATTAAAATAAATCGATTTTCCTTTTATCAGCAACGAGTAGCGTCTACCTTCACATCACATAAAGTAGAGCTTTCAAAACAGAAACTGGAACAGCTCGAGATCTTTGTTTATGGTCTAGAGCGAGCTATAGAGAGAAATGAAGGCTTTTATTTAGAGAATCTGAAAGATCTCTTGAAAACATACAGAAATAAAGTAGAAAGTCATCGTGAGCGAATTTCAATTCGAGATAGAAGTTTGCTCTTTCGGGTCCCTGCTGTAATCAAGTACTGGATAAGAGGTGGGTACGAAGAATACTCTGGTATAAAGAGTGTGATGCGAGATATACTTGGGTGACACAAAGTATATTATTTGTTAGTGGTTAAGATTCATGTTGTTAAGTGGATGGGGATTTAGATAGTCGAGCCAGAATAACTAGCAACCCGTATTTTTTAATGGGCTATACTATATTTCGAAAGAAATAGTCTTTGGTTTTCACGCCTGACAGTCCCAAAATTTTTAGCATAGTCGAGTTATGAAACCCAAGTAAAAGAGCAGATAACTCAAGAGCGATATCTGTAAACCGTGGCTAGAGGATATCGTAAATCTGGCCTACGCACTGTTGCGCATGAACGCTATTTTCGTCTGTTGTCGGCTCAATGCCTAGATAAATGAAAATTTCGCTAAAATTATGGCATCCGCATCGCCACTTGGCTGATGGCAAGAATAATCTATCTGTAATAGTTGTCAACTTTTCCGATGAAGCCGAGTCGGGTCCAGTGACTGGAGTTACCTTATGACCAGTACTTTTTATGTGAAACATTCGTCAAACACGACCTGCCTTGTGTCCCGAACAACTTGGTGAAATAGCCAGCAGTGACTGGCGGAACAGCGTTGTGAATGGCTACTAAACTAGACAATCAACGCCGGTTTCAGACTGAAGGTGAAGGGCTATCTGGGCCGTGTATTTTGACTTGGATCGTTGAGTCAACTTGCTGGGGTTCCCGTTCATCGATGATTTGTGCATCTAGCCGAAGTGAAAAATAAAAAATAATCAGCGGAGATTGCGCTGAAGTATTATAAATCTATTTTATATTTGTATTGATAAGAGAATTTTTTAATTATATTATATGTTGTTTTGTTAAATATTAGTAATTGTTGTTTTGTTGGAAGATTCAATGAGTCCATATTTTACTGTTATTGTGCCTTTATACAATAAAGCACCTCACGTGCTGCGTGCTCTTAATTCTATTACTAGACAAACATTTAAATTATTTGAGGTTATTGTTGTAGATGATGCTTCTACGGATGACGGTTTGGAACAAGTTTTAAAGATAAATGATAGCCGACTTAAAATACTAAAAAGGCGAGAGGCTGGTCCAGGTGGTTATGCGGCTAGGAATCTTGGTATTTTGGAATCAACTACTAATTGGTGTGTTTTCCTTGATGCGGACGATGAATGGTATGATGATCATCTCGAAAAAATGTATCATCTTATAAAAAAATTCCCACATGAAAGTTTTTTTGCTGCAAGGTTTATAAAGTCGAAGGCTGGGCGGGAAGTTCGTGATTATGTTGTGTGCAATAAATTTATACTGCCTCGTCGTATTAGTTTTTTTGAGTATCTGTCTTTTGCTCCATTCAATACCAATACTGTATGCATTAAAAGAGAGCTTTTGATAGGATGTGGCATGTTCCCAGAAGGTAAAATGAAAAGAGGAGGCGATGTTGATACTTGGTTGCGAGCAATAAAAAATGCTGGCGGTTTTGTTATGAGTGAACATTATGGTGCTATTTATCATGTTGATTCGTCTAATATGGTTACAAAGAGTAACTGCTATTCAGAGGAGGAGGTAAAAAATACCTCTTTAATCGATATGATAGAATCTTCAGAGGGCCCTGTTCACAATAAGTTGAAGAAAAGGTATAACAATGTATTAATTTACGCATGGAATCAAAATGTACATTTGAACTGTGCGTATAATATAAATTTAATTGATAATGTCTATTTTGGAGTGCAGCCTATACGTTGTGGATTTTTTATTTTTCTGTCTTTGTTTCCTTATTTTATTATAAAGCCAGTACACTATATAGGATACAAAATAATTATTTTTAAAAGATGGATCAAGCTGTACTCCTTTAAATTCTAGTCAGTGTTTTTGTTTTTAATCATAGTTTCCAAATATTTTTAAATTCCTGGTTGTTTTATACGTGTTTCGCTTTATATGATTTTTGTTGCGTATAATTATCTCCTTTTTGAAATATCATTCAGATATGTTCTATTGACCACACCCCAATAAGTTTTTGTAACATTATATTAATATATATTCTTTCGCTAATTTGATAACAAATGAAAGCTAACAAATTATGCATTCTTGCACCTGTTCATGATTGGGATGATGTTCGAGTCTTTAAGAAACAGGCAAGATCGGCGGCTGAGTTTGGGTACGATGTCACCTTAATTGCTCAGTCTGATTCTGAAAAGATGATAGATGGTATCAAAGTAATCCCAGCTCCTTTTAGCCGCTATAGACGGTTTGTCAGACTATTTATGGGTTGGCGTATATTTTTAATAGCTTTCAAGCTAAATGCTGATATTTATCACTTACATAATCCAGATACGATACCGGTAGCTTGGTTATTGAAGTTATTTTCAAGAAAAGTAATCTATGATACTCATGAAGATTTTACAAAAAGATTGCTGCAGAGGAAATGGTTGCCATCTCCATCAAGAAGGTTTCTTGCTTTTATTGTTGGTTGGTTAGAGTTTATTACTTCAAGAGTCGTGGATTTTACAATTGTAACCCAAGAAAATGTAATGAAGCGGCTTGGTAAGAACGCTGTAATGATTCTAAATCTGCCAAGAGTTAGTAATGATGTGCAATATGAGGCTAAGAGATATGCAGAGCGTATTGAGGTAACAGTTTCTGAGTTTAGATTGATCTATATCGGTGCATTAAGTGAGTCTCGTGGATTGTTTGAAATGGTCTCTTCTCTATCATATATAAATGAACATATAAATTGTAGATTGTGGCTTATCGGGCCGGCAGATTCGGCTGATTTAGAAAAAGCAAAACGTATTAATGGATGGGAATATGTTGATTATCATGAAAAGATGAAACAAGAAAAGGCTTTTGGTTTTGTTTTACAGTCTGATGTGGGGCTTATTTATATAAGAGATGTTGGTGATCATTCGAAATCTGACCCTAACAAAGTATATGAGTATATGGCATTCTCAAAGCCTTTTATAGCAAGTGATTTTGAAAAATGGAGGATGAAATATGCTTGTCTTAAGGCCGGTAGTTTTGTTAAGCCAGGTTCTGCGGAATTACTCGCAAAAGCTGTTTTAAAAATGGCTGCAGTCGATAAGAAAGAACGAGAGCTTATGGGTGACAGAGGTTATACATTTGTTCTAAATAATAATTGGGACGGTGAGTCAAAGAAGCTTATGGACTTATATGGTAAGTTGTCTTAATTACTTTCTGTTTTGATTGGATTTTTATTACTGTTCATAAGAAGTTATTTCAAATATAGGGCGTTTTTAATAAACTGGCCAAATAATGCTTGTTATAGGATGAGTTTTTGAAGATTATATATTTACATCAGTACTTCAATACACCGTCTATGACAGGTGGAACCCGTTCCTATGAAATGGCACGACGCTTGGTTGAGAACGGCCATGAAGTGCATATGATAACTTCGTGGCGAGATAAAACAGATAAAAAAGACTGGTTTATAACCAATGAAAAAGGTATCAATGTATATTGGTTTCCGGTACCGTACTCCAATAGATTGAAGTATAAAGATAGAATTCGTGCATTTGTTTCATTCGCCTGGAAGGCGGCGTACAAAGCTACGGAGATATCCGCCGATGTGGTTTTTGCAACGAGCACGCCCCTGACTATTGCGTTGCCAGCCTTATTTGCCTCGAGACGCCATAAAATACCCATGGTGTTCGAAGTACGGGATTTATGGCCAGAGCTTCCTGTTGCTATTGGGGCTTTAAAGAACCCCGTTGCTATTAAGGTGGCTCGTTGGCTTGAAGGTTTTGCTTATCATAATTCGACCAGGATTGTTGCTCTTTCGCCGGGCATGGCGCAAGGAATCGTAGAGGCAGGATATCCATCTGATAAGGTAACCGTTATTCCCAATAGTTGTGATATTGAACTATTTGACCCTGTAGCTTCAGATGCTCAGTATTTTAGAAGGCAGCATCCAGATATTTCAGATGGCCCTATTGTTTTATACAGTGGAGCCTTCGGCAAGATTAATGGTCTCTCCTATATGGTAAGAATGGCCTCTGTTGCATTAAAGGCTGGTTCAAACCTTAATTTTGTTGCGATAGGCAAAGGAATAGAAGAAGAACTTATTCGGCGAGAGGCCATACAAAATGGCGTTTTGGGAGAGAATTTCCATATTCTGCAACCTGTACCTAAAGAAGAAATGAAAAATGTCCTGGCTGCGGCGGATGTCGCACTATCTCTTTTTATTGATCTTCCTGAAATGTGGGCTAATTCTGCTAATAAGTTCTTTGATGCCATTGCATCCGGAACGCCTGTAGCGATTAATTACAGGGGGTGGCAGTGTGATTTACTCGAAGAAACTAGCGCTGGTATCGTGTTACCACCGGACTCCCCAGAACAAGCTTCGCAAGAGTTAGTAAAGTTTATAAGTGATAAAGTGCGCTTGACTGACGCTGGAAGGGCGGCAAGACAACTAGCGATTGAAAGTTTTGACCGAAATGTCTTGGCTAAAAAATTGGAAAGGGTTCTTATTGATGCAGTTTCTTGATTGCTATCGATTTTCAGGATTTTTCTATAAATGATAGGCTATACGTTTTTTGATTATAAGGGGGTGCAGTGGAAAAGATATCAAAATGTAATTATGCCATTATCACTACCTTGTCGAGGCCTCTATTTGAGGTTTATTGATGCTATTTATCTGTTGTTTGTAAAAAGATCGCTTCTGATTCGGTGGGAGGAAGGGTTTGATTCACTATTGAACAGTGAATGGTGGCATGTGGTTAAGGACGAAGAGGAGGACATTCAACGTCTGAGTGGAAATACGCGAAGTAAGATTCGCAGAGGCGGGAAAGTGTTTTATGCTGCTAAATGTTCTCGGCAATATATACTGGATAATGGATATTCAGTTTATCTCTCATCTTTTGGGCGTTATGAAGGCTTTGAGAAGCCATTGTCTTTGAGACAGTTTAGAGATTCGATTGAGTCCTTGCCAAAGGAAACGGAATTCTGGGGTGTTTTCGAAAAAGAAGCTGGACGCTTGGTCTCCTTTAGTGAAAATTTGGTCTTGGATGATAGTTGTTTTTATGTCTCATTATGGTTTGAACCTGAATCGTTGAGGAAGTACTGCGGATATTTATTGATTCATGAAATGAATAAATATTATCTTAACGTAAAGAAGTTGCGATACGTTTCGGATGGGGCGCGAAGTGTTAGGCATAAAACGAATATACATGATTTCTTAGAGCAGAAGTTTCTGTTTAGAAAGGCCTATTCTAAACTTAGAGTTGTATATTTCCCTGGTTTTTATTTGTTTATATCGATTCTATATCCTTTTAGAGGTCATCTTCCGGATTCTTCGTTTGGATTCATTGAAAAAATTTCGGTTTTGTTGGAGCAGGAAAGAATTCGTCGAGAGTGTTTGAAGTTAGATAAAGGCTGATCATGAAAAGGAGTTCGATTGTTGTAAAAATAGCGAGGCTAATCCAAACGTTGCCTTTGTCTTTCATGAGAGTCGTCGAGTCACCAGTTGTAGCGCTATTAAATCGATCTTCCGATGACGAAAATTTGGTAATTCTGGTTGCCTTGCCCAGAAGCGGTTCGACGTTAACCTATCAAGCGCTGGTGCATACTACCGGGGCGTTGTATCTGAGCAATCTTTGGAATTTACTTTATGCGATTCCGTTTTTCGGAGCAGTGCTGTCTGGAAGGATCTGTAAAGAATACCGTTCCAACTTCAAATCGGATCAAGGCTTTGTCGGGGGCGCTTGTGGTCCGGCAGAAGGACTACAGTTCTGGTCGTATTGGCTCGGAAATGGGATCGATGATCGGAACCCGCCAAAAATTTCTGTACATAAGCTTCACAATAGAATCAACTATATCAGGAAGGTGTTCGGAGTACTGAGTCGTCCTGAACGTCCAATCGTTACTGGCTATATCGGACACACTCTAAAACTGGAGGAACTACGGTCCCGGTTTCCGAATGCTGTTTTTGTTTGTCTGAGAAGAGATCCTCTGAGTACAGCCAGTTCAATTTTAAATATTCGAAAATTAAATTCGAAAAGCTGGTTTTCAGTATTTCCGAAAGAATGCAATGAATACTTAAACAGCGATATCTACGAACAGATTGCGTCCCAGGTATACTGGCTCAATCGCAGGTTGGATAGGATAGCAGAGGACCCGCATACTGTTCACGTTGCTTATGAGTCCTTGTGCCAGGATCCTGGGACAGAAATTGAACGTATTGTCGCGTTCCTGAATCAGAAAGGTATGAGTGTGGAGGTGCGGCGGCCTTTGCCGGACAGGTTTCAGTGCCGTCTCGTCCAAAAGGAAGATGGCAGTGATATCAGTCGATTAGCAGAAGCTCTCGGGCGGTTGGAGAAGCGTTTTGGTAAGCTTTCGGTGGCTCGATATTCAGTGGTGTCAAATGGAGACTAGTTCCCTCGACTTCCAACAGGGACTCAACCCGCAACAGGCGTCTCTTAAGAGAGTTATTGACCTCTGCGGCGCGTTTTTGCTGCTATCGATGACATTCTGGTTGATCGGGCTTGCGGCCTTGTTGGCCACCTTTAGTACTGGAAGCTGTGGGATATTCGCGCAGAAGCGTGTCGGTAGGCGAGGCAAGACGTTCAAGGTGTATAAGATAAAAACTATGCGCCCGAGGGCAGATATTACAACAACTGTGACTAAAGCGGACGACCCAAGGATTACTCGGCTGGGAAGCTTCTTCCGGCGTACCAAGCTCGATGAGCTGCCGCAGTTGTGGAATGTGCTGACAGGCGATATGAGTTTTGTCGGCCCCAGGCCCGATGTTCCCGGCTTCGCTGACCGGCTGCAAGGAGAAGCCCTGCTTATCCTTTCCGTGCGGCCTGGAATTACGGGACCTGCAACGTTGAAGTATCGTGACGAAGAGGAGATCCTGGCGGCCCAACCGGACCCTGAAGCCTACAATCGCGAGGTAATATTCCCGGATAAGGTCAGGATAAATCTCGAGTACATCCGCAACTGGCGGTTGCGGGATGATGTGAAATATATCTGGTGGACACTCTGTGGCAGTACGAGACGGTAGCCGATAGACAGATGATCAATACAGCTTTTCCCCCCTGGCCTTACTTCACCGAAGAGGAGGCTGAAGCCGTAAGGCAAGTGCTGCTCTCGAATCGCGTCAATTACTGGACCGGCGACGAGGGCAAAGCGTTCGAGGCCGAGTTTGCCGATAAGTTCGGCTGTGCCTATGCCGTTGCGGTTGCCAACGGTACCGTAGCGCTCGAGCTGGCGTTGCGCGCCTTGGGGTTGGCACCCGGTGACGAGGTGGTCGTCACGAGCCGTACCTTTATCGCTTCTGTTTCGGCGATCGTGGCAGTGGGCGCTGTGCCCGTCTTCGCCGATGTCGATCGCGATTCGCAGAACATTACCGCCTCAACCGTTGAGGCCGTGCTCAGTGCCAGAACTCGCGCCATTATCTGTGTTCATTTGGCTGGCTGGCCGTGCGATATGGATCCGCTAATTGATCTGGCGCGTAAGCACGATCTTTTGGTAATCGAAGACTGCGCCCAGGCGCATGGCGCTCGCTACAGGGGCCGAAGTGTTGGCACTTTGGGCGATGTAGGCGCCTGGTCATTCTGCCAGGACAAGATCATGACGACCGGCGGCGAGGGCGGTATGATCACGACCGACGACGAAGCGCTTTGGAAGCGCCTCTGGGCTTTGAAAGACCACGGAAAGTCCTGGGATGCGGTACATCGGTCCGATCATCCTCCCGGGTTCAGGTGGCTCCATGAGTCTTTTGGTACCAATGCGCGCATGACGGAAATACAGGCTGCGATCGGTCGCTTACAGCTGCAAAAGCTTGAAGCTTGGAATGACGCCAGAAGCCGCAACGCGAGCGCGATTCTGGAAGTCGCGAAGCAATTACCTGGCCTGAGGGTTCCAGAGCCACCGGACCATGTTCGTCATGCTTGGTACAAATGCTACTTATTCGTGGAACCCGATAAGCTCAAAGCTTCCTGGTCGCGGGACCGCATCGTCTCCGAGATCAACGAAAGGGGAGTGCCCTGTTATACCGGGTCCTGCTCCGAGGTTTACAGGGAAAAGGCATTCGACGCCACTGGGTGGCGTCCTGCGATACCACTACCCGTAGCCCGTGAGCTGGGAGATACCAGTTTGATGTTTCTGGTGCATCCTACACTGACCCCGGATGAGATTCGAAAGACATGCCGGGTGCTTGTGGAGGTTATGGGTGAGGCCGCTAGTTAGGATTCCGATGCGGGATATGGTCGACTGGATGGGTTTCCACGATGCGGTTCGCCGCGTTCACCGGCAGCCCCCTACCTCTTGTTTGTATTTTGGCAGCAGAACGTTTCACACACCGTCACCTGCTACCAGACGAAGGACTGATCAATGCTGAATGCCGTACTGGCACTCTCCCGCAATCAGAAACGCACAGTGTTTCTGGCTTTCGATGTGCTGGCGCTGACGCTTACCTGCTGGATGAGCTTTGCGTTGCGCTACGGCGAGTGGGACGCAGAGGGTTTTGTGCACTGGCCGGCTTATCTCATCGCGCCGGTGGTGGCGGTACCGGTGTTCGTGAAGCTCGGTCTGTATCGGGCAATCACGCGCTATATCGGTCCGCACGCGCTCTGGACGGTGCTCAAGGCGGTAACGCTGTTCGTGCTGATCTGGGCGATGCTGACTTACTTCATCGGCTTCGAGCAGCGGATTCCGCGTTCGGTTATTCCGATCTACTGGTTCATTGCCCTGGTGGTGATCGGGGGCAGCCGGCTGCTGGCGCGTTGGCTGCTATTGCAGCAGTTTCCCGGCGGACTGTATCGACTGGCGTCGACTGACCGGGTCATCATTTATGGCGCCGGCTCCGCCGGGCGGCAGCTGGCGACGGCGCTGGAGAGCGCCAGCGACCTGAGTGCCGTGGTCTTTGTAGATGATGACCCGGCGCTGGCCGGTCTCGAAGTGCATGGGCTGCGTATTTATCCTCCCGAAAAGCTGGAATGGCTGATCGAGCATTTCGATGTCTCCGAGGTGCTGCTGGCGATGCCGTCGGCGAGCCGGACACGTCGGCGTGAGTTGTTGGCATTGCTCGAACCCTTGCCGGTCAAGGTGCTGACACTGCCGGGGCTATCCGATATCGCCAGCGGCCGCGTCAATATCAGCGATATTCGCGAGATCGAAATTGCCGACGTGCTGGGGCGCGAAGAAGTGGCGCCTGATTCTCAACTGATGGCGGCGAACATCAGGGGTCAGCATGTGCTGGTGACCGGCGCAGGCGGTTCGATCGGTTCCGAGCTGTGTCGACAGATCATTGCCCAGCAGCCGGAGCGGCTGGTGTTCTTCGAGCGTTCCGAATACGCCCTTTACCAGATCGATCAGGAGCTGAGGCCGCTGTGCATGCAGGGCGGTATCGAACTCGTCGCGGTACTCGGCTCGGTCACGGATACTTCGCTGCTCGAACGTACGCTGAGCCATTATCGTATCGATACGCTCTACCACGCGGCGGCCTACAAGCATGTGCCGATCGTCGAACGCAATATGGTGGTCGGCGTGCGCAACAATCTGCTCGGCACCCTGGCGACGGCGCAGTCAGCGCTGGCGGCGGAGGTAAAAAATTTCGTGCTGATCTCGTCAGACAAGGCCGTGCGTCCCACCAACGTGATGGGGGCGACCAAGCGTTGCGCCGAACTGGTGCTGCAGGCGCTGGCGGAGGTTCCCGGTCACTGCACGCGTTTTGCCATCGTGCGTTTCGGCAATGTGCTGGGGTCGTCCGGCTCGGTGATTCCACTGTTCCGTCAGCAGATCGTCGAGGGCGGACCGGTGACCGTGACCCATCCGGAAATGACCCGCTATTTCATGACCATCCCGGAAGCCGCCGCGCTGGTGATTCAGGCGGGGGCCATGGCCGAATCCGGCAACGTCTTCGTACTCGATATGGGGCAGCCGGTACGGATCCGCGAGATGGCCGAGCAGATGATCCGGCTGGCCGGTTTTTCGGTGCGTGACGAACAGCACCCGGACGGCGATATCGGTATCGAGTTCACCGGTCTGCGCGACGGTGAGAAGCTATACGAGGAGCTGCTGATCGGTGACAACGTGACCGGCACCTCTCACCCGATGATCATGAAAGCCAACGAGGAGAGCCTCAGCTTTTCGCAGCTCAGGCCCATGCTCCAGCGTATCGAGGCCTGCTGCGAATCCTACGATTGCGATGGCCTGCGCGCCCTACTGCTCGAGTTGGTAAGCGGTTATCAGCCACAGCATGCAATTCGGGACCCGCTGCACCGACCGCCGAGGGTGCATTAGAATACGCGTAAGGCGTACGGTTGGATCGATGTACCCCCGCCGGTAAAGACGTTCGTTTACCGTGATATTGGGCATCGCGGAACGCGTCATATCCACCGCTTCACAGGTCGATTGGTTACGTTCGGCTCAGCTGTTGCTCTATGAGCCACCGGCACCGCACCTGACCTACAGGTGTTGGCCAATACGTACCCGTCACTATCGTAATATACAGGATCGTTCGTACATGTCGTTGATACTGACACCGCTGGAAAAGGCCGTTGCCTCCCTGGAGCTGGCGTTACAGCAGCCCAAGAACGAGTTTATTCGTGACGCAGTGATCCAGCGATTCGAATACACTTACGAGTTATGCTGGAAGATGCTGCGCCGAAAGCTTATCGAAGACCAGGGCGAGGCGCATGTGGTGATGCTGTCCAGGCGAGAGCTGTTTCGCATGGCGGCGGAGTACGGCTTTATTGCCGATACCCAGAGATGGATTACGTACCATCGTGCACGTAATGAAACCTCCCATCTGTACGATGAGAAGAAAGCCGAAGAGGTGTTTCGGGTAGCTACGGAGTTTCTGCCCGATGCACAGGCGCTTTTATCGATACTGGAACAGCGTAATGTCGATTGACGGCAACGCCAGCATACGAAGACTGGTTATGGAGCTGTTGTCCGGTGCTCTTGGCCCGGGTGTTGACGTCTTCGTATTCGGCTCTCGAGCCAGAGGCAACGCACGTAAATCTTCGGATCTCGATATACTTTTGTGTGCGGCTGGCCCGATTGATTTTTCGCAACTGGCCGAGGCCAGTGAGCAGCTTGCCGAATCGGACCTGCCGTTCTCGGTGGACTTGCTGGATCAGGCGCGAATCTCCGAGTCGTTTAAACGGCGTATAGCCTCCGACCTGGTCAACTGGGGGCGAACGTATTGATGCGGCGTGACGGTCGCTGACACTTTTCTCCTGGTTTCCCCGTAACTCTGGTTTGGCCCATGCCTGGCCGTAACTATCCTGTCCATCTATCCTACCTTGTGAGCGCCAAGGATTCGGCGCGCTTTCAATACTTCAGGGAGGAAGTGTCCATGACCTGTTCCCGAAATATTTTATATCTCTTGCTCGGCGCAACGGCGCCGCTGGTTCCGTGCGAGCAGCTGGCGGCGGCTCCGGTGCCGATGATGCTGGCGGAGGATTATCGCAGTGACGTCGATGTCGGCGATTTCTGGGTCAGCGAGAAACTCGACGGCGTGCGTGCCCGCTGGGATGGTCAGCGCTTACTGACACGCGGCGGCTATCCCGTCGAGGCGCCCGAGTGGTTTACCCGCGGCTGGCCGGACGATCCCCTCGACGGCGAACTCTGGCTCGGTCGCGGCCGTTTCACGGAGCTATCGGCGCTGATTCGGCGCTATGAAACGGATGAGGGTGCCTGGCTCGGTATGCGCTTCATGGTGTTCGACCTGCCGGGCAGTGCTGCGGCTTTCGGTATCCGCCAGGCGGAACTGCGGCGCCTGCTTGCGGACACTGCCAGTCTCTGGTTGCAGGCGGTCGAGCAACGTCGCATCGCCAACCGCCTCGACCTCGATCGGCTGCTTGACCGGGTAGTCGGGGGCGGTGGCGAAGGGCTGATGCTGCATCACGATACCGCGCTGTATCAGGCCGGACGCAGCACCGACCTGCTCAAGTACAAGCCTCACCAGGATGCGGAGGCCGTCGTGATCGGCTACTCACCGGGGGAGGGCAAGTACAGCGGCCTGGTCGGCGCGCTCCTGGTGGAGGACGACAACGGGCGCCGTTTCCGGCTCGGGAGCGGGCTCAGCGATGCCGAGCGGGCATCGCCGCCGCCGTTGGGGGCTCGCGTCACCTACCGCTTTAACGGCCTGACGGTAAACGGTTTGCCCCGCTTCGCGCGTTTTTTGAGAGTGCGGTCAGATTGACGAAGGGGTGGAGTGACGCCTAACGCCTTACGCCTCTCCCTTCTCCGTCTTCGCGCTCTCGTCATAGGGATAATCGGCGAAGATGTCCGGGGCCGGTTTGTCGTCGACGCTCGAGGACAGGGTACTGTCGAGCTGTTCCACCGCCTGCAGGCGCTCGATCAGTTCCGAAGCCAGAATCGGGCAGGAGTCGACGAGTACGGCGGCGATCTCGACCGCCTGGTCCGGCATCGTTTCGGTCATGTGGGTGATAAACGCGGTTAGCGCGCTGGCGATTCGGGCTTGCTCTTCCGGCGTTGGCGCCGCTTTCCCGGTGGGCTCTTCGGCGGGGCAGCCGATCATTTCAGCGTCGGTATCGGCTGTGGTTTTGTCCGGCTCTGTCTTCGTCTCCGGCTCTTCGATGAGGCTGTTGACGTAGGCCTCGGTGATCTCCGTGGCCGCTTCAGGCATCGCCTCGGCAAGCGTGTACGCAAGATCGGCGGCACGCTCCGGAATGAACTCGGCCAATCGGGTGTAAAGGTCGGCCGCCTGATGCCCGGCATGGGCCGCGGCGCGGTCGACCGGGCGCATCTCGTCCAGGTGCTCGTGCAGATGGCTGGCATAGGTTTCCGCCATATCGAATAGCACCTCCGGCGTCTGCTCCGCCACGGTTTCGGCGACGTTGCCGAGGATATCCAGACTGTGTTCCGGCACCGCCTCAGCGATCGCGACGATAATCTCGGAAAGCTGTTCCGGCTGTTCCTTGGCGATCCAGGACACCAGTTCGTCCGACTGTTCCGGTGATGCGGCTGCCAGCGCCTCGGCGATGTACAGGCTGAGTTCCGGCGCCGCTTCGGTAATGGCCGCGTAGAGGCGCGAGATATCGACCTGTTCGACGCGCGTCAGGGCGGCAGCCAGCTGAGCGGCCTGTTCAGGCGAGTACTCCGCCAGCGCGATGGCCATCTTGACCGCCGCCCCGGGGTTGCTCTGTGCCACCCGAACCACCGTTTCGGACTCGGCGCTGAGCGGTATTTCCGGCTCCTCGTACTCGAAACGGGGGTCTATTTCCAGCGAGCTGGCGGCGCCGGCGCCGTGAATCACGAATTTCTCCTGATCTTCGATCGGCAGGGCATCGCGGACGCGCATGCGGTAAATCACGAACAGCAGCAGCAGAGCTTCGAGTACGGCGAGAAAGCTAAACAGGGCGTCACTGCCGAATAGCCGCATCGACAGCGATGCCGCATAGGGACCGATGATGCTGCCCAGGGCGTAGACGGCGATCAGCCCGCCCATGGCCGCGACCATGTCGCTCTGCAGTACCTTGTCGAAGGTTTCCGAGATGCTCATCGGGTACATGCAGGCGAACACGCCGGTGATCAGGGCGACCATGATCATGATCGGCAGACGGCTGTCGAGGCCGACGAGAAAGGGTGCAGCGATACTGGCGGCGATAGTTACGATCAGCAGGCCGAAGAGTACCGTCCGGCGGTCGAAGTGGTCGGAGAGGTAGCCGACCGGGAACTGCAGGATAAAGGCCCCGAACACCGCAGCACCCATGAACAGCGACAGCTGGAAGCCTTCGATGCCGTAATTGCCGGCGAAAATCGGCAGCATGTTCAGTATGCCGCTGTAAAGAATGCCGCAGAAAAAGCAACTGACGACGCCAAGCGGCGAGAGGCGGAAAATCGCCACCATCGACATCGAGCGGACCTCGGTTACCGAAGGTCCGGACTTGCGGCTCATGACGATCGGGATCAGCGCCAGCGACAGCAGCATACCGGCGATGATGAACAGGGTGGTGTCGCTCGGGCTGGCGAGGTTGATCATGAACTGGCCGATGAAGAAGGCGCCCATGATCACGATCTGGTTGGCGGCGAGGATGCGACCGCGGGTTTCCTGGGTGGCGTTTTCGCTGAGCCAGCTGTCGATCGCGGCCAGCGCGCAGGCCATGCAGAATCCCATCAGCATGCGCATCAGCCCCCACAGCCAGGGATTGGTGGACAGGCTGCAGGCGAGCACGCTGATGGCGCAGAGTGCGGCCACCGCGGCGAACATGCGGATATGGCCGGCGCGGATAATCAGCAGGCGGGCATAGAGTCCCCCGAGTAGCATGCCGACGGCGTACATCGACAGCACCATGCCGATGGTGTCGGTGTTCATGCCTTCGAGCCCCATGCGAACCGGCAGCAGAAGGCCGGTCAGGCCGAAACCCAGCATCATGATGAAGCAGCTCAGCAAGAGCGAGAAGAGTGGCAAAAGGGTGACGATCACAAGAGGGTCCTGGTGTTGCTGGTGGCTGTGAGAGCGCCCGCGTCTGGATTCTGGCCTGGGCGATGTACCACACCCGGGTGAATAAGCGGGGTTTAGGGTTTAAGCATAGAAGGCTTTTGGCGAGACCCGACGATTAGCCGGGTCTGGTGTGGGACCGGCGCATCAATAATTGCGCTTTTCCATCCACTGCTGCGCCAGAGCCTTGGCCTGCTCGATCTGGTCCAGCGTCAGCTCCTCGGTCGCGAGCGCCAGACCGGCGGCGCCTTCGCCGCGCCTGGAGGCGATACTGAACCACTTGTAGGCCTGCACGGGATCGGGTTCGATGCCTTTGCCGATCAGATAGATTGCCCCCAGGTTGTTCTGCGCGCCGGGATGGCCCTGCTCGGCGGCCATCTGGTACCAATAGCGCGCACGTTCAAGGTCCTTGGCTGTGCCCCTGCCGCTTTCGTACAGCACGCCGAGACTGAACTGCGCGCTGGCATGGCCCTGCTCAGCCGCCTTGGTATACCAGGCGATAGCACGGCCGTAGTCCTGGTCCAGCCCTTTGCCACTGTAATAGCGGCCCCCAAGGGTGAACTGGGCGGTGCGATGGCCCTGGTCGGCGGCTTGCCGAAGCCAGCGGGCGGCTTCGTGGTTGTTCTGGGGAACGCCTTCGCCGCTGTCGTACAGCATCGCCAGGCGGTACTGGGCATTGGCACTGCCCTGGCGGGCTGCTGCCGTGAACCAGCGGGCGGCCTCCGCCGGATCGGCGGCGGTGCCCAGCCCCTGCTGGTACATGAGCGCCAGGTTGTACTGGGCCTCCGACTCGCCCTGCTCGGCAAGGGTCAGGAACTGCTGCAGCGCGACGCTGAACTCGCCCTTCTCGTAGGCATCGAACCCGGTCAGCAGGCTGGCCCCGAACGCGACAGGCGCCCCCAGGATCAGGCTCAGGCCAAGCGCAGTGCTCAAGCGCTTGAAACGACGCGAAGCGAAGGGGAGGAGGTTGGGCTGATCAGTCACTGTCTATCCCTGCCATGTATCCGAGGTCCCGGTGGTCGGTCTGCCAGAAGCCACGGGGTTATCCGCAGCGGCTACAAGTCACCACCTTACTACAAAACTGCCAAATCTAAAGTATCGCCAACAGACAAATCGTACTTGTGGATGTAGAGCGGGAGCAACCGTTAAGGCGCGCCAGTTTTCGTCATGGAAGTTGGGGGAGGGGAGGTGGTGGGCCCAGCAGGACTCGAACCTGCGACCAATGGATTATGGGTCCCTTCTAACGGCACGCATTGTTACCCCTCGGTGTCGTGCTCCAGGGTCAGAGTGGGTGCACGTGCTGCCGGGAGCTGTAGAGGCGAAAGTTCTGCAGAATAGCGCCAGAGGTTGCCGGGTACGTGATCACAGCCTCGGAGCTCTTCAGGTTGACCTGGTTGTAGTTGGCGACCTGAGCAGGGCACTAATCCGCTGGAGAGTATTGAGATAGAAATCCTGTCAGCTGTGCCTTCAGCAGCGGCAGGTTGTCCTGGATGGTCGTCCAGACCACGCCGGCATCGACTCGGAAATACTCATGGGTCAGGATGATCCGCATGTCGTAGGCATCGCGGAACTGCTGCCAAAGCTCCGGCGCTGAATCCTTGAGCGTCGGGTCCAACTGCGTAATTTTGTTGCCTGCTTCGCCGATGACGATCAGGCTTTCGATAACGGCACGCTGTGTCTTGCCGTCGGTCAGAAACTCGTCTCTGCTCAAATCGCCGAGGTCTGACTCGATATGGCCGATGGCCTCGAGCATGTCCTGGATCCGCTCGGGTACCCTGCGGGGCTTTCGACTCATACAGGCGCGGCTTCCTGCAGCACGTCCTGGCGGTACCGTTCATGCAGCGACATCGGTGTGAGCACATCTGTCCGGACTCCCAGCACGACTTCGAGATCGCGCTTGATTCTGACCAGACTGATCAGGGAGGTCTTTCCATCGATCGGATCGACGAGCAGGTCGAGATCGCTGTCTTCGGTGTCATCGCCGTGCACGACGGAACCAAAGACGCGAGGGTTGCGTGCGTTGTGACGCTCGACAATCTCCCGGATTTCCTGCCGATGTAGGCTAAGCGCTTCTGACGGTCTCATTACGTTCTCTATGTTCGAACTGGTTGCCTTATACCGGGCAATATGACCGAGCTTCGTTCAGGCTGCAACCTTACCTGTCAGTCGCCGTTCCCTTAATCCCTGTTCGATGATTTCGAGCTCGTCACACAATCCAATGGGAACACAGGAAGGGCGCTTAAAAACGAATGAATCGTAACGCCATGATTCGTAACGATTTTTAAGACTTGAAGTGGTGGGCCCAGCAGGACTCGAACCTGCGACCAATGGATTATGAGTCCACTGCTCTAACCAACTGAGCTATAGGCCCGAAAGGAGCGCAAATTATAGCGATTGCGTCGGGCCGCGCCAATAGCTCTTTGAATTTGTTGGAACAATTGGTGTTTTGCTGGCGATTAAACGGCGGGATACCGGTATCTGGTCTGCGTCGGCTGCGCCGGAGTTTATTGCGGATACAAAAAAACGCAGCCAGTTGGCTGCGTTTTTTGTACAGGGTTGTACCCCTCCTAATCAGCCCTCGTCGAGGAAGCTGCGCAGGTGATCGGAGCGGCTCGGGTGGCGCAGCTTGCGCAGCGCCTTGGCTTCGATCTGACGGATACGCTCACGGGTGACGTCGAACTGCTTGCCGACTTCCTCGAGGGTGTGGTCGGTGTTCATGTCGATGCCGAAGCGCATGCGCAGTACCTTGGCTTCGCGGGCGGTGAGACCGGCCAGGACTTCCCGGGTGGCTTCGCGCAGGCCTTCGCCGGTGGCGGAGTCGACCGGAGAGTGCAGGGTGGTGTCCTCGATGAAATCGCCCAGGCTCGAGTCTTCGTCGTCGCCGATCGGGGTTTCCATCGAGATCGGCTCCTTGGCGATCTTCAGCACCTTGCGGATCTTGTCTTCCGGCATGTCCATGCGTTCCGCCAGCTCTTCCGGGGTCGCTTCGCGGCCCATCTCCTGCAGCATCTGGCGGGAGATACGGTTGAGCTTGTTGATCGTCTCGATCATGTGCACCGGGATACGGATGGTGCGCGCCTGGTCGGCGATCGAGCGGGTGATCGCCTGGCGGATCCACCAGGTGGCGTAGGTCGAAAACTTGTAACCGCGGCGGTATTCGAACTTGTCGACGGCCTTCATCAGGCCAATGTTGCCTTCCTGGATCAGGTCCAGAAACTGCAGGCCACGGTTGGTGTACTTCTTGGCGATCGAGATAACGAGACGCAGGTTGGCCTCGACCATCTCTTTCTTGGCGCGGCGGGCGCGCGCTTCGCCGATGGACATGCGGCGGTTGATTTCCTTGATCTCGGAAAGGTCGATCAGGGCCTCTTCCTCGATCAGCAGCAGTTTCTTCTGCGCGCGCTTGAGCTCGGGCAGGTTGCGCTGCATCGCGGAGGCGTAGGCGTCGCCGCGGGCGATGATGTCCTCGAACCAACTGGTGTTGGTCTCGTTGCCCGGGAACGACTTGATGAAGTCGCGACGCGGCATCTGGGCGCGCTGGGTGCAGATGCGCATGATGGCGCGTTCCTGCTCGCGGATGCGGTCGATGTAGTCGCGGACGCGGGCGACCAGGGTGTCGTAGTAACGCGGCGACAGCTTGATCGGTGAGAAGGCGTTGCCCAGCGCAACCAGCGCTTCCTGGGTCTCCTGGCTGTTGCGGCCATGGGCGCTGACAGCGGTATGAACACCTTCCAGGTGATCGAGCAGGTTGGCGAAACGCTGGCGCGCTTCTTCCGGATCGGGGCCGCGATCCTTTTCGTCGCTGCTGTCGTCGCCGTCTTCGTCTTCGTCCTCGTCCTCGTCTTCATCTTCCTCGTCGATTTCGATCTCGTCGTCGGAGGTCGTCATGACGAAGTTGCTGTCGTCCGGGTCGATGTAGCCGCTGAAGATGTCGCTCAGGCGGCCCTCTTCCAGCATCGCGCTCTCGTAGGCACCGAGCACGATCTCGACGGAGCCAGGGAAGCAGGACAGGGCGGACATGACCTCGCGGATACCTTCCTCGATACGCTTGGCGATATCGATCTCGCCCTCGCGGGTCAGCAGCTCGACGGTACCCATTTCACGCATGTACATCCGCACCGGATCGGTGGTGCGGCCGGCATCGGACTCGACGGCCGCCAGTGCCGCTACGGCATCTTCGTCGGCCTCTTCGGCAGAGTCGCCCTCGGTCATCAGGAGCGTTTCCGCATCCGGAGCTTCCTCGGTGACCGAGATGCCCATATCGTTGATCATGCGGATGATGTCTTCGACCTGATCCGGATCCGCGATATCTTCAGGCAGATGATCGTTAACCTCGGAATAGGTCAGATAGCCCTGTTCCTTACCACGGGCGATCAGTTCCTTGAGACGAGATTGCTGCTGAGAGGTATCTGTCATAGAGGCCCTACGAGACGATGAAAGATGGGTAGCCTAAAAGAGAGCGCGGTATTATACATTTCGGCGCCATTTAAATCCAGTTGACAGCCATTTTTCGCGACTGTTCCTGTTTAAAAGTAGACCAGATTGGAAGGTCTTGAGGGCTGTGTGCCGCCGCGGGCGCCCGGCGATGGCGTCAAGGCGCCGGCGGCGAAGAATGCTAGTGCCGGTAGCGGCTCAGTTCGATCAGTCGCTGCTTTTCGTCCGCGGTCATGGTTTGCAGACTTTTGGATCGCAGCGATTTCAGTTCGTGCTCCGGGCGGTGTTCGTGCAGCAAGCGCTGAATGGCGCCGTGGAAGTTCTTGCGCAGTTCCTCGGGGCTTTCCAGGTCGCTCTCGTAGGCGATTTCGTTTAGGACCAGGAACAGTTCCTGCAGCTGCACGTCATCGAGCCAGTCCACGACCAGGGTACCGAGGGAGGAGTCCGGGGTTTCCTGGAAGTAGCGCACCAGTCGCGCCAGCAGCCGGCTCTGGTGCTGATCCGGCAGGCCCTCGAATTCATCGGCGCGGGGCAGGCTGGCCGCGTCCCGCGGGAAGTGCAGTATGCCCGAAATGGCGATTTCGTACAGGTTCAGGTTGCGCTTGCGCTTTTTGCTCTTGGCGGGCGCCGGTGCGGCGTCGGGCGTATCGCGGAAGGCGCGCGGCGGGGCCGGCGGCGGCGGTGCTGATTCCCGGCTCGGGGCGGCGGGCTGGGTGATTTCCTGCAGGTTGTTGACGCTGTTGATCTGCGACTGCGACAGGCCGGTGAGTTCGCTGATGCGCTCCAGCATCATCTGCTGCAGCAGCCCCGGCTGCATCGAGCGGACCAGGGCCAGGGCGTCGTTGGCGACGCTGGCCTTGCCGGCCAGGCTGTTGAGGTCGGCGTCTTCGGTCAGCGAGCGGAAGAAGAATTCCGACAGCGGCAGCGCTTCGTCGAGGCGGGCGCTGAAGGCGTCGCTGCCTTCCCGGCGCACCAGACTGTCCGGATCCTCACCCTCGGGCAGGAACAGAAAGCGGGCCTCCTGGCCGTCGCGGATCACCGGCAGGGTGGTTTCCAGCGCGCGGGTTGCCGCCTTGCGGCCGGCGGCATCGCCGTCGAAGCAGAACACCACTTCGGGTACCAGCTTGAACAGCCGCTCCAGGTGCTGGGCGGTGGTGGCGGTGCCGAGGGTCGCGACGGCGTAACGAATGCCGTACTGGGCCAGGCCGACGACGTCCATATAGCCTTCCACGATCAGCAGCCGCTTGAGCTGCGAGTTCGCCTGCCGGGCTTCGTAGAGGCCGTAGAGCTCGCGGCTCTTGTGGAAGGTCTCGGTTTCCGGCGAGTTCAGGTACTTGGGCTTTTCGTCGTTGAGGACGCGGCCGCCAAAGGCGATGACCCGGCCGCGCATATCGCGAATCGGGAACATGATGCGTTCGCGAAAGCGGTCGTAGTGGCTGTGCCGTTCCTCGTTGTGAATCAGCATCCCGGCCTGCTCCAGGCCTTCGAGGCGCTGACTGTCGCCACCGAGGGCCTGCATCAGGTTGTCCCACCCCGGCGGCGCGAAGCCGATGCCGAAGGCTTTCGCCACCTGGCCGGTCAGGCCCCGGTTCTTGAGATAATCGATGGCGCGCTGGCGCTGCGGGTGTCTGAGCAGCTGCTCCTCGTAGAAGCGCGCGGCTTCGTCGAGGATGCCATAGAGGTCCTTGAGGTGCTTCTCCCGCTGCGCCTGCTGCGGCGTGCTGTTTTCGCGCGGGACCTCGAGACCGACCAGCCGTGCCAGTTCCTCGACCGCAGTGGGAAAGTCGAGACGGTCGTACTCCATCAGGAAGCCGATGGCGTTGCCGCCGGCGCCGCAGCCGAAACAGTAATAGAACTGCTTGTCGGGGCTGACGCTGAATGACGGGGATTTTTCCTTGTGGAAAGGGCACAGGCCGGAGTAGTTCTTGCCGGCGCGCTTGAGCTTGTCGACCCGTCCGTCGACCACGTCTATGATGTTGACGCGGGCCAGAAGATCGTCAATGAAATACTGCGGAATACGTCCAGCCATGGCGGACCTGCTGAGGGGGATTCAGCGCGGAGTTTAGCCTGCCAGCTTGTCTTTTACGAGCTTGGAGACGATGCCCATGTCGGCACGTCCCTGAATCTGGGGCTTGAGCACGCCCATCACCTTGCCCATGTCCTGCATCGACTGGGCACCGGACGTGCTGATGGCCTGGTCGACGAGACCGGCCACTTCTTCCTCGGTAAGCGGTTGCGGCAGGAAAGTTTTAATCACCTCCAGCTCCTGTCGCTCCTGGTCAGCCAGATCCTGGCGACCCGCTTCGTCAAACTGCGAGATTGAATCGCGGCGCTGTTTCTGCATTTTGTCCAGCACCGCCATTACACGCGTATCGTCCAGTTCGATGCGCTCGTCGACCTCGATGCGCTTGATCTCAGCCTGAATCATGCGGATGGTGCCCAGGCGTGCCTTGTCTTTGGCGCGCATGGCGGTTTTCATCTCGGCGTTGATTCGCTGCTTGAGTTCGGACATCGTTACTGCCTCGCGGCTGGGTCGTTCAACAAAGCGATCGTGTCAGGGACGTGCGTTCAATCCCGATCGATCAGTACAGGCGTACGCGGCGAGAGTTTTCGCGCGAAACCTTCTTCATGTGACGCTTGACGGCAGCGGCAGCTTTGCGCTTGCGAACGGAAGTCGGCTTCTCGTAGAACTCACGACGACGAACTTCAGCCAGAACACCGGCTTTTTCGCAGGAACGCTTGAAGCGACGCAGAGCAACGTCAAACGGCTCGTTTTCTTTAACTTTTACGCTAGGCATGTATCTAAAGACCTTGCTGTTGGTTTATCGATTCGGGTTTCCCACCCAGGCATCTCTACTTACATGTACATCTAACATGTACATGTAAAAGTATAGCCGCGCGGGTATGCAGCTACCCGACTCTGAGCGAGGGGCAAAATTCTAGCGCCGGGGGGCTTGACTGTAAAGTGCATTAACCCGCCATTTGCGCGATAATGCGCGACCTTGGCGGGCGTTATGCAGACGTCCTTCCTCTATACACCTTGGCATTGGGCGAAGAAAACGACAGATGCGAGTACTGGGAATCGAAACGTCCTGCGACGAAACCGGTGTGGCGGTCTACGACAGCGAACAGGGGCTGCTCGGGGATGCGCTCTACAGCCAGATCGACATGCATGCCGAATACGGCGGCGTGGTGCCGGAGCTGGCGTCGCGCGATCATGTGCGCAAGCTGCTGCCGCTGGTGCGTGAAGTGCTGGCACAGGCCGGACTCGACAAGTCGCAGCTCGATGCCATCGCCTACACATCGGGGCCGGGCCTGATCGGCGCCCTGATGGTGGGCGCCTCGACAGCGCGCTCGATGGCCTTCGGCCTCGGCATTCCGGCGATCGGCGTGCACCACATGGAAGGCCACCTGCTGGCGCCGATGCTCGAGCAGAACCCGCCGGCGTTTCCGTTCGTCGCGCTGCTGGTGTCCGGCGGCCACACCCAGCTGGTGCGGGTGGATGGTATCGGCGAGTACGAGCTGCTCGGCGAATCCCTCGACGACGCCGCCGGCGAGGCCTTCGACAAGGCCGCCAAGATGATCGGGCTGGATTACCCGGGCGGGCCCGAAGTGGCGCGCCTTGCGCAGCTGGGCGATGTCTCGCGCTTTCGTTTTCCGCGCCCGATGACCGATCGTCCGGGTCTGGACTTCAGCTTTTCGGGGCTCAAGACCTTCACCCTTAATACCGCCAACAGCCTGCGCGATGCCGACGGTAACCTCGACGAGCAGAGCAAGGCCGATATCGCCGCCGCCTTCGAGTCCGCGGTCGTCGATACGCTGGCGATCAAGTGTCGTCGGGCGCTGCAGCAGACCGGGATGCGACAACTGATCATCGCCGGCGGTGTCAGCGCCAACCGGCGGCTGCGGGAAAAACTCGACGAAATGGTGCGCAAGGAGCGGGCGCGGCTGTTCTATGCCCGGCCCCAGTTCTGCACCGACAACGGCGCCATGATCGCCTATGCCGGTTGCCAACGCCTGCTGGCGGGCCAGCACAGCGACCTCGCCATTCGCGTGCGTCCGCGCTGGCCGATGGATACGCTGCCGGCATTGTGAGATGCAGGGGCGTTGTTCGCAGCAGGGAAGTGCCCTTTGGGTAGGCCGCTCCTATGAAAAAAGGACGCTCGGTGCCAATCGTGGGAGCCGCGCCCCGCGGCGAAGCTCCCGTCACCGGTAGCGCGTCATCCTGCTCTCAAAGCCGTCGTTCTTCGCCGGCGATTATGCGCTGGATGTTGCCGCGATGGCGCAGGATCAACAGCGCCGAGATCAGCAGCACGGTGCCCAGCAGACCGGGCATCAGCAGCCAGGTCGCCAGCGGGGTGATCAGGGCGGTGCCGACCGAGGCGAGTGAAGCGGTCTTGCTCAGCAGGGCGATCAGTGTCCAGCTCGCCAGCGCCGCCAGGCCAAGCAGCGGGCTCAGCGCCAGCAGTACGCCAAGGGTGGTTGCCACGCCCTTGCCGCCGTGGCGCTGTCCGAACGCCGGAAACAGGTGACCGAGTATGGCGGCGACGCCGCAGAGTCCGGCCATGAACTGGGTCAGCTCCGCCCAGTACGCCAGCAGCACCGCAGACATGCCCTTGGCGAGGTCGCCGAGCAGCGTCAGCAATGCGGGGATGGGGCCACCGAGGCGCAGCACATTGGTGGCGCCGGGGTTGCGCGAGCCATGCTGGCGCGGGTCGGCGACGCCGAGGGCGCGGCACACCAGTACCGCACTCGGGATGCAGCCGAGCAGGTAGGAGAGTGCCAGCAGCGGCGCTGAAAAAAGCGCGTCAGGTTCCGCCATCGCTTACTCCCTCGGGTTTTGACCGGTTCGTTACACTCTATACCCCAAGCGTTCCCCCCATACAACCCGACCAAATTCTATCTGTTTTAAGATCAACAGCTTAAGTTCCTTGCCTATTTACCCGTCCCCGTCAAAAACCGACGCACCTGCGCAGACTTGTTCATTTTCGTGGGGGCGTATTGGCCTGCGACCCATAGCGAAGCATCCCTGTTCCAAATATTAACCCCCGTGTGATTACGCATGACGCCCGGTGTGGACGGGGTATTTGCCGCTTTTTTGATTTAAAAAGAAAATAAATAAATCATAAAAATAAACTTAATAAATATATAGCGCTGTAGCACACTCAAGTTGTCACCAACGAACAGTACAGTCCGGAGAGTGCCGAGGTGCGTCCGGCCATGCCAAAAAGAATACGAGGTGCTGTGGGATGAATGTAAAACTCTGGGAACCCGCTGCAGCGCAGGTCGAGCGCAGCAATCTTTTCCGCTTCATGCAGCTGGCCGGCGAGCGTGCCGGCGTCGCGATCGAGAGCTACGACGCGCTTTACCAATGGTCGGTGGTGCAACCCGAGGCATTCTGGTCGCTGGTATGGGATTTCGGCAAGGTACGCGCCAGCGTGCGGGGCGGGACCGTGCTGGCGGACGCGGAGCGGATGCCGGGCGTGCGCTGGTTTCCCGAAGCGCGGTTGAACTATGCCGAGAACCTGCTGCGCTGCCGCGACGACTGGCCGGCGCTGGTGTTTCGCAACGAGGCGGGCCGGCGCGACAGCCTGAGCTTTGCCGATCTCTATAGCCGCGTCGCGCAGGTGGCGGCGGGCCTGCGCCGGGCCGGTGTTGGCGAGGGCGATGTGGTGGCGGGCTTCGTGCCGAACGTGATCGACACTGTCGTGGCGATGCTGGCGACGGCGAGTGTCGGCGCGGTCTGGACCGCCTGCTCGCCGGATTTCGGTGCCCAGGGCGTGCTCGACCGTTTCGGGCAGACGAAGCCGAAAGTGCTGTTCACCACCGATGGTTACCTCTACAACGGCAAGGCCTTCGACTCGCTGGACAAGCTCGCCGGGGTGCTGCCGCAACTGCCGGATATCGGGCAGGTGGTGGTGATGCCGTATCTGGAGGCCAGGCCGGACCTGGGCCGGCTGCCCGGCGCGACTCTGCTGGACGACTTCGCCGACAAGAGCGCCACCGAGATCGAGTTCGCCCAGGTCGGCTTCGACAGCCCACTGTTCATTCTTTATTCGTCCGGCACCACCGGCGTGCCCAAGTGCATCGTCCACAGCGTCGGCGGCGCCCTGCTGCAGCACCTCAAGGAACACCAGCTGCATTGCGACCTCAAGCGCGAGGACATGCTGTTCTACTACACCACCTGCGGCTGGATGATGTGGAACTGGATGGTCAGT